>CAYVJP010000062.1:0-12732 GCA_964451745.1 uncultured Anaerolineaceae bacterium | reverse complement strand
ATCGTTCGTTCGCCGCTGTGCTGACCATCGTCGTGCTGCTCGCCGCGTGCGTCCCACCGCCCGCCGGTCGCCCGAGCGCAACCCCTGGTGCGTCGCCCTCGACGGCCAGCCCGTCCGAGATGCCCAGCCCCACCGGCCCGACACCCGCCCCGTCGTTCGTCCGTCCGACACCCACGCCCCTCCCCACGTTCCTGACCTACGTGGTCCGCGCCGGCGACACGCTCTCGTCGATCGCCCGGACCTTCTCGACGACCCCACTGAGCATCGGGTACTGGAATCGTGACACCTATCCGTCGCTGGACCCCGAATCAGAGGGCTACGACCCGGACCGCATCGCCATCGGGTGGGCGCTGCTCCTGATCCCGGGAGTCGAACTCGACGGTGACGACCTGCCGGAGCCGAGCCCGAGTGCGAGCCCGACCGCCGCGCCGACGTCGACCACGACACCGGTCCCATCCACCGGCGGGGCCAGCCGTCGCGTGGGCCACGGATCGCGCGACTCGACGATGGTGGCGCTGACCCTGGACCTGGGTGGCCGCCTGGATCCGGCCCTCGACATCATGGATTGGCTGATCGATCACGAGGTCCACGCCACGATCTTTCCCACGGGACGGACCGGGACCACGACCACGACCGGTCAGCAGGTCCTGACGATGCTCGCGAGCCACCCCGACCTGTTCGACCTGGGCAACCACTCCTGGTCCCACCCCGATTTCCGCGATCTCAGTGCGGAACGCATGGCCGAGGAGCTGGAACGGACCGAGACCGCGCTGTTCGCCCTGACCGGGATCTCGTCCCGCCCGTGGTTCCGACCGCCGTTCGGTGGCGTCAGCGACCGCGTCCTCGACACCGTCGGTCGAGCGGGTTACGGCTACACGATCATGTGGGACATCGACACGATCGACTGGCGTCCGGAGAGCGATGGCGGTCCGACGACGGACGAGATCGTGGACAAGGTGGTCTCGGGCGCCGAGGGCGGTTCGATCGTCCTGATGCACCTTGGCGGGTTCAACACGTTCGCGGCCCTGCCGCGCATCGTCGACGGCCTGCGCGCGAAGGGGCTCACACCGGTCACGCTCGGCGAGATGTTCGACGCCTGACCAGCGCGTCCCGCGCGTCCGCTATCCTCGCGGCTCGTGAGCATCTCTGACCAGCCTGGACCCCGGATCGTGGTGACGGTGGCGGTGGCCGACCGCCAACCGGAGCCCTCGATCGCGGCGCGCAAGAACCAGCTGTACGCGGATGCTGTCGCTCGGCACGGTGGGCGGCCGCTGGCGCTGGACGCGACCGCGACCCCCGAGGAGCGGGCTACCGCCTTCGGGTCGATGGACGGCCTGCTGCTGAGTGGCGGTGCGGACATCGATCCGGGGCGCTACGGCCAGCGGATCGACGGCGCGGTCGACCTGGAGCCCGACCGCGACGCGCTCGAGTGGGAGGCCTGGTCGGTGGCGGGCGATCGCGGCGTGCCGGTGCTGGGCCTGTGCCGCGGGCTCCAGGCCATCAACGTCTTCTCCGGCGGCACGCTCCTCCAGCATGTGGACGGCCATGCCGGGGCGGCGTGGGGCCACGGACCGGCAGCGACGCATCCCCTCCGGGTGGATCCCGAGTCGCGCCTCGCCGGCTGGATCGGGGGGCTCGGATCCCTCGACGTGAACTCCTACCACCACCAGGGGATCCGGCCCGGGGATCTTGCGCCGGGCCTCGCTGCCAGTGCCTGGGCCGGGAGTTCGGCTGGCGATCTCGTGGAGGGACTGGAGGCGACGGACGGCCGCTTCATCGTGGGGGTCCAGTGTCATCCCGAGCGGACGGAGTCCACGCCCGAGGCCTTCGAGCGGCTCTTCGCCGCGTTCGTCGAGGCCTGCCGGGGCTGATCCGGCGGCACGCCGGCCGTGAGCCCCAGGCGAGGTCAGTCGGCCGCGAGGTCCAGCAGGAACGGGAAGACGTACAGGTCGGCGGTCGACCCGACGAAGCCGAGGACCGTGAAGGTCACCAGCAGGGCGACCACGCCGACCAGGATGACGCGGTCCGTCCGATCGAAGATCAGCTCACGCAGCCACGTCCGGCGGCCGGTCCCGAACGCTCGCAGATCCATCGCGTCGATCGTGTCCTCGGCATTGACGATCGCGTTCATGGTCAATGGGATCACGAGCGGGACGGTCCGCTTGAGCTTCGCGATCGGACCACCCTTGCCCTTGTCCCACTCGTGACCGCGCACGCGCTGGGCGTCCATCGTCGCCTGCAGATCCACGGCCAACGACGGCATGAAGCGGAACGTCATGTCGATGGCGTAGGCGAACTTCTCCGGCACGCGCAGCCGCGCGAAGCTGACGCCCAGATCCGCCGGGGCGATCGCATAGGCCATCGTGAAGCCGAGCGTCGCGAACGTGAAGAACCGCGCGTACTGGGTCGCGCCATAGGAGAGGGCCTCGGCCGAGATCGGCGTCCCGAGGATCGGCAGGTAGAAGATCACGTGCAGGTCTACCGCCTCGAAGCCCCCGATCTCCCCGCCGGTCAGGATCGTGTTCCAGAGCACGATGAAGCTCACGAACACGCTGACGAAGATCCACTGGCGCCGGACCTGTTCGAACGGGATCGCCGCCGAGCGATACCACAGCAATGCCCCCGCCAGCATCGCCAGCACGATCCGGATATCCCAGATCTGGATGACGGTGATCCCGACGAGGGCCACGACGAGGATGATGGTTCGAGGGTCGCGGCGGGCGAGCCACGACCCTCGACCGAGATAGCGAGGAGCGATGTTCACTCGGGCGCCGCCGCGCTGCGGCGTCGAGCCAGGGTCATCGCCCGATCGATTCCTTGAGGGGCTCCCACGCGGCAGCGAGCAACGGGGTGATGACCACCGCGGCGATGAGATTCGGCACGATCACCCAGCCGTAGCTGCCGGTGATGGCCGCCTCGAAGCTGTTGCCGAACACCCAGATATCGGTGAGCACGAACAGGAAGCCGATCAGGGTCGCGACGGCGGCGATCCCGGCCGCGCCGATGATGCGCGCGGTGGGCGTCGTGAGGCGGCCCGCCATGTATCCGGCCAGGATGCCCGCCAGGAGGCCGGCCAACCCGTTGGCGATGCTCCAGTTCCAGGCTGTGAAGGCGCCGTACCCGCTCAGCTGGTCGAGGATCATGTTGCCGACCAGGCCGGTGAAGAAGCCGACGACCGGACCGAACGCGATCCCGAAGAACGGAACGAGCGCGTACGCCGGGCGGACGGACACGTTGTTGGAGCCCGGGATGACGATGTTGATCAGGTAACCGAGGACGCCGTACAGCGCCGCGCCGATCGCGGCGTACACGATGGTTCGGGAGTTGACCTCCCACATCCCACCCCGGGTCATGGTCTCGGTGGACATGAACGAAACCCTCCTTCGTTGATCCTTCCCTCACACGGTCCGATCACGATTCGTCGACCGATCCTCCTTCCGCCGCTTGCGTCGCACCACGCTCGCGCGCGACGACGAGACGGGCCAGGGACTCGGCGTCGAGGAAGCCCTGCTCCCGGTCCCCCCACCGGGCGTTCGCCGCCATGAGCGACGTGGGCCGCAGGTTGCATGCCATCCAGCGATCCGTGTCCTTGATGACCTCATCCGGCGGGCCGTCGGCCACGATCCGACCGTCCCTGAACAGGAGGATACGGTCTGCGTGCGTCAATGCAAGGTCCACGTCGTGCGTGATCAGGTAGATGCTCTCGAGCCCGGGGATGGCCAGCACCTCCCGGATGAACGCCTCCGCGGTCCGGTGGTCCTGCCCCGCCGAGGGCTCGTCCAGGATCAGGGTGCGTGGCTGGAGGGCGAGGGCGATGGCTAGGGCAAGGCGCTTCTGCTGGCCGAACGACAGCGATAGCGGCGGGCGGTCCACGATGCCTTCGAGCTGGTCGAGGGCGGTCCGCCGGAGGACGTCGGCAAGCAACGTCTCGAGCGACGCCGGATCGTGCCCCAGGTTCTTCGGGCCGAACAGGAGTTCCTCGCGCACGGTCCGGGCGAACAACATCTGGCTGGGGCTCTGGAACACGTAGCCGAACACCGTGGCGAGTTCGGCCGTGGTGCGTGGCGCCGCATCGACCCCGTCCACGAGGACCGTCCCCTCGGTGACCTGGAGCAGGTGCATGGCCGTTCGGAACGCGGTCGTCTTGCCCGAGCCGTTCGGGCCGAGCATGGCCACGATCTCCGTCCTGCCGAGGGCGGCGTCGACGCCATGGAGGATCGGCTTGCCCTCGATCGCGGCGTGGACACCGCGAAACTCGAGCCTCGGCGGCGTGTCGGGGCCGTCCGGGCCGCCCCGGGTCGGCCGGTCGACAGCACTCGTCGGCGTGAACGCGGGATCCGTGCGTACTCGCTCCAGGACGACCTCGAACGGGACCTTGACGCTGCGCGGATCGGCGACGGCCAGGAACCCGTCCACGGGGCCGAGGTAGCGCGTCTGACCGTCCTCGAGGTAGAGGACGCGGTCGGGGCGGAGGTCGAGGGCCTCCTCGACCCGGTGTTCCACGATGACGACCGCGTCGCCCGCGTCGGCGAGGTCGCGCAGGACCGCCAGCAGCCGCGCCGCCGTGGCCGGGTCCAGGTTGGCCAGCGGCTCATCCACGACGTAGAGGCGGGGCTGCATCATGAGCACGCCGCCCACGGCCAGCAGTTGTCGTTCGCCGCCAGAGAGGGCCGACGTCTCGCGACCGAGCAACGGGGCGATCCCCGCTCGAGCCGCAACCTCGCGGATCCGCTCGCGCATCGCCTCCCGGGGAAGCCCGAGGTTCTCCGGCCCGAAGGCGAGCTCGCTCTCGACGGTCGCTCCCACGATCTGCTTGGCCGGATCCTGCAGCACCGTGCCGACCGAGCGCGCGATCTCGCGCAGCTTGAGCTCGGTCGTGCGTCGGCCCTCGATGTGAACGGTCCCCGAGGACTCACCCGGGTAGGCGTGCGGGATCAGCCCGTTCATGGCGCGGATCAACGTGCTCTTCCCGCAGCCGGACGGACCGGCGATGAGGATGACCTCTCCCGGGTCGACCTGCAGCGAGACGTTGCGGATGGCCGGCTCGGTCGCGCGGCGATAGCGGAAGGTCAGGTCGTCGACCACGACGAGCGGCCCGGCGGCCTGGTCGTTCATCGGTCGTGCGCTTCGAGGCGGAGCGGCGTGTCCGGTCGGAGCCCGAAGCGCTCCGCGGCCGACCCCTGGTTCACGGCGATCGCGAGGCCGCCGTAGTCGGCGTCGTCATACAGGAGGGCGTCGCCCGGGTCCACGGCGCCGAAGGTCGGCGCCCAGACGAGGTCGAACGAGCTCCCCGCGACGATCAACCGGAAGCTGCGACCGGGCGGGAGCGAGCCTCCAAGCCCGGAGAGGTCATCGGGCTGCCCGGCGATCCGGGCGTTCCCGAACGAATCGATGAAGAGGACGGCGCTCTCGAGGCCGCCATCGCGCACCCGGCTGTCCGGGAGGCGCAGATCCGTGAGGTCGGCCGGCGCGATCGCCGGACCGACCCGCTCCAGCGGGACCCCGACGGCAAGGTGGGCCGCGACCGGCGCGAAGATGTCACGGCCATGGAAGGTCTGGGAGACCTCGGGCAGGAACAGGCCGGGATCGGTCAACTCGTGTGCCGCCACGATGCCCCCGAGCACCGCTGCCGCGGGCTGGAGCAGGCCGTTGTCGGGGCCGACGAGCAGGTCTCCGCGGGCCGCCTTCACCGCGATCGGACGGCGCGGCGTCCCGACTCCGGGATCGACCACGGCAACATGCACACCGATCGGCAGATAGCGAACCGCCCGCGACAGGAGGAACGCACCCTCGCGGACGGCGAACTTGCGCACGTGATGGCTCAGATCGAGGATCCGGGCGTCTGGAGCGATCCCCCACATGACGCCCCGGCAGACGGCCGGAGCCGTGTCCCCGAAATCGGTGAGGAACGAGATGAACGGTCCGGCCATCCGCTTCAGGCGGGCCGGATGCGGACCGGTCGATCCAGCGTGAGGCCAAGGCGCTTCGCAGCGTCTCCCTGGTTGTCGGCGAGCGACAGGTGCCCCTCCGAGTCGGACATCAGCAGCGACGCCTCGACCGGCACCGATCCGAACGTCTGCTCCCAGACGGTTCGCTCGACGACCGGCGCGGCATCACCGAATGCCGGGAACTCGAGGAGCAGCTGGCGGCCCGGCGTCAGCGGACCGATCGCCGCCGCCAGATCCGCGGGCGTGCCGGCGAACGTGACGTTGCCGAAGATCAGGACATGGACGATCACCGACTCGAGGACCCCGTCACCGATCGTCGGGCGCACGACCGGGAGCCGGGCGAGGCCGTCGATCGGCACGACCGGCCCGACCGACTCGAATGCGACGCCGGCCGCGAGATGGCCCGCCATGGGCGCGAAGATGTCGCGCCCGTGGAAGCTCGACGTGATGACCGGGAGCATCAGGTCGCGGTTCTCCAGGGCTCGCGCCTCGGTGATGCCGCCGAGGGCCTCGGCCGCGTGGACAAGGAGGCCGTTGTCCGGTCCGATGAGGATGTCGCCGCGGGCGACGCGGAGCCCGACCGGCAGGCGAGCGGTGCCGACACCGGGGTCGACGACGGCGACATGGATGCCGACCGGCATGTGGGGCAGGGCGAAGACCAGCGATCCGGCGCCCTCCCGGATCGAGTAGCGCGGCACCTGGTGGCTGATGTCGATGATGTTGGCGTCGGGACAGATGCGGAACATCACCCCGCGGCAGACGGCCGGCGCCGCCGGTCCGAAATCGGTCAGGAAGGTGATGATGGGTCGCATCCGCGGAATGGTAGCGAACCACGTTACGCGCCGAAGCGGCGCCGGGAGGAGGGTTCGGCGCCGCTTCGGCGGGGTGACCGCTTCGGGTAGGAGGAGGGTCCACCGTCACGGTCTGATGAAGACGAGGATCAGTGCGGTCGGGGCGTCTCCCCGTCCTGGGCGCCGAACCGTCCCGTCTGGGACATGGCTCGCAGGAACAGCAGTTGGTTGACCTGGCGGAGGGACCAGCGGACCTGGTCGATCGGGATCCCGCACAGGAAGGCGGTCAGGTTCGCCGCCTCTTCAGGCGTCAGGCCACGCGCCAGCAGGACCCGGTACGTGGAGCGGGTCGCCAAGGTGTCGGCGAGCAGTCGACCACGGTCCGGCGCCGGCGGGAATGTCGATTTCCCGGGTGTCGTGGATCCGGCGGCGACCCCGGGACCGGCGGCGCGTGGCGCGGAGGACGAGGCGCCGCGAGACGGTCGCCCGCGTCCCCGTGATCCGCGTTGCGTCGGGCCAGCCATGTCCCACGTTCCCCTCGTGCGGTCGTCGATCCGCGCCGGCCACCCCGGTGCGGTACGGGCATGTTCGACCCAGAGCACGGTGGTAACGATGACCCGACCGTACCCCCCCACCGGTACTTGCGGCGGTGTCCGGATGCGCCACCGCTAGACTCGGTCCGTGCGCGTCCGCGAGTTCGAACTCCGCCTGATCGCGATCGCCCTGGTCGTTGCCTGGGCGACGGCGGCGGGGCTCGTGCTCATCGCCTACCGGCCGGGTGGCCCCATCGATCTGTTGGTCGGCCTGACGTTCATGCTGCCGATCGTCATCGCCGCCTGTTCGGTCCGCTGGCCGCCGCTCGCGCGGGGATCGGGGGCCTTCCCCCTGATGATCTGTCTCGGGATCGGGTCGCTGCTGCTGCTGCTGCCATCCATCGGCGGCCTCTTCAGCCAGCTCCAGGCGCTGGGCTCCCAGACCCTCCTCCCGTCCTGGGAGGCCGCGTACCCGTGGCTGTTGGCGCTCGCGGGCACGAGCCTGTTCACCGGATTCGGGCTGGCCCGACGCTGGCTCGGCGGCATGGCCCTGCGACCGCGTCGTCTCGTCGCCGGCGTCGCCATCGGGTCCGCACTGACCGTCGTCACCGGCGTCGCGTTCGCCAGCGTCGCGGTGGGCAACGAGCTTGCGCTTCGGGATCGCCCGGGCCTGGTCGCCGGTTCGCGGTTCGGGCCGACCGACGGCGACGGCGAGCCGCCACCGTGCGACGGCGACGTGGCCGCGGGTCCGACCGCGCTGGTGTCGGTCGGACTGAGTGGCACCGTCGACCTGCGGCGCATCGGCTCGGTGGATCAGGGCGGCCCGCGGAACGCGACCGACTTCCGATGGTCCGCCTACGTGGCCACCGCGCAGGAGTTCGGCTGGTACGGGGCCGCGACCAGCGGCGACGAGGCCTGGTCGCGGACGCCCGGCAGCGCGTGGCGGACGACGTCGACCGCCGCGGTGGCCGACGGGACGATGGACCTGCTGGCGGTCGAGATCGCGTTGACGCCCGGCTATCGTGCGACGGCCGAGGACCGCGGGATCGAGGTCATCGAACGCGCCCCCGCGCGGCGATGCCGGATCGCCATCGATGGCCCGACCTTCCGCTCGGCGTTCCCGCAGGTCCGCTGGCTGGTCGGCGGCGCGGACCTCGCCGACTGGCGCGGCCAGCTCGATTTCTGGGTGTTCCTCGACGGCCAGGTCGGTCAGATCGCGGGGAGCATCAACGGGACCGGGGCCGTCGTCCGGCCGGACGCCCTCCAGGCGACGCTCGAGGTGATCCTGACGGCCACGGAGCGCGGGCGAGACTTCGTCATCTATCCTCCGATCCGATGATCGACCCCGAGGAACGACCGTTCGGCAAGCGCGACCGCCTCGCGCGGATGCTGCGGGTGGTGACGGTCCTGCGCGGTCATCCCGAGGGGATCCGCCCCGCGGAGATCGCCCGCCGCGTCGGCGTCGCGACCCGAACCGTCTACCGCGACCTCACCGCGCTGGAGACCGAGGTCGGGGTCGCCGTGTGGTCGGAGAACGGCTTGTGGGGTGTCGTGAGCGAGGAGTTCCTGCCACCCCTCAAGCTCACCCTCGACGAGGCGATGGCCGTCGTCCTGTCGGCACGGCTCATGGTCCGCTACGCGGACAAGTACGACCCCGATCTGGCCGCCGCGTTCGAGAAGCTCGAGGAAGTCCTGCCGGCGCCGCTCGCCGAGCACGTGGAGCGCACGCTGGACATCCTCGCGCAGCATCCCCGCGATGCGGCGTTCAGCGAGCGCGTCCATCGACTGACCCGGGCCTGGGCCGACCGGCGCGTCGTGACGTTGGAGTACGAGCCTGCCCGGTACGCTCCCGAGGCGGCGGCTCGCACGGCCGTGGTCCGGCCGTACCTCATCGAGCCGTCGCTCCAGACGCACGCCCTCTACCTGATCGGCTGGGATGAGACGCGAGATGCCTTGCGCACGTTCAAGATCGAGCGCATCCGCGATGTGGCCATCACGCCACGGACGTTCGATCCACCCGAGGTGGGCTCGGTGGAGCGCACCATGCGCGGCGCGTGGGACATCATCGCCGACCAGGACTCGACCCAGATCGAGCTCCGATTCGCGCCTGCTGTCGCGGCTCGCGTGCTCGAGACGACGTGGCATCCGACCCAACGCGTCGAGACCGGCCCGGACGGCTCGCTGACCTGGCGGGCGACCGTCGCCGGGACCATCGAGATCCGACTGTGGATCCTGTCCTGGGGCGACGACGTCGAGGTCATCGCCCCCGATTCGCTGCGAAACGACGTTGCCTCGACGCACCGCCGTGCGGCGATCCTGCATGGTGGTTGAGGACAGTCCGGTGAGGTCTGGGGTAGTCTAGGCCACCTGACGACGTGCCCCCCACACGCCGAGGTCCCCTATCGAATGACCCGCCGACCCCCACGGCGATCCGTCTTCGTCGCTTTCTCCGCCGTCCTGCTCGCTTCGTTCGCGCTGTCCGGGTCACCCCCTCCGGTGTCGGCCTCCACGGCGTCCGACGCCGAGGCGCTGGTGCTCCGGCTCATCAATGAAGATCGAGCGGATGCCGGCCTGACCCCCCTTCGTTACCACTCGTCACTGGCGAGCATCGCCGGGACACGCGCCTCCAAGATGGCCTCACGGAACGTGATGAGCCACACCGTCGGCGGCAGCATCAGCTCCCAGCTCAATGCCAAGGACGTGGTCTGGTATCGCTATGGCGAGGCGATCGCCTACACCACCAGGGCGTGGGCCACGTCGGCGGCGATCGAATTGCACCGGGCGTGGATGGCGAGCTCACCGCATCGCGCACTGCTCATGAGCTCGAAGTTCAACTACGTCGGTGTCGGGCTCGCGCTGCGCTCCAGCAACAACCGCACGTTCGGATCGGTGATCCTCACCGAATCCCGGGACGTGACCGGTCCCAGCGCCTGGTTCACCGACGTCGATATCAGTGGCAACGACATCAGCTGGGACTTCTCCGGCGCCGACGTGAAGCTCCAGACACGGACCGCGGGCCTGCGCCACTTCGACGTCCAGGTCCGGGCCGGCAACAATCCGTGGACGACCATCCGAAACGATACGACCGCGCGGACGGCGACCCTGTGGAACAAGACGAGAGGGGTCTCGTACGCCATGCGGATCCGCGCGACGGATCGGCTCGGGAATGTGGGTGCGTGGACACCGGAGCGTCGGGTCACGCTACCGTAGGCGCCATGGCGCGCCACCCGTACACCGCGGTCAACCTCATCAGCGACCCGATCCACGGGTACATCGAGCTCACCAAGCGACTTCCCCGCGACGCATCCGCAGTCGCCGGGCTGCCCGACGAAGACGTCGCCGAGGAGGATCTCCTCGACACGGCCTGGCTCCAGCGGTTGCGGCGGATCAGCCAGCTGCAGAGTGCCCGCTGGGTCTTTCCGACGGCCGAACACTCGCGGTTCACGCATGGTCTCGGGGTCATGCACGAGGCCGGCTCCTGGGCTCGCTCGCTGTACCCGGGCCTGCGAGCCGCCCTGCCGACAGCCGCGCCGGGCGAGGCGCTGCCGTCGGAGGGGTTGGTCGTCGAGACGATGCGGATGGCGGGACTGCTCCACGATGTCGGCCACGGACCGTTCGCCCACTTCTTCGACGACCACGTCCTCGCGGCCTTCGACGCTCCGTCCGACCCGCGCCGGCCGGACGTCAAGCGGCTCACCCACGAGGACCTCAGCCAACGGATCATCGAGGACGAGCTGGGTCCGCTCATCCGCGGCCTGCGACGCGCTCCCGGGGCCGTGGCGGAGCGGGACGCATTCGCCGACGGCGAGTCGATCGACCCGGCCTGGGTCGCGTTCCTCATCGCCAAGCCGGCCCTCCGGGACCCGGCGATGCCGCTGTGGGTCCGATGGCTCGCCCCGCTGTTGTCGGGCGTGTTCACCGTCGACAACCTGGACTACGTGCGCCGCGACAGCTACCTCACCGGCGTCGCGGCCGGCCCCGTGGACGTCGAGCGGCTGCGCCGCTACACGTTCATCTCGAACCGCGGACTCACGCTCTACGAGCCGGGTCTCGGCGCCCTGGAGATGTTCCTGACGGCCCGGCGCTTCATGTACCAGCAGGTCTACTTCCATCGGACGGTCCGGGCCATCGACCTCGACCTGGCCGAGGTCTTCGGGCAGTCGATCCGGGCGATCTTCGGCGATGACTCGCCCGCGGAGCGACTTGCGGCCTACGCGGATCTCGACGAATACGCCCTGCTGCACCAGGCGGCTCGGTGGGCGAGAGGGATCGACGTCGGGCTGGTGGGCCAGCCGATCGCGGATGCGTGGCGGGCGATCCTGCTCCGCCAGCCGACGTGGCGGTCGGAGGCCGAGGTGCGCGCCGAGTACGAATCGGACGCCTACCCGGAGGCCCTCGTCGCGTCCCTCGGTCACGCGGAGCCCGGGGCGGTCGCGATCGACCTCGCCGTCGTCGACGCGCGGCCGGCCGATCCTGCGTCGACTGACGGCCTGCTCGCGCTGGAGACCCGCGATGGATCGCACCCGTCGCTGGCGGCCGCGCTCGGGTCGATCCCGGCGTATTGGCTGATCGGCCGTCGCTATCGGCGGCGCCCGGCCTGAGGAACCCCCACCCCGGCCCGACCCGACCCCGACGATCAGGGCGGGGGCGTGATGGTCGGCGTGGGCGTCGGCTTCTTCGTCGGGGTCGGACGGTCGGGCAAGACGAGCAAGGGATCGATGCGGGCGATCTCGAAGCCCGGCAGCTTCATCCGCTTCGCGACGTCGGGATCGATGGCCATGGTCGCGGTCTCGAGCGGGCTGAACATCCCGAAGTGGAGGTGGCAACCGGACGCGCGTCCGGTCATCCCCTCGTATCCGAGGAGATCGCCGGCCTCGACGACCTGGCCCTTCTTGACGACGACCTCGCGGAAATGCGCGTAGATGCTGCGGTACCCATTCCCGTCATCGATGATCACGACGATCGGCAGGGTCGGATATAGCTGCTTCTTCTCGAGGCGATCGAGGTACGGCTGCAGATCGCCGATCCACCCCATGTGGGCGTCGTAGCGACGCCCCGCCGCCAGCACCGTCCCGTCATGCGCGGCCACGATCCGGTCGCCACAGAAGGTGGCGAGATCGATGCCGTCATGGAACTTCTCCCCGTCCACGATGCGCGAGCCCCACGCCGACGGCCCGAACGGCAGGGTCAGGCGACCGCGCGGGAGGGGCCATCGATAGCCGCGCAGCGACGCAGGCGGGGCGGGCGTCGGGATCGGCACGGCGGTGGGCGCCGGGGCGCGGGTGGGTGCCGGGCTCGCCGGGCGCACGCCGAGATCCGGGTCCGGCGTGGGGCCCGGCGGTCCGGGCTCGCCGGCGTCCACGACCGCCACCGGGGCCACGCGACCGGGGCCTAGGCCGGACACGGCTCCGGCCACCGCGCCGGCGATAGTGCCGAAGGGATCGATCCGGCGATCGCGCC
>CAYVJP010000061.1:0-12786 GCA_964451745.1 uncultured Anaerolineaceae bacterium | reverse complement strand
ACCGGCCGGTGCTCGGCTTCGTCGGAACGGGGCCCGGGACGGCGTTCATGGAGGGTGTGGCGACGCCGATCACGTGGGAGAAGGCTACCGAGACAGCTCCCACGCTCCTCCTGGCCGCCGACGGCTCGGAGCTGCCCCTCGTCCGCGGCCGCATCTTCATCCAGGTCGTCCCGGCCGGGACGAGGGTGACCGTCGAACCGTAGAGAGCCGCCGGGCCGGCGCGATCGACGGGGGCGTCCCCGGCGACCACGCGGCTGACTGGGCTCCCCGGGAGAGGTGCTAGACTCCGGCCCGCCTTGAGCACGATCACGTCCGGTCCGACCGACGCACAGCCCAGCGCTGCCACGACGAGCTCAATCGTCCGGGTCGGCCTCCTCTCGTTCGCGTGGCCCGGACTGGGCCATTGGTACGTTGGGCGCCGCCAGGCCGCGGCCCTTTTCGGCCTCCCCGTGGTGCTCCTCGCGGTCGCGATCCTCGCGCGCGCGCTTGCCGGCGTGGCGTCGCTGGTTGCGTCCCTCGTGAATCCGCCGGTCGCGCTCACCGCGTTCTTCCTGGTCGTCGTCATCGGTGTGTGGCGACTGGCGGCGCTACTCGAGGCCGTGCTCCGACTCGACCCGAGGGGGGCGATCCGGGGCCGATCAGGCGCCGTGATCGCCGCACTGGCCGCGCTGATCATCGCCATGCATGCCGGGGGCGGGGTCCTCACGTGGTCGCTGTACGCCACGGGTTCGCGGATCTTCGTCGTCGATCCGACGCCACTGCCCTCCGTCGACCCTGGCGAGTCGGCCGCTCCGACGGACGACTACCTCGCCACGCCGTTCGCGACGCCCGTGTCGGCCGATGCCCGGATCACGATCCTCCTGACGGGCATTGACAAGAACACCGAACGCAGCCACTCCCTCACCGACACGTTGCTCGTTGTGAGCGTCGATCCCTCGACCAAGGCGGTGTCGATGGTCAGCTTCCCCCGCGACATCGCCGAGTTCCCGCTCTACAACGGCGGAACCTATCGCGGGAAGATCAACTCCCTGATGACCTACGCCGGCCAACACCCGGACCGCTTCCCGGACGGCCCGCTCCCGACCCTCACCCACGAGCTTTCGTTCCTGCTGGGCACGCCCATCCACTACTACGCCGCGCTGGATCTCGATGGCTTCGAGCGGATGATCGATGTCGTAGGCGGCGTGACGGTGAAGGTCGAACGTTCGATTCGCGACGGCCGCTACGACTGGCTGGATGGCAGCCCGAATGGGTTCTTCCTCTCGTCCGGCACCCACACGCTCGACGGGCGTACCGCGCTCGCCTACGTGCGGTCCCGGTACGGCGTCGGAGACAACGACTTCACCCGCGCGGCACGACAACAGCAGTTGCTCGTCGCGCTCGTCCGCAAGCTCACCGAGCCGGCCATGCTGACCCGACTGCCAGCGATCCTGGATGTGGCGGGCGACACGATCCGGACGAATTTCCCGCCCGATCGCATCGACGAGATGGTCGACCTCGCGCAGGGCGTCGACCCGACCACGATCCGGCGCTTCGTCCTGCAGCCGCCGATCTACTCGGTCCACCCGCCCACGGCCAGCACGAACAACACCTACATCCTCCGCCTGCACGAGGATGCGCTGCGCCAGCTCTCGGTGGAGTTGTACGGACCGGACAGCGACTTCTGGACCGGCCGCTTCGACCCGGCGGGGTCGCCGATACCTGCGGAAAGCGCGCCCTGACCGGGAGGGCGGCTAGCGCCCCTGGAGCATCGCGGGGATCGTTCGCAGCATGATCTTGAGGTCGAGGAGCAGGGACCACCGGTCGATGTATTCCAGGTCCATCTCGACCCAGCGATCGAACTCCTCCTCCTGCCGCGCCGAAACCTGCCAGAGCCCCGTGATCCCGGGCTTCATCGAGAGCCTGCGGCGGTGCCAGAGATCGTAGCCGGCCACCTCTCGCGGCAACGGTGGGCGCGGACCGACGATGCTCATTTCGCCCTTGAGCACATTCCAGAGCTGGGGCAGTTCGTCGAGGCTCGTCCGGCGGAGCCATCGGCCGGTCGGCGTCATTCGGGGGTCCGCGGACAGCTTGAAGGCGTGGCCCTGGATCTCGTTCTTGTCGAGGAGTTCGTCGAGGCGGGCTTCCGCGTCGCGGACCATCGTCCGGAACTTCACGACGTTGAAGATTCGGCCGTTGAGGCCGACGCGGGGCTGCCGGAACAGAATCGGCCGGCCGTCCTCGCGGAAGATCCATAGGGCGACGACTGCAAGGGCCGGGCTGAGGATCACGAGCGCGAGGGCGGCCGCCGTGGCATCGATGATGCGCTTGCCGATCAGGCCGAGGACGCGATCGGGCCCGTAGACGAGCGACAGGATGGGGATGCCGTCGAACTCCTCCTCCCGGGCTCCCGGAAGGGTCATGTTCCACTCGATGAGCGGGATCCGGACGATCTTGCCCTCCTCCTCGCAGAGGCGAGTGATCGGCTCCACGAGGGCCCACGCGTCGGGCGGCAGGCAGATTGCGACCTCGTCGACGACGTTCTCGTGGAGGATCGGCTCGAGGTCCTCGACGCGGCCGAGGATCGGCCGCCGGACGACCGGCACTCGCCCTTCCCGTCCCGCCTGCCACTCGACGTGGCCGAGGACGCGGAGGCCGAGCTCGCGATGGACCTCGATGCGGCGGCTGAACGCTTCGGCCGAGTCGCCGGTCCCGACGATAAGGATGTACCGGACGTTCATGCCCCGTGACCGCGCGATGCGGAAGACGGCCCGCATCGCCAGTCGCAGGGCCATCGTCGCGACGACCTGGGCCGGGAACAGGGTCAGCAGGAAGAGCCGGCTGACGCTGGGCAGCTTGAGAACGACGAGAAGGCTGAAGGTGCCGACGGCGAGGATGAGGCCGGCCCGGGCGATGTCGAGGAACTCGACCCGCAACGACCACCGGGCCCGAAGGCGATAGAGGCCCAGAAGGAGCAGGAGTGTGATCCAAGCGCCCGCGTAGATGACGGGTAGGACGAGGGGATCGACGCCGACGCGGGGGAAAATCTGCCGCCAGTCCGCGCCCGACGCACGAACCGCCGCGGTGGCGATGAACACGATAACGGCGGTGGCAACGTCGACCGCCATCAGAGTGAGGCGGAGGGCCGTGATATGGCGGCGGATCACGACTCTGCGTCGGCTAACGAGCTCGTCATGTTGGGCGAACAATACGCGCAACCGCGGGGACCGGACCCGGTGTTGCGTTTCGGCACCTGCGCGACCACGCCAAGCCTCACTCGGTTAGCGATCGCGCCGCCACATCGCTGCTGCCCAACGCTTCGCTCGATCGACTAGCCGGTCGCCGACCACAGCGCGGGCGGCGCGACCCAGAAGGCGGCGAAGGCGCCGGGTGGGACTCAGGACCTCGCGAACATAGCGTCGCGTCCGACCCCGCTGCCATGCGACGAGGTTCCGGGCAAGGCTGGCCATCGCCATGTCGGTCGAGCGCTCGACGTCGAGATCCGAAGGGTCGATGAGGTGGAGACCGTCTGGTGTCCAGATCATGTTGTGGGGATAGGGGTCACCGTGTGCCGGGGCAGCCTCGATCGCCGCTCGGGCCGAGGCCTCCCAGTAGGGCACCGCTGGATGGACGAGCGTCCCGAGGCGCATGAGCGAAAGGAGGTTGATGCCCGGCACGTAGTCGACCGGCGCGCCCCTGACGCTCAGCTGGACCCGGTCGCCGTCGTAGGCGACGTGGTAGTTGCCGGCGGTAGGGCGATCGTAGTCGTAGCCCCAGTACGGGACGATCGGGTGTCGCTCGACCGGTCCCTGGACGAGGATGAGGTGGGAGCGAACCTCGGAGGTATGGCGCCCGACGCGCGCGAGCAGCTGGCAGTCGCGACCGGTCTGCTCGCGGAACCAGGCGACCGGATCCGAGCCCCAGGTCTCGAGGTGACGACGCCCGCAGGCGCCGCTGTCCTGTTCGTCCGGCACCTCGGCGATGAGCGTCGCGCTCATCGCCGACAGGTCCCGCAAGACCGCTGCCGGATCATCCACCCAGTGCAGGACCGACAGGGCGAGAGTGAGCTCGAACCAGTCGCAGGTGGCCGCCCACGTGCGGGCCGTCTCGGCGTCGAGCCGGCCCTGGACGAGGCAGATTCGGTCGGCTGCATGCTCTTGGAGCAGGCGACGCTGGCGATCGGCGATGACCGCTGACGACTCGAGCGACACGACCGCCAGGCGCTCATTCGACTGGGTCAGCCGCAACCCGAAGTAGCCGAGATTGCTGCCGACGTCGAGGACCAAGCCGTTGGCTGGTGCGTGGTCCCTGATGAGCTCCCAGCGCTCGTCCGAGGCGCGATCGCCGGGTTCGACGTACCCGACGTGGATCGCCTCCTGGTATGACTCCACACGACCCCTCTGATCTCGCCGTCACCCTGGATCGCAGACCAGGACTGATCACTCCGGAGGCACTACCGGCCAGCCATACTCGGCCGCGACCTATGATACTTGCCCGTGGCCGGCGCCGACGCGGCGCGCCCCCATTGTCAGGCCGGAGTCTTCGGAGAGGGCACGCTGGACATCACTGGGCCGGCCGATCCGGCCGGACTCGAAACGTTGCGGCCGGGCCATTCGGTCGCCCGGAATTCGGCGGTCCTCGTCGTCGGGACGATCGGCGCGCGCGGCGCGGCCTTCGTCGCCGCGGTCATCCTCGCCCGCAGGTTCGAGCCGGCCGCGTTCGCGGTCATCGTCCTCGCTCAGGCCACGGCCCAATACCTGGCGATGCTCGTCGACTTCGGCTTCACAATCACGGGCATCCGCCTCCTCGCTGAGCGCCCGTCCACGACGCGATCGGTCATGGGCGCGATCGTCTGCATCCGGATCGCGATCGGCACCCTCGGCGTCGTCGCCACGTGGTCCATCACGATGGCGCTCGGCTTCTCGGCCCAGGCGGTCGCGGTCTTCGTTCTGTTCGCGGTGTCCACGGCCCTGGCAGCGCTCGACGTCTCGTGGGTCGCCCAGGCCCGTGAAGCAACCGGGACGAGGGCGCTCGTCCTTGGTGGCACGGCCACCCTGGCCCTCGCGATCCTGGTGATCGGCCTGGCTATCCGCTCCGACCCGGTCGTGGCGCCGATCGCTCAAGTCATCGGGGCCGGGACGTTCGCCGTCGTCAGCCTCGTCGTCGTCGGTCGCCGTTACGGGCTGCCGTCCCTGCCGGATCGGGTATCGACCTGGGCGGTCGCCCGGATCGCCATCCCCATCGGCCTCGCGACCCTCCTGGCGCAGGTCTACTACAACCTCGACCTCATCCTCCTGGGGATCTTGCGCACCAGCGCCGAGGTTGGGACCTACGGCGCGATCTACAAGATCATCCTGGGCCTCCTGGCCCTCGGCTGGACGTACTCGCTCGTCATCCTGCCGCGCCTGACGAAGGCCCGCAGCCGGAGTCTCGAGGACCAGCGAGCGGAGCTCGGACGGCGGATCCGGCAACTCGTCGTCGTGATCGTGCCGGTCGCCCTCCTCGCTGCCCTCCTCTCGGCGCCCATTATCGTGACCGTCTTCGGGCCCCGGTACGTGGACGGCGCCGCGCCGTTGTCGCTCCTCCTTGCCTCGGTGCCGATTTCGTCGGTGGGATCGCTCGTCCTCTACTCGCTGGCTGCCGCCGGGCGGACGTGGGCGCTGCCGATTAGCAGTGGCTGCGGGGCGGTCGTTAACGTCATCCTCAACCTGATCCTCATCTCGAGGTACGGGATGATCGGCGCGGCGTGGGCGACGATCCTCGCGGTCAGTCTCGTCTTGGTCCTCGCTCTCTTCCAGGCGCGCGAGCACCTACCGTCATGGGATCGGTTGGGTACGCTCAGGTTGGTAACGTCCCTCGCGGCCATGGCCGTGGTGGCCTTGATCGCCCACGACCTCCCCCTGCCGGTCCCGACCACCGCCGGCGCAGTCGCCTTCGTGGTCGTGGCCGAGGTCCTCGGGCTCGTGCGTGAGGAATCGACCGAGATCCGGCGCCTGATCGCGGCCAGATTCGGTAGGGCCAGCCGAAGCTGACCGTGGACACTGCGGACGATCCGCCCTGACCGTGTGCGGGAGACTCAGGCCGGCGCGGGCGGCTCAGCCTCGATGCTCGCCACTACGTCTGCGATCGTCCGCTCAAACGGGATCGTCGGTGACCAGCCGGTGAGCCTCCGGAGGAGGGAGCTGTCGCCCACGATCTCGGGCGGGTCGTCGGGCCTGACGAGGGTGGGATCGACCTCCGGGTCGACGGTCGTCCCGATTGCCGCCGCGATCATCGCCAGGATCGCCCGCATCGCGTGGGACGACCCGCTGGCGACGTTGGCCACGACAGGCTGACGGCCACCCGGCTCGTCACCCGCCTTCGCGGCGCGCTCCAGGAGAAGCCGATACGCGCGCGCAACGTCGCGCACGTCGCTGAAGTCGCGCCGGACGTCGAGGTTGCCGGCCCGAATGGAGCCACGGCCGTCGCGACGCGCGGCGATCGCCCGGCGGGCTAGGGCGGGGATGGCAAAGTCCGACCGCTGGCCGGGCCCAGTGTGGTTGAAGGCCCGCGAGATCACGATTGGCAGAGCGCTGTCGGCCGCGTGGATCGCGGCCCGCTCCTGCTCTACCTTGGAGCGTCCGTACCAGCGGGTTGCGCGGATCGGTGCCGACTCCGTGATCGGCAGGTCCGTCGGCGCGGGGGCGCCGTACACCTCTGAAGAGCTGGCGATGAGCACGGGGCCCGTCAGCCCGGCGCGCACGAGCGCCTCGACGAGGGAGGCCGTGGCGGCGACGTTGACGGCCATCGCCCGCTCCGGATCGCGCTCGGCGGCTGGTCCGAAGGACACCGCAGCGAGGTGCGCGGTCGCGTCGGGGCGAAGCTCCGCCACGAGGGCTTGTGCTGCGCCCGGTGTCGTGAGGTCGAGATCGCCGCTGGGTGGTGCGGGGAGGGGCTCATGACCGGCGCTGGCAAGCTCCCGGACGAGCCATCCGCCCGCGAAGCCGCTGGCTCCTGTGACGAGGATCCTCACACAGCTTCGGCGAAGGAGCTTGCCGGGCGGCCCATCCTGTAGCGCTCGAGGTCGGCGTCGACCATGTTCTCGATCAGCTGCCGGAACGAGATGGTCGGGGTCCAGCCAAGAGCCGTCCGGGCCTTCGACGCGTCGCCGAGGAGGTGGTCGACCTCGGCCGGCCGATGGAGGGCCGGGTCGATGACGACGTACTCCTCGAAATCGAGCCCCACCCGCTCGAAGGCGATTCGGCACAGGTCGCGGACCGAATGGGCGATCCCCGTCGCGACGACGAAATCGTCCGGCTCGGGTTGCTGGAGGATCCGCCACATCGCCTCGACGTAATCGCCTGCGAAACCCCAGTCGCGCTGCGCCTCGAGGTTGCCCATCGGCAGCTCGCGGGCCAGCCCCAGGGCGATCCTAGCCACGCCGTCGGTCACCTTCCGGGACACGAACTCGAGGCCCCGCCGCGGCGATTCGTGGTTGAAGAGGATGCCGGACGCGGCATACAGGCCGTAGCTCTCGCGGTAGTTCACTGTCAGGAAGTGTCCGTAGGCTTTGGCGACGCCATACGGGCTCCGCGGATGGAACGGCGTCATCTCGCTTTGAGGAACCTCGCGGACCTTGCCGTACATCTCGCTCGAGCTCGCCTGGTAGAAGCGGACCGTCGGATCGACCTGGCGAATCGCCTCGAGCATGCGGGTCACGCCCAGGCCGGTGAACTCGCCCGTCAACACGGGCTGGTTCCATGACGTCGGCACGAAGCTCTGGGCGGCGAGGTTGTAGACCTCTGTCGGCTTGATCGCCCGGAGGGCCTCGATGATCGAGGCCTGGTCGAGCAGATCGCCCTGGACGAGCTCGAGGCGTCCCTGGAGGTGGGCGATCCGCTCGTTGCCCGAGGTGCTCGATCGGCGGGTCATGCCGAAGACCCGGTATCCCTTGGCCAGGAGGAAGTCGGCGAGGTACGAGCCGTCCTGGCCGGTGATGCCGGTGATCAATGCGACTGGTGCCATCGTCCGAGTATAGGGGGCCGTCGCGGCCCGATCATCCAGGGTGTTGGCAGGCCGTACCTCCGGCATACTGGGAGTCATGGGCGCAATGGATGCGACGAAGTACCGGATTCGCACGGCGTGAGCCGGGGTCGAGTGCTCTTCGTGGCGGCCGACCTGCCGTGGCCACCGGACGGCGGTGGCCGGATTGCCTCCCTCAACGTCCTCGAGTCGTTCGCCCGGCTGTTCGAGGTCGACCTCGTCGCGTTGGCCGATCCCTTTCGTCCGGTCGAGCTCGATCACCTTGAGGCGCTCTGCCGTCGGGTCGACATCGTCAGCCATCCCTTCACGTTTGGACGGCATCCACTCCGTCAGGGGCTCGTCGCGGCCCGCAGCCTCCTCTCGCGTGAGCCATATCGGCTTCGCAAGTTCCGGAGTCGGCCCTTCGGTCGGCTGCTCGACGAACGCCGGGCAGCGGAGGCCTACGACCTTATCCACTACGAGCAATTCGGCGTGACGACCTACCGGCGTGACGGTGAGCCGTCGACCGCGATGGTCCAGAACGTCGAGTCCCTCATCTACCGCCTGGCCCGCGGCGGCTCGAGCGTGATCGGCCGGGCATGGGCAACGGTCGAGGCCGGCAAGCTGACCCGCCGCGAGCCGGCCGTGCTGCGGGAGTTCGATACGGTCTTTGTCATCTCGAGCAGCGACCGCGATGCACTGGCAGAGCTCGGTGTCGACCGGACCATCGTCGTTCCGATGCCGGCCCCGCCATCCCGGCCGGCCCGGCCGTTTCCTCCGCAGCCGCGGATCCTCTCGCTGGGGTCGATGTCGTGGTTTGGCGTCGCCGACGGACTGCAGTGGTTCCACGATCGTGTGTTTCCAGGCATCCGAGCGCGCGTGCCGGGCGTCCGATGGGAGCTCGTCGGGCCAGGAGCTTCCGCCGCCGTCCGAGCCTTCGCGCGGAACCCGGCGATCGAGCTGACGGGCTATGTCGATGACGTCCGCGCCCATGTCGAAGGAGCCCGCGTGGCCGTCGTGCCGCTGCAGATCGCCGGAGGCATCCGGATGAAGATCCTCGACCTCATGGCCTGGGGCCTGCCGTCGGTCGCGACGGAGATCGGGGCCCAGGGGCTCGGCTTCGCCGACGGCGAGGGCTGCTATCGACGCGACGACCCGCGGGCGTTCGAGGACGCGGTCGTGACGCTCCTAACTGACGAAGCGCGCTGGCTCGCCACGGCCGATGCTGGTCGCCGCTACGTCGGGATCCACCACGCCCCGGGCAACCTCGACGCGGCGATCCTCGGCGGCGTCGAGGCGGCTCTGCGCCGGGCACGGGATCGCCCCTCATGATCGAACGCATCTTCGGCGTGCCATGGTTGGGCGACCCGTCGGCAGCCGAGGGCGGTCTGGGGCGCCGAACCATCGGGCGAGCGGCTCGCATCGGGCTGATCCTCGCCCCATCGGTGGCGATCGTCCTGGTGGGACTCCTGGCCGGGCGCGGCGGCACGGCTTTCACCATCGGCTACGGCCTCGCCGTCGCCGTCCTGGCCGTATCGTTCGTACTCCTCCGGCGTGCCCCGATCGCGATCACGGCGTCGCTACTGGTCTGGCTCAGCGTCCAGCGCTTCGCCGTCGCGGCTCTGTCGCCGGGTCTCGGGGCGAGCCAGTTGCGGGCTCTGCTCGCCTACAAGGAGCTGTTCTTCCCGGGTCTAGCGATAATCCTTGCCCTCGGGCTGATCCCGCTGCTCAAGGCGCGCGGACGGACCCTTGTCTGGCCGGATGTGCTCGCCGTCGCGTTCGGTGCCCTCATTTTCGTTGCCCTGATCCTCAGCCCCGCCTCGCTCCAGGACCGCGTCCTCTACGCCCGGCGCCTCGCCTACCTGCCGCTCGTGTACCTCGTCGCCCGGATGTTGCCGTGGCGTCGCGCGACGGTCAATGCCGCGGTCGTTCTTGTGATCGTCGCGGGGTTGGGGCTCAGCCTCTTTGGCTTCGCCGAGCGGTTTCTCATCGCCGAGCCCCTCTGGCGACAGCTCGTGCCGGCCGCCTACTACTACCACCTCTCGGGCCTCGCCGAGCTGAACACTCCGGGCACCGACTTCCCGATCGGCGGCATCCCGATCGTCTTCTTCGACTTCACGACCGGCCACGCCGTCCGGCGGCTCGTCTCGACGTTCCTCGAAGCGACGACCCTCGCGACCTTCCTGTCGTTCGCGTCGCTCATGGCGTTCGCCATCGGGCGACCCACGACGCGTTCGCTAGCAGTGGCGTTCACGATTGCCCTCGCGGCCTACCTGACGCTGAGCAAGGCCGGGATCGCCATCCTGGATGTCGGTTTGGCGTATCTCGCCCTCATCCTCGTCATCCGCCGTTTTCGGGACCCGGCCTGGCTCCTCTCCGCAGCGGCCTGGCTCCTCGGTGCTCTCGTCATCGTGGCGATCGGCCTCGCCGCGTCCGGCGCGACGACCGGCGCACTCGCCCATTTCCGGGGTCTGAAGCAGGGAATTGAGAGCGCCGTTGGCGCACCCCTCGGCATCGGACTCGGCACCGGCGGTGGGTTTGCGGGCTCGCTGGTCGGCAGCGAGAGCTCGTTCGGCGTAATCCTCGTCCAGCTCGGCTTCCCCGGTCTCGCCCTCTGGTCGGCCTGGCTCATCGGCGTGGCGTACGTCTGCGCCGGCTGGCGGGGTCGGCGGGGTGCGAGCGGCATGATCGGCCCGGCCGTCGGGGTGGCCCTGATCGCGTTTCTGGGGACGGCGTCGCTGACCGAATCGGCCGGCGGGCTCCTAGGCAACTGGATCTACGCCTTCGTGGCCGGTGCCCTCGTCACGAGCGGCATGGCCACGCCCCTCGAACCCGAGGCCGTGCGGTCACCGCGGGTGCGAATCGCCGAGGTCGACATCGACGCGATCACCTTCGACGCTGCGGTCGCCTGGATCGTCGACCGGGCGCGGTCGCGATCAGGCGGCGTCGCCTGCACGCCGAATGCCGACTACGTGGTCAGAGCGCATCGCGATCCGGCCTTCCGGGCGGCGATTGCGGCGGCCGACCTACGCGTTCCGGACGGGATGGCCATCGTCTACGCGGCGCGCCTCGCCGGCCTGAGCGTTCCTGGCACGGTCACGGGCCGGCGGCTCCTGCCGGCAGTGGCGGCGATCGCCGCGGTCGAAGGCTGGCCGATCGCCCTCTACGGTGCCGGCCCGGGCATCGCCGATCGGGCCGCCGCTGCCCTGCGCGGAGCGTATCCGGGGCTAAAGGTGACCGCAGCTATCTCACCCCCGATGGACCTTCGGCTCGGACCGGACGACAATCAGGCGGACATCCGGGCCCTGGTCGCGAGCGGCGCCCGCGTTGTGTTCCTCGCCCTCGGGGCACCCAAGCAGGAGGCGTGGATGGCCCGCTATCGCGCCCAACTCGACGGGATCGTGCTCGTCGGCGTCGGGGCGGCCTTCGACATTGTCAGCGGCCGCTTCCGGGTCGCTCCTGCCTGGATGACGACGGTCGGACTGGAGTGGCTCTTCCGCCTCGTCCAGGAGCCCCGTCGGCTCGCTCGGCGCTACCTCATCGACGATCCCTGGATTTTCTGGTGGGCTCTTCGGACCGGGCTGGGCCGCCGGCCGGTGACCGCTGCCACCGCGACCGCCACCGACGCCGGCACTTGGCGGACCCCCTCATGAGCGCCATGGACCGCGCCGACCCCTGGCTGTCGCCTGCCGGATCGACCCGCTCACGCGCCGACCTTCTCGCCCAGATCCTGCTGCCGCTGATCGCCAACGTGGTTCTGGCAATGGGGATCTGGACCCACCTGCCCCCGGGCGCGAACGTCGGCGCCGACATCGTCACCGATCCGATTCCGATCGGACCGGTCCTGTACGGCGGTTCGACGCTGCCGTTGAATGACGTGAACAGCGTGATCATCGGCGTCGAGCTCGCCACCAATCACCGGTACGACTGCAAAGGCCCGTGGGTCATCTCCGGCGGCGTCCTCAAGTGGGCTTGCCGTACGCCGCAGTCTCTCGTCGTCATCGTCGGCAGCCCATCAGGCAAGGCATTCCTGATCGAGGGAACGTGGTTCGCCTTTGATCGGACCGCAACGGACCTGCCGGCCTGGGCCGCGGCGGTCCAGCCGAACGTCGGCCTCTCGAGCGCCATGCGGACGTGGGCCGTCGAGCACGTCGGCACGGTCGCGACCACGACGATCGGCGGCGTGGATCTGCGCTCCGGCGGCGCCCGCGGCGCGTTCACATTGGCGATCGAGGCCCACTAGCGCTCGGGTACCCGGGCGTTGACATGCTCCCGTGGCTGCCCGTGCGACCAGCACTCAACCGAAGAGCGCTTATCGAGAATGGTGGAGGGGCCGCCCGGCGAAGCCAGGACAACCTACCGGCGCCGAGCCTTCAGGTGCCACTTTCGGGCCGGCCATCCTGCGAGATATCAGAACGCACTGACACCCGTCCCGCTGGAAGGGGCTTCTCGTGCACAGGTCCCGGCGTCCTATCCAAACCCGAGCTGGCGATGACCTCCCAGCGGATGCCGTGCCTCGGGGATGCGCCGTAACAGGCTCGATCTCGGCCACTTCGCTACGCGGACGCCTTCGCCACGGCTCGAGGCAGGTCCGCTCCTCGCCGACGGTGGGATGGGCACGCTCAGTCACGGCCGCGGCCGCCGCTCAGCGCCCGCTGAGTCCAAACCCCGCCGCGGAGCGCTGACGCCGCGTGTCGCCACGGCGGGGTTCAGCCGACGTGAATCCCCGCCAGCGCGAGGGCATTGACGAGCAGCAGCACCAGATCCAGCGCCACCACCAGCCCGACCGCGCCCCACGCAAGCACG
>CAYVJP010000060.1:0-13110 GCA_964451745.1 uncultured Anaerolineaceae bacterium | reverse complement strand
GGAGGCCCATTCGGTTGCGGCTGCGAGGCCGCGGTGAGCTTTCTGTCGGTTACACTGGGCAGAGGAGGAGACTCGCCGAATGGCCGAACCCATCGACCTGCCCGACCCAGAGAGCAACAGCATCGACCGCGTGCTACTCGGATGGACCGATCGATTGGGGCGCGGCGAACTCATCGACTGGACCGTTGAGCTGCAGCAGATCCAAGACCAGGCGCTCCGCGCCGTTGCCGCAGACCGGCTCGACAAGCTGCTGTTGGGATACCAGGCGTTGATCGGCCGCAACTCGTTGCCGCCGCCGCGCCGGATCGACGACTTCGAGCTCGAGCAGGAGCTGGGTCGCGGTGCAATGGGCGTCATCTACCGCGCGCGCCAGATCTCGCTGAACCGCCCGGTTGCGGTCAAGGTGATCACCGGCTTGACCGCGCTCGATCCGCGGCGCGCCGACCGCTTCGCGCGCGAGGCCCAGGCGCTCGCTTGTCTCCAGCATCCCGGCATCGTCCCCGTGTTCACGACCGGCGCACGAGACGGAGTGATGTTCATCGCGATGGAGCTGGTCGACGGCGCATCGCTCGGCGAGATCATCGCCAAACTGGAAGCCGTGCCGCCGCCCCAGCGCACGACCGCGCATGTGGCGCGGAGCATCGGTACAGACGCGGCGGATTCAGAAGGTTCCTATGTGACCTGGGTCGTGCGCGTGTGTGCCGAGGCAGCGGCCGCGCTGCAATACGCGCACGAACGCGGCGTGCTGCATCGCGATATCAAGCCGAACAACCTGATGCTCGATCGAAGCGGTCGCGTGCGATTGATCGACTTCGGTCTTGCGCGCATCCTGGCGAACGACTCGTCGTTGACTTCGTTCGGTGTAGTGGGCTCGCCGGCGTATCTGCCACCCGAGGTTCTGGCCGAGTCGAGCCATGGCGCAACCGCGGCCGGCGACGTGTACTCGCTCGGCGTCGTGCTGTACGAATTGCTCGCGGGGCGGCGGCCGTTCTCGGCCAAATCGACCGCGGCGCTGCTGGCACGAATCGAGCGGCGCCCGCCGCCACCGTTGCGTCGCTGGTTCCCGGCCTTGCCGCGCGATCTCGAAACCATCTGCGCCAAGTCGCTCGAGAAGGACCCGGCCCGGCGCTATGCCACCGCAGCAGCAATGGCCGCCGACCTGCGCGCGTTCGCGACGTTCCAGCCCATCGCGGCGCGGCGTGCGAGCTGGCTGCGCCGAGTGCACCTGGCGGCGCAACGCAACCCGGCGGCGTCGACGGCAGTGCTTGCGTTGCTGGCTCTCGCTGCGACGGGCGTTGTCATGTTCGTTGGCGGCCGGGTGCGCCACACCGCCGCAGTGGCGAAGGCGGCCGCCGAGGTCGAGCAGGCGTTGGCGACTGATTCTTCTGCGGTTGCCGACGAGGCGCTGCAGCGAGTCATGATGCTCGACGATGCTCATCCGCGCATGCATGCTTGGAGCCAGCAGATCGCGTCACGGCGCTGCGATGAGCGCACCGCGGTGGCGCGCACTGCGTTGTCCGAGCTGGGTGCCGCGCACGACCATCTGTGGTCGCTCGCCGAGGCACGCGACCTCGAGGCCGAAGAGGTGGCAGCGCGGTACGTGCCGCCAGACCGCTATTCGGCGTACTTGAGGCTGGTGCGGGAGTGCGAGCGTTTGGAGGCGGAGCGGCAGACTCGGTTCATGCGAACCTTCGACCTGATCGAGGACGCGCAGACCGCAGCGGCGGCAGCCGGGCAGGCCGATCGCACTGCTGTCAGGCACCTGCGCGCCGATGTGTTCGCGCTCGAATGGCGTTGGGCCAAACGCACCGGCAAGGTCGAGTTGGAGCGTCTGCACGCGGCCCGGCTGCGCGAGTTCGACCTGGAAGCACGCTACACGCCCGAGCTGGATCGCCCCGGAACGCTGACGCTGCACGCGCCGCCGGGGTACGCCGCGCATCTGTTCCACTACCGGCCACGCCATCAATTGGGATCGACCGATCCGAGCTTCCGGCTGGTGCCGGTGCCGTTTGACGGCAAGGCCAGAGCCACGGTGCCCATGACCGGTGCGGCATTGCTGCCGGGCGATCCATGCTTGACCGTGATCGCCAGCGACGGCATGCCGGAGGTCGAGCCTCAGGACTTGATCGTTGCGATCGACGGTAGGACAGCAGCGCCGGGGTTGTGGGTGAAGGCGGTCCGGCCCGACAGCGCCGCGGCGGCGGTGCAGGTCCAAGCGTGGGACCGGGTCGTCAGCGCCGGCGGCGCCCCAGTGAGTTGTTGGGCCGACGTTCGGTTGGCGCAGCTGCGCGCCGGGACCGTGGAGTTCGTGTGTGCCGGTGTGCGTGAGGTTCACCTGCAGGTGCCGAGCGAGGGCACACTGGCGGAGCAATCAGGTGTGGAGGTGGCCGGCGCGGCGGACCTGCTGGCCGCCGTGGCGCCGGCACGCCCGATCCCATTGACGGTCCTGCGCGGCGAGCGCCTGCTGAGTCTGCAGATTCCCGCCGGAGCGGTGGCTCGGATCCGCGCCGTGCCAACCGCGTATCCGCTGTTGTTGGCGGAGAGAGCGCGAGTCGGCTTCACGCCCTTGCAGCCGCTCCTGCTGCCGCCCGGCGAGTATCTGTTGCTGCTGCATCGACGGCAGCGGGACAGCATGCCTCTGCGGGTACCGTTCGAACTGGTAGCTGGCCAGACGCGAACGATATGGACGGTCGAGCCGCCGCACTCGCCGCCGCACCCGGACACGATATGGGTCAGCGGCACGGAGGTCGATCCGGCGACTGCCGAGCAGGGCAAAACCAGCGACGGGGTGTTTGTCAGCCGGCACGAGATCACACTCGGGGAGTGGGATCGGTTCCTGAGCGATCCGCAGATCGCGGCCGAGATCGAGCGCATTCGCGCGCAGACCGGTGCCCTTTTCTACGTGCCGCGCGACGACATCCTCCTGCAGCCGAAGACGTTTCGACAGGACCCGCGCGACCTCTTCCCAGTCAAGTGGATCAGCCAACATGACGCGCAGGCCTATGTCGACTGGCGCAACCGCGAACTCGAGGCAGCAGGCGTACCCTGGGTTGCTGCGCTGCCGAGCGGGGCCGAGTGGAACCGGGCCGCGCGTGGATTCACCCAGCGCAGACTGCCGTGGGGTAATGTGTTCGAGCCGCAGCTCACCGATGCGCTCCTGACGAGCGTGCCGCCGATCGTGCAACCGGTAGGGAGCCGGCTCGGCGACGAGAGTCCGTTTGGCGTACGCGACATGGCCGGAGCCGTGGCGGAGGCCACGTCGGAGCTGCATCGAGGCATCGAGAACGTATTCATCATCAAGGGCGGCGCGAACCAGTTCGAGTCAGCGAGTGACTTCGACATCGATCACCTCGATGCCAGACCGGGCGGCCAGGTTGGCTCGTTCCTCGGGTTCCGTCTGGTGTATCGGCCGCGGCAGTAGTCGGCGCCGCGGGCTTCACCGTCACTGCCCCACGACCGCCGTGGCCGCGTCCGAGGCGACGATGCCGAGCGGGTTCCAGCCCGGATCCAGCACCAGGCACTGCGTGTGGAACCGCGCCGCCAGGAGATTGGTGTTGTTGGGGATTCGCAGCTGGAAGGTGGCGGTGCCGCCGCTGCCGGAAGCGGCCAGGTTCAAGTCGAAGCTGACGCGCGCCAGGCAGCCGGTCATCCCGATCAACCCCATGTCGAAGGGCAGCGGCCCGAACGCCGCCATCGTGTTGCTGAAGCCGATCATGACGGCGGCGTTGCTGAACGGCAGGTTGTCGACTTGCACGGACATGATCTGCCCGAGCCGGGGCGGAGCCGTGGCCACGTTGGTCGCGACCCCCAACGAGCCAGCGCAGCCGCTGGCGAACACATGGTAGTAGGGTTCGACGACCGGGCAGCCCCAGAGCGCGAAGTGTCCCGACGGCGCGGCCGACGGTGACGGGCTGAGCCGGCGGAACTCGCCGCCGGCGGCCAATGTGCCGTCGGGCTGCACGGCGAGCGCAAGGACCCGGTTCGCGCTGCCACCGCCGAGACCTGTGCCGAGGCTGGACCAGTTCGTGCCGTCCCAGCGCGCGATGCCGAACACCGGTGCGCCACCAGCGCCGTTGAAGTCGCCGGCGGCGACGATGTCGCCGTTCGGCAGCAGGGCCAAGGCGTAGACCCCGGCGTCCGTCCCGGTCCCCAAGGGCGACCAGGTGGTGCCGTTCCAGCGGGCGATCCGGTTGGCCGCCACGCCGTCGATCGTCGTGAACTCGCCGCCGGCGATCAGGTCGCCGCCGGGAAGCGCCAGCAGCGCATAGACGCCGCCGTTGGCGCCGCTGCCGGCCCAGCTCCAGTTGAGGCCGCCGTCGGTCGAACGCACGATGTTCCTGGTGTCGATCCAGCCGCCGGCGATCAGGTCGCCGCCGGTGCGAGCAGCGAGTGCGAAGACGCGGGCGTTGCTGACGCCCGAGGCTGCCGGCGTCCAGTTGGAGCCATCGTAGCGATACACGCACGGGCCCTGGGTGTTGTATGCCCCGGCGAGCACGTGCCCGTTCGGCAACGTGATCAGCGCCTCGACAACTCCGTTCGCGAACAGACTGGTGGTCGTCCAGGTTGTGCCATCCCAACGATCGACCGCAAAACCATGCGCGGCGAACACATCCCCGTTCGGTGCCCTGGCGAGGGCAGGGATGCCGCTGAACGTTTGTGTGCCCAGGGCGTGCCAGCGCGAGCCGTCCCAACGGCCGACGAACGGAACGGGTTCGCCGCTCCCCGAAAGCTTGACCCCACCGGCATCGACGAAGGCGCCCCCGGCCAGGAACTCGCCGTTGGGAAGCGCTAGCAGGGCCCGCACATGGAAGTTCGGCCCGCGACCGACCGACATCCACCGGCCGGCGCGAACGCGTGCGAGTCCGTTCGTTCCCGCATACGCGCCGCCTTCTGTGACTAGGACCTCGGCGAAGCTGCCGCCGACCCAGAGATCGCCGTTCGACAGCTCGGCGAGAGACTGCACGGGAGGCTCGGTGTTCTGCAGGCCGTGTTCGATCGCTTGCCATGCGGTGCCGTTCCAGCGGGCGATTCCCGCCGTCCACAGCACGCCGCCCACGGAATTGAACGAGCCGCCGATCACGACATCGCCGTTGCCGAGCACCCTGATGGTTCCGATGTCATCATCCGCCCCGGCTCCATACGGCACCCATGTGCTGCCATCCCACCGGGCGATGCGTCCGACCGGCGGGCCGCCGGCCGTCGTGAAGCGCCCCGCCGCGATGACGTCACCGTTGCCGAGCACGGCCAGCGCGTTGACGGAAAGGTTGAGGGCGGTCGCAAAGGGCGACCACGTCGAGCCGTCCCAGCGCGCGAGCCAGGCGGTTCCCGCGACGCCGCCGGCGCTGGCGAACGAACCCCCGACCAGCAGGTCGCCGTTGCCGAGCACCGCCAGCGCGAAGACCGTCGAGGCAGTGCCGGTGCCGAGCGCCGACCACGCGGTGCCATCCCAGCGCGCGATGCGACTGGCCGGGGCGCCGCCCGCCGTCGTGAATGAGCCGCCCGCGACGATGTCGCCGTTGGGCAGCCGTGCCAGCGCGTTCACGGAACCGCCGAGGCCGGTTCCGAGCGGCGACCAACTCACGCCGTTCCACCGCGCGATACGATTGGCCGCGTTGCCGCCGGCCGTCGTGAACCCTCCTCCCGCGATGATGTCGCCGTTCGGCAGCCGGATCAGCGCCGAGACGCTCGAGTTCATCCCGGACCCCAGCGGCTCCCAGGTGGAGCCGATCCAGCGCGCGATGCGGCTGGCCGGTATGCCGCCCGCGACCGTGAAGCCGCCGCCGGCGATCACGTCGTCGTTGGGCAGGCGAAGCAGGACGTCGACACTGTTGTTCATGCCCGGGCTGCCGAGGCCGGGCCGCCATTCGGGTTGGCACTGCGCCGGCGGGCTGCCGGTGCACAGGAAAGAGGCGAGGACGAAGGACGCGGCGCAGGCGGCGCGACGACGAACTGGATGGGTGGGCACGCTGGTTTTCCTATCGGGTTGGGCGATCCAGCGCGTGACAGACCCCGATCCGTCGCGAAGAACGAGAAAGGGGGAGCGGGTTCGGGTACACGGTCTCCACATGCCACCCGGATTCGAGTCCGTGCACCTCCCGCACTTCGACGGACCTGCGGACACCGTGCCGCCGCGCATCGCCAAGCAGTTCGTTTTCTACGGCGACCTGGCGCGGTTCGCGTCGCTCACTGAATCAGGCAACGTGCGGCGGACGCCGATCCAATGCTGCAAGCGCCCCGGCCGCAAGCAGTGCAGCGGTTTGCTCGTCGAGGTCCACGCGACCACCGGTCGCTGCGAGACGTCGGACGTCCGCAGGCGAGAGACGGCGCAGTCGCTGCAGGAGGTCCTCGACGGCTTGCGTGGCCGGGCCGTAGCGCGGTTGACCGACCGCCGCATCCCAGCCGCGCGTCAATCGCTCCCGGGCACGTGCCCCGGCCGACTCGCCGAGGAGGTCGTCGAGGGCGTCGCCGACCACGATATCGGCGAGCTTGCCGGTCACCGCGTCCTGGACGGCGGGGCTCCGGCGGGCGGCCCGGTCGAGGCGCTCCAAGGCGGCGCGTTCGGCGTCGTCGAGGGTGGCCTGCAGGTCGATCGACACGAACCGACGGATCGTCGCGAGGAAGGCGATCGGTGCGCGCTCCGCGAGTGCCAGCCGGTCCAGTTCGTCCCCGGTCAGCCGCCCGACCCGGTCCACCACGATCGCCACGCGTTCGGCCATCGTCGGGACGCGGCGGACGACCGGCCGGATCGGCGGACCCTCGCCGTCACGACCGACGCTCGACCCGGGATCCACGGGTCGCGGCACGCGCTCGCGATCGTAGCGGCGCCGCAACTCGGGGTCGCTGAGCCAATCGTGGGCGACGTTGATCCGCTTGGCGAGGTCGAGCGCGTCCGGACCGGCGACATCGGGATGGTGGCGGCGCAGCAGCCCGCGCCAGGCGACCTCGATGGCCTCCGGACTGGCGTCATACGGGACACCGAGCCGGACGTAGAGATCGTCGGCGGGGAGTGACGAGCGGGGTGGCATCGACGCAATCCTAGTGGCCACCGGTCCGGTCGCTCGCTATGCTCGCGTCGAAGAGCGGCGGCACGGAGCTTGGGTGCAGGAGGGCGCGACCGTGAGCTTCATGAAGAAGGCGCAGGAAGCAGCCGAGGCAGCGCGCACCAAAGTAGGGGAAGCTGCCTCTGCGGCGTCCCGGACCGCGAGCGACCCATCCACGACCGAACGCATCAACAAGAGCCTGACGGGCGCGAGCCAGAGCGCGCGCGAGGCTGTCGGGCTCGCCCGGCGTGGGGTGACGACGGTCATCGAGCGGATCGACCCGGGGACGCTCGCGGAGCTGATCGTCAAGGCGACGGCCCTCCAGGAGATGACCAACACGGCCCTGCGCAAGAAGGACTCGCCGTACCGGATCTCGGAGATCTCGATCTCTGCCTCGATCCCGCCGGGGGTCACCTTCGCGATCGGGCGCATCGATGACGATCAGGAGACCATCGACGGCGCGGTGCGCACGTCGGAAGAACTCGTCGATCAGGAGGCGACCGCCGGCGAGGTCGTGCTCGCGCTCGATGGCGCCACCATCGACGAATCGACGGCGAGCGCGATCGCCGAGGCCGCGGCCGTACCTGGGACCATGCCGCCGAGTTCGGTGACGCGAAGCTAGGGGGCGTCCTCGCCCGCGCTGGCGGCGCCGGTCGCGAATCGATCGACCGCGGCGATCGCGTCGTCCACGGTCCAGGCGATCTCGCCGTGCGCGATCACGGCGCCGGCGACGAACAGATTGATCCCGTCACCCGGCGTGCCCCGGCGGCGCAGCGTGCGCAGGTCCGTCGCGAGCCCGACGATGCCGACATAGCGCGGGTCACCGGAGGCGACGAGCTCGGAGAAGATCCCGATCTCGCAGGCCGTGCCATCGTCCACCATCGGTCCGTCCAGCCACGCGAACAGCAGGTTCGCGCCCCGAACGCCGTCAAGGTCCACGCGAAAGACCCGTTCGGCGTCGAGATCGACGATCTCGTCGGTGAACTGCTCGTGCGGCACGAAGACGTCGTGACCGTGCGCGCGCAGGCGGGCCGCCACGTCGTCGAGGAACGCCCGTTCGGCCGTCGAGAACAGCGGCCCCGCGAGGTAGATCCGGAGCGGACCGGCCATCAGAAGCCCTCGACGAGGAGGCGCTCCACCTCGGCGATCGGACGCGTGGATCGCTCACCCGTGGCGCGCTCCGTGACCTCGATCCCACCGGCGGCCAGCGAACGCGGCGAGACGGTGAGGATCCAGGGCATGCCCAGCAGTTCCGCATCGGTGAACTTGACCCCGGGCGACTCGTCGCGGTCATCCCACAGGATCTCGCGACGTGGACCGGCCTCGGCGGCGATGGCGTGCAACCGTTCCGCGATCTCGGTGACGCTCGGGTCCTTCGCGGCCCCGATCGATACGAGATGCGCGGCGTAGGGCGCCACCTCGGCCGGCCAGACGATGCCCTTGTCGTCGTGATGGGCCTCCACCACGCAGGCCACGTTGCGGCCCACGCCGATGCCGTACGAGCCCATCACGACCGGATGCGCCTGGCCATCCTCGCCCAGATAGGTCGCCCCGAACGCATCGGTGTACCTGGTCCCGAGCTTGAAGATGTTGCCGACCTCGATCCCGTTGCGCAGGATCACGGGCTTGCCGCAGTTCGGGCAGGGATCGCCCTCCTGCACGTTGGTGATGTCGGCCGTGATATCCGGCGTGAAGTCGCGACCGGGATTGACGTTCCGATAGTGGAAGCCTTCGCGGTTGGCGCCGGCGACGAGGTTCGCCGATCGAGCGACGAGGTCATCGATGACGACGACCGTCCCGTGGGCGCCGATGGGCGAGCCGTAGCCCGGCTCCATCCCGGCCGCCTTGATCTCCTCGACCTGGGCGGGTCGGATCCCGCCGGTGGCTCCCACCGCGTTGGCGAGCTTCGTCTCGTTGACGTCGTAGTCACCGCGCACGATAGCCGTGACGAGCCGTCCGTCGCCGGTGACGAAGAACGCGGCCTTCGCCGTCCGCTCCGGCCCGATGCCGAGGAAGGCCGCCAGCGTCGCGATCGTGGTCGTGCCCGGCGTGGCGACCTCTTCGAGTGGCAGGGGGTCCTCGGCGGGCGGATCTGCCTTCGGGACGATCGCGATCTGGCGGTTCGCCGCGTAGTCGCACGATTCGCACAGGACGAGGACGTCCTCGCCGGCAGGATTGAGGACCATGAACTCGTGGGCCAGGCTGCCGCCCATCATCCCGACGTCCGAGCTGACCGCGATGGTGTCGAGGCCGAGGCGCTCGAACGTCCGCACGTAGGCGCCGTGCTGCGCCCAGTAACTGGCGTCCAGGCCGGCCTCGTCGCGGTCGAACGAGTAGGCGTCCTTCATCACGAACTCGCGGACGCGGATGAGCCCGCCGCGGGCGCGCGGTTCGTCACGCCACTTCGTCTGGAAGTGGTAGACCATCATCGGCAGCTGTCGGTAGGAACGCACCACGTCCGCGAGGAGCAGGCCGACCACCTCCTCGTGGGTCATCGCGAGGACCATGTCGCGGCCATTGCGGTCCTTGAACCGGCCCATCTCCGGCCCGACGGCGTCGTAGCGGCCGCTGGCTCGCCAGACGTCGGCGGGATGCACGACGGGCATCTCCATCTCCTGTCCGCCGATGCGGTCCTGCTCCTCGCGGATGATCTGCTCGACCCGCGCGTCGACCTTCTTGCCGAGCGGCAGCAGGGAGTAGATCCCCGAGCCGAGCTGGCGGACGTAGCCGGCACGCAGCAGGAGGCGGTGCGACGGCATCTCGGCCTCGGCCGGATCGTCGCGAAGCGTCGTGAAGAAGAGGTGGGAAAGTCGCATGGCCGGCTAAGGATAGCCGGGGCGGCCCCCCTCGATCCCGGGGGCGAGGCGGACCGGGCCGGATGGCCCAAGACACTGGCACGGCGTGTTGTCATGCTGTTAACGTCCCCCGGCACCGGGCACGGCTCGCCCGGTCACCAACCATCCGCTACCGAGGCGCCGACCCGCGTGGAAGCCGTCACCTTCTCGCTGATCCTCGTCATCGCGCTCGCCATCGTCTTCGACTACATCAACGGGTTCCACGACACCGCGAACGCCATCGCCACGTCGGTCGCGACGCGGGCGCTGAGCCCACGGACCGCCGTGCTCATGGCCGCGTCGTTCAACTTCATCGGCGCCTTCGCGGGCACGGCCGTCGCCAAGACGATCGGCGCGGGGCTGGTCGACGAGACCACGACGACCCAGACCGTGGTCATGGCCGCCCTGCTCGGCGCCATCGCGTGGAACCTCATCACGTGGTACTTCGGCATCCCGAGCTCGAGTTCGCACGCACTGATCGGCGGATTGCTCGGTGCCACCATCATCGCGGCCGGCGTCGGGGCGCTCGACATCAACGGCATCGTCAACAAGGTCCTGATCCCCATGGTGACGTCGCCGCTGATCGGCTTCTTCGCGGCATTCAGCCTGATGCTCATCCTCTATTGGACGTTCCGGAACGCCCGGCGCAAGCCGATGGCCAGCATCTTTCGTCGGCTCCAGGTGGGATCGGCCGGATTCATGGCCTTCAGCCACGGGTCCAACGACGCCCAGAAGACGATGGGCATCATCACCCTGGCCCTCTTCTCGGCCGGGGTGATCGATTCGATCGAGGTCCCGACGTGGGTCATCGTCGTCTCGGCGACCGCCCTGTCCCTCGGGACCGCGGTCGGCGGCTGGCGGATCATGCACACGATGGGGCACCGGGTGGTCAAGCTGGAGCCCGTCCACGGGTTCGCGGCGGAGACCACGGCCGCCAGCGTCCTGCTCGGCACCGCGGCCCTCGGCATGCCGGTCTCGACCACGCACGTCATCTCGAGCGCGATCATGGGGGTGGGGTCGGCACGCGGTCCGAAGGGGGTCCGCTGGGGGGTCGCGCGCCGGATCCTGCTCGCCTGGGTCATCACCATCCCGATCAGCGGGACCATCGCGGCCGCGTCGTGGTTCGTCCTGCATTCCATCGGCTTCGCCTGAGCAAGGAGACCCGCATGAGCTTCCGATTACTGCCCAAGGACGTCCGGTTCTTCGACCTGTTCACGGCCGATGGCGAGAACCTGCGGGCCGCCGCCCACGCGCTCTACGACATGGTCAGGGAGTACGACCGGCTCGAGGAGCGGATCGTGGAGATCCAGCGCCTCGAGAAGGAGGGCGACGAGATCGACAAGCAGATCGGCATCCGGCTCGAGGACGCGTTCGTGACGCCGTTCGATCGCGAGGACATCCACGAGCTGACGGTCCGGCTCGATGACGTCGTGGACGGCATCCAGGCGACCGCCGAGACGTTCGTCATCTACGGGATCGAACGCCCGACCGAGGAATCGGTCGAGCTCGCCCGGATCCTGGCTGGCCAGTCCGTGGAGCTGCTCGCGGCATTGGGCAAGCTCGATGGGCTCAAGGGCCTCGAGTCGCACCTCGAGATGGTCCACGAGCTCGAGCACGAGGCCGATGGCCTGTCCCGCTCAGCGGTGGCGCGCTTGTTCCGCGACGGCACCGATCCGCTCGAGGTCATCAAGTGGCGCGATCTCTACCGCGAGCTCGAGAACGCGATCGATGCCGCGGAGGATGCCGCCGAGGCGATCGAGCGGATGTACCACAAGGCCACGTAGCGGCCGTCGCCCGGGCTCAGGGCAGGTCGGCCCCGGTGGCGTCGCGACGGACCCCGAGCTCCAGCCAGCGGAGGGCGTAGGCGACTCGGACGGGGCCTGGATCGCGATGGTCGTTGACGTCGATGGCAACGTGGAAGGCCTCACGACCGAACGACGCGGCGAGAGCCTGCCGGGTCCGCAGGGGTGCGAGGTGCGCGCGGACCAGGTCCACCTCGCGGCGGAACGCCGGCTGCGTCCAGCGGGCCGGCGCTCGGTCCGGATCGCGGAGATACCGGATCAGGCGGATGGCGTCCAGTGCCAGCGCCCGTGAAGGCGCCGGCACTGGAGCGGGAGCGGAGGAGCCACCCGAAGGGAGGAGCTCTCCAGGCGGCGGAGCGGCGGTGCCGATCGCGTCGCCGCCGGGGCGCTGATCCGTGACCGGATGCGCAGTCACGGTGACGTCCCCAACGTCGGCCCCGGGCAGGCGAGCGGCGATCGGCATGGGTCCAGACTGGCGGCGCGAGATCAACGTCGCGATACCGCGGAGTCAACGATCCCCGGACCGTCGGGCCGGTTCCCGGCGCCGTCGATCACCGGGTGATCCAACCGGCCGACGAACCAGGGATCCGACGGCTCGAGATGCGTTCCTCGGTCGATCCGGTCGTCAGGGGACCGACCTGGCCGCGGAAGCGCCCGGCCGCGGCGCGACCCGGCGGTTCGCCGGTCGGTTCGATCGTCGGGTGACCGGCGCTGGCGTCCGCGTCGGTATCGGCGTCGCCTCAGCTCGGCCGGCGGAAGACGTACCCCACGCCCCGGACGGTGTGGATGAACACCGGTTTGCCGGGGTCCTCCTCGATCTGGCTGCGCAGCCAGTGGACGTGGACATCGACGGTCCGGGTCTCGCCGGCGTAGTCGTAGCCCCAGACCTTCTCGAGCAGCTGGTCGCGGGTGAAGACCTGGCCGGGATTGCGGACCAGGAACGCGAGCAGTTCGAACGCCTTGGGCTTGATCGCGACGGTCGCGCCGTCGCGGAGCAATCGATGGCCGGCGAGATCGGCCTGGACACGACCCAGGTCGATGACGGCCGGCGGGGTCGACGTCGCCACGGCCGCCTCGGACCGGCGGAAGAGGGCCCGGATCCGCGCCGTCAGTTCCCGAAGCGAGAAGGGCTTGGTGACGTAGTCGTCCGCGCCGAGCTCCAGGCCCACGACCTTGTCCAGTTCCGAGTCCTTGGCCGTGAGCATCACGATGGGCACGCCCGATTCGGCCCGGATGATCCGGCACACCTCGATCCCGGACAGCTCCGGGAGCATGAGATCCAGCAGGACGAGGTCGGGACGTTCCGCCCGGAACTGGGTCAGCGCCTGGCGCCCATCCGCCGCGGCCACGACCCGGAATCCATCCGCCTCGAGCGCGTCGACGAGCGTCTCGCGCAAGGTCGGTTCGTCTTCGACGACCAGGATCGTTCGTGCC
>CAYVJP010000059.1:990-13165 GCA_964451745.1 uncultured Anaerolineaceae bacterium | reverse complement strand
GCTTCGCCACGGACAATCTTAAGACCAAGGTGGCCGGCACGGTCGATTATATCCCCACATCCGATCCGTCTTCGCTGGTCATGGCATCGGAACCTCGCTGCCTGGCATCGCTATCCACCAAGCGTAGCGGTGCCGGAGGCGCGCCGCCTGCTCGTCAGGCCGTGCTCGACTCGATCGTCAGCCGGCCTCGACCGCGGTTCGCACGGCTGGTGCCGGTGGGCGGGCCGGGAGCGGGCCGATCTCCCAGGCGCGCGTCTCGACCGGGACGCCCGGCCGCGCGCGGAAGAACAGGACGACACCGACACCCGAGATCGCGGCGCAGAGCAGCAGGCCCGACGTGACGTCCACGACACCGGCCTGCAACAGGAGGCTCATCGAGAACGCGGCCGCGATGCCGCGGGCGCCGGTCAGCGCGTTCCAGCCGGCCATCGCGGCGGCCCGCGAGGCCAGCGTCGTCTGTTCGGAGATGACCGAGGCGATCCCGACGTCGATCGATGCCCCGGCGATCCCGCCGGCCAGCGCCGCGATCCACAGCACGGCGAACTCGGGGGCGATGGCGTAGGCCAGCAGCGAGGTGAGCCCGAGCAGGCTCCCGACCCGCATGGCGACGAGCGCGCCCCAGCGATCGGTGACCGCGCCCCAGGCGAGGAACGCCACGGTCGTCGCGACCGCGGTGAGCAGGCCGAGGACGCCGACGTCGGACAGGGTCAGGTCCAGCCGGTCCACGTGGACGAGCGCGAAGAGCGGGCCGGCCGCGATCAGGCCGCCGCCGTAGAACCCCTGCGCGAGGGCGGCGCGGGCGAGCGTCGGCCGCTCCCGGAGGGCCCGGATGGAGCCTCGAGCCGAGAACGGTGGCGGCGCTGCGGCCGAGGGCGCGCGAAGTCCGGCGAACCCGATGGCGGCGACGAGCCCCACGATCCCGGCCAGCGCGACAGCGGTCTCGCCACCGAGGCGATCCGCCACGATGCCGCCGATGAGCACCGCGACGGCACCCGCCGCGGCGCGACCCATGCCCAGGAACCCGACGATGCGGCCCCGGAGGCGCGAGGGGTACATGGCGCCCCACAACCGAAGGTGGAAGGGGCCACTCAGCGAGAGACTGAGCCAGAAGACGATGGCGACCGCCACCATCACGGCCGGAGTCGGGAACAGGACGAGCAGGATGAGCGTGGCCGCCCCGCTGCCACGCATGAGGGCCAGGCCGAAGGCCGATCGTGGCCCGACCCGACCGGCGAACATCCCCAGCAGGTTGGCGATGAACGGTGCCGAGGCGAGGGCCGCCAGGCCGATGGGTTCGACGCCGCCGCGCCGTGCGATGGTGGGGAGCAGGGCGCCCACGAGGGCCATCGTCACCCCGATCCCGACGGCCGCGAGCAGGTCCAGGGCAAGGTTGCGCCCGACCGCGCGCCGATCCGGCGATGGATGGAGAGATGGCCGGAGCACAGGTACCTCGTAGCAGCCCTGCGGCCTGCGAGGTGAGCTGTCGGGCTCGGCGTGGGTCCGCCGTCGCGGTGGGTCCGCGATTCGCCCCGGAAGGTGGGTCCCCCGTCCTCGGATGAGGAGGTTCGGCCACGGACAACGATACCAGCCCCGGACCGGATCGGCCGATGAGCCGTCGGTCCGGGGCCGGGGGGTACCGTCGGGCGGTCAGCCCGGGGTGTCCAGGCCGTCCTGGAGGAACGCCTCGACCTCGTCGGCCGAGACCGGCGCGTCGAACGTCAGCTCCAGGATCCGGTCGAATGCCACGGCGTCGGTCGCTTCCGTCGGTTCCGGCTGGACGAGGACGAAGCGGAGACCGTCCGACGTCTGGTCGATGTAGAGCCCGAGGTCGTTGTCGATCGGGAAATCGACCCACGTCAGGCGGAGCGTCCGATCGTCGACGTTCTCGACCAGGAGGGTGTACGGCTCGACCGACGCGCCGTCGCCCGGCGTCCCGGAGACGGCACCGACGACGGTGCCCGTGCGATCGACGATGTCGACCTCGATATCGGCGCCGGTGACGTTCTCGAGATCGACGGTGAGCGGCATGGCGTCACCGCCGCCGTCCAACGGCGCGGGGGTGGGCGTGGCGACCGGCGCCGTGGTCGGCGTCGCCACCGGCTGGCCGATCGGCGACGGGTCCGCCGCGACCGCCGAACTGCAGGCGACGAGGACCAGGGCCGTGACGGCGAGGCCAAGGACCAGACCGGCGCTCGTGCGTCGCGTCCGGGTGGATCGAGGAGTGTGGGAGGTCATCGCGTGTTCCTTCGGGTGAAACCGTTCTCAGGAGCGCTCCGGCACGTCGTGTGTGGTGTTCGCTCGAATGGGATGGGTGCGATCCGCGATGACTTCTTCAAGGATCGGCACCTCCCCGACGCGATCGAGTACCTCCGTCCAGGCCGCTCACGACAGATGACGTAGGCGCCCATGTCGGGAAGTCGTGGTAGCATCGACGGGAAACCGAACCGACGTTCGGTCCTGTGGGGATGCGTGGTTTCGACAGGGCTTGGCTGTCGGGGAGTGCGAGCCGGGGATGCTGCTCAGGCCCCGTCAACAAGGCAGCAAAACGAAGTACCTGGCAACCGCCAGTCGACTCTCGCCCTCGCTGCTTAGGCAGTAAGGTGAGCGTGGAAGCTACCTCCGCTTCGCGGGTAGTGGAAGCGTCATGCAGCGAAGCTGCGATCCGGATGAGCGTCGCGTAGTCCGGAGTCAAGCCCGATCTAGGGACACGTGACTGGACCGCCCGACAGGGTGCCGATGTTCGTTCGGGCGGTCGACGACAAAGCATCGGACACGCTCGTAGTGGTCCCCGGCGAAGGGTCCTGGACGGGGAGTTCGACTCTCCCCCATCTCCACCATGACCTCCGCTTCCGAGACAGATCGGCGCGATGGTGGTTACATCGACCCGTGCAGCGCCGACGCCGCCTTGTCGCCGCCCTCTCGGCCGCGCTCCTGGCCGCATCGTTGGGCGCGCCCGCCGTCCGCGCGGCGGATCCGGTCATCGTGGCGGCCGGCGATATCGCTGACTGCTCGACGACCGCGGATACGGCGACCGCGAAGCTCCTCGACGGGATCGCCGGCACGGTCGTGACGCTCGGCGACAACGCCTACGAATCCGGGAGCGCCTCGCAATTCCGGGACTGCTACGGCCCGACGTGGGGGCGCCACCTGTCACGGACCCGGCCGTCGCCCGGCAATCACGATTACGAGACCGACGACGCGACCGGGTACTTCGGCTACTTCGGGTCACGCGCGGGCGACCCGACGAAGGGCTACTACAGCTACGACCTGGGCACCTGGCACATCGTGGTCCTCAACTCGAACTGCGCCGATTTCGGTGGCTGTGGCGCCAGCTCAGCCCAGGCCGCATGGCTCCGCGCCGACCTCGCCAAGAAGCCCGGGTCCAACGTCCTCGCCTACTGGCACCACCCACGGTTCAGCTCCGGATCGCATGGTGACGATACGAACGTCAGCTCGTTCTGGGAGATCCTGTACGCCGCCGGCGCCGACGTGATCCTCAACGGACACGAGCACGATTACGAGCGGTTCGCCCCGCAGGATCCCGGCGGGCGGGCGAACGCGACCCACGGCATCCGCCAGTTCATCGTCGGGACCGGTGGGACCGACCTGCGGGCGCGGGCATCCAACGCGCCGAACAGCCAGGTCTTCTCCTCGACCCACGGCGTCCTGCGCTTGACGCTTCGAGCGAACGCCTACGATTGGGCATTCGTCCCGATCGCCGGGAAGTCCTTCACGGATGCGGGCACGAGCGCGACCCACGGCCCACCCGGCGCCCGGACCACCAAGACCTTCGCCATCACCGGTGACACGTACGTCGACCAGGGCCGACCCGGATCCAACTTCAGCGGCTCGACCCGCATCCTCATCGACAGCGACACGGGCCGCGGGATGGACCGCCACGGCTATGTCAAGGCGACCGTGTCCGGCATCAGCGGCGTCGTGGATCGCGCCATGCTCCGGTTCTGGGTCGCGAACCCGACCGTGAACGGGCCGCGCGTCTACCGGACCACGACCACCTGGTCGGTCGGCTCCGTCACCTGGCGCACCCGGCCGGCCCGGGTCGGCAGCTACGCGTCGGACGCCGGGGCCATCTCCGCCGGTCGCTGGGTGGACCTGGATGTCACGCAGATCGTCCGCGCCAACGGCACGTACGCATTCATCCTCGTCCCGACATCCGGTGATGGGCTCTCGCTCGAGTCGCGCCAGGGCGCGCACCAACCCCGGCTGATCGTCCAGACCGTGGCGGCACCCGGGGACTGACCTCGTCTCGGGTATCCTCAGGCGGCCAACCCAGCCGTCGTTCTGGCACGGACCCGCGCCAGTCCTGCGCACCCCCCCGCCGACCACGGGAAGAGCCATGGACCACGAGCCCGTTCTTATCTCGACCATCGCGATCGGATTGACCGCCGCGTTCATCGGCGGCCTCCTGGCGCGACGCGTCCGCCTGCCGGCCATCGTCGGCTACATCGTGGCCGGTGTCGCCATCGGGCCGTTCACGCCGGGGTTGATCGCGGACACGGAGATCGCCACGGAACTCGCCGAGCTCGGCGTGATCCTCCTGATGTTCGGGGTCGGGATCCACTTCTCGTTCCGGGACCTCCTCGCGGTGAGGAACATCGCGATCCCCGGCGCGGTCATCCAGATCTCGGTCGCCACCCTCCTGGGGATCGGGCTCGGCGTCGTCCTTGGCTGGGGTGTTGCCGGCGGGCTGGTGATCGGGCTGGCCGTGTCCGTCGCGAGCACGGTCGTCCTGTTGCGGGCGTTGATGGATCGCGGCGAGCTGGACACCCAGCAAGGTCGCATCGCGGTCGGGTGGCTCATCGTGGAGGACATCTTCACGGTGGTCGTCCTCGTCCTCCTGCCCGCGATCGCCCCGCTGCTCGGCGGGGCCGAGGCCGATCCGGCGACGCGGAGCGGGCTGGGCCCGATCGGCGACCTCGTCCTGGCCTTGACCAAGGCGGCCATCTTCGCCGTGGTCATGGTGGTCGTGGGCGCGCGATTCGTCCCATGGCTCCTGCTCGTCGTCGCCCGCGAGAGCTCCCGCGAGCTGTTCACGCTCGCCGTCCTGGCCCTGGCGCTCGGGATCGCCTACGTGTCGTCGGCGGTCTTCGGTGTCTCGTTCGCCCTTGGCGCCTTCCTGGCCGGAGCAGTGGTGAGCGAATCGGATATGAGTCACCAGGCGGCCGCGGATGCGCTGCCGCTCCGTGACGCGTTCGCCGTCCTGTTCTTCGTGTCGGTGGGCATGTTGCTGGACCCGGCCTACCTCATCGCCAATCCCCTGCCCATCGCCGCGATCGTGGCGCTCATCGTCGTCGCCCAGCCGCTGGTCGCGTTCCTGATCGTGGTGCTGTTCGGGTACTCGTTGCGGATCGGGCTGACGGTCGCGGCCGCCCTCGGTCAGATCGGGGAGTTCTCGTTCATCCTGGGCACGATGGGGCTGTCCCTGGCCCTCCTCCCCGCCGAAGGATTCCAGTTGATCGTCGCCGGCGCGCTGCTGTCGATCGCGATCAACCCGTTCCTGTTCCGGGCGGTCGATCCGCTGGAGGCGCGCTTGCGCACCAACGCGACCCTGGCGGCACTGACCGCTCGTCGCGCCGGGGTCCTGGGCTCGTTGGACGAGCCCGTCCGCGACGCCCTCCGGCAGCACGCCATCCTGTGCGGGTATGGACGGGTGGGTCGACTCATCGGCCCGGCGCTCGAGCGCCGGGGCTTTCGCTACGTCGTCATCACCCAGCAGCGCGACGAGGTCGACGCCCTGCGCCGTCGCGGGATCCCGGCGCTGTACGGCGATGCAGCGAACCCGGAGGTCCTGGAGCTGGCTCACGTCGAGCGGGCCCGACTCGTGATCGTCGCCACATCCGATCCGCACGAGACACGGCTCATCGTCGAGCGCGCGCGCGAGCTCAACCCCGACCTGGATTTCGTGGTGCGGACCCACAGCGATACGGAGGCCGCCCACCTGCGGGCGCTCAGCTCCAAGGTCCAGGCCGTCCACGGCGAACGCGAACTCGCGGTGCAGATGGCGCGCTACGCGCTGCGGCGGTTCGGGGTCAGTGCGACCGAAGCCGAGTCGATCGCCCAGGGCCTCCGCGGACGACCGGTCGCGCTGGCGACGGCGGGTGGGTCGCGCTCGCCCAGTGAGCGGGTCAGCGGCTGGTGGGCGCGAATACGCGGTGGCGGAGCCGACGACGCGGGCTGAGCGCCCCGACTACTCGGTGGGCGGTGCCGGGGTCGCCGCGGGCGGCGCACCCTTGCCGACCAGGGTGATGCCGGTGATCCGCGCGTAGTTCGAGTAGTACGTGTCGCGGTGGATGACCTTGCCGTTCTTGTCACGCACCGTCCGGGTCGCCGTGACCTGGAAGCCGTTCACCGGGTACTCGATCCGCTTCCGGGCACCCGGCGCGAGGCTCGAGGTGTACTGGACGGTATCGCTGGCGCGCCGGACGTTCTGGCGGGCGCCGGTCGCGATGGTGACCTTGCGGCCGTTCGGGACGCTGTACAGGTCGAACCGCACGTAGCCCGCCCCGCCCTCACGCCAGCCGCGGCCGCGGATGAGGACCGGATACTCGGTGTCGTTGGTGAACGACATCGTCTGCTTCGATCCGGATGCGCTGATGAAGACGGTCGCGTCGAGGCCGAGCGGGTAGCGGTCGATGTAGTAATAGTGGTTGCGGCGGGCGCCCATCTCGAAGCCGGCGCGGAGCGCGGCATTGAACAACGTCGTCGAGCACGAGCAGATCCCGCCGGCGAGGGCGCCCTGCGGTTCGGTCTTGCCGTTGATGATGGCGCCGCCATCCCGATACCCCTTCTCGCGGGTCACGGGTCCGATCGCGTCCCAGAAGTCGAACGTCGCTCCGGGGGCCACGACATACCCGTCGATGAGCCGCGCGGGGATCCAGATGTTCGCCCCGAAGCCGTTCTTCTCGCTGATCGGGAAGTACGTGGTCCAGGTTCCGCCCTTGAGTCGCTTCATCTTGGGCCGGGCGGCCTCCGCCTCGGCAGTCGTCAGGACCGGCTTCGTGACTTCGAGCGCCGGCTCGACGGACAGGTTGACCGGGCCCGCGGTCCGTTCCTTGAGGAGGGCCTCGACCTGGGCGGTCGTCGCCACGACGTCCACTTTGTAGCCGTTCTTGCTCGGAGTGACGCCACTGATCTCGCCCCCCGATGTCTTGAACGACGCGTTGACCGGCGCCTTGTCGATCTTCTTGGCCGCCTTCTCGATGGCTGCAGGGAGCTTCTCGGTGTCGATCGTGGGTGCGTATCCGCCATCGGCGGTCGGCGTGAACGAGATCCAGCCACGGAGCGTCTTGGCCGAGATGGACGGCGGCTTCTCGACGTCCTCGACGGCGAAGGTGACCTTCGTGGCGATCCGCTCCGCCATCGTCTTGGCGGCGGACGCCTCGGCCGTCGTGACGGCGGGCTCCACCGCGGCGACGGGCACGGGGATCTCGATGCGCGCCGGGGCATCGAGCTCGCCGACGGCGGCCAGGGCCGTCGCGATCGGCTCCGTGGGATCGGCCACTCGCCCATCGGCGCCGGGCTCGAGTACGAACTTGACCTCGTCGTCGGTGACGATCGCGGCGTCGACGGGGTCTCGTGTCAGGAGCCCCAGGTGACCGCTGATCCGCCGTGCCAGGACATCGGCATCGAACGTGACCCTCGGTTGCAGGGTGACCCCGCGCAGCGCGGTGCGAGCGTCCGCGATGACCCGTTCGACGGGATTGCCGTCCCGGCCGACGGCCATCGCCTCGGCCACCATGGCCTCGACGTCCGCGCGCCGCCCGAACTCGGCGAAGGGGATCACGATGTCGCCATCCGGACCCGCCAGGACCACCTCGCCCTCGGACAGCGGGGCGTAGGCGGCCGCCAGCGTCGCGGTCGCGGCACCGGCATCCATCCCGGACAGGTCGAGCGTGCCGATGCGGACCCCGGGCAGCACGCGACCCGCGTACTGCTGGTCGTAGGCGTACATCGCGCCGACGCCAAGGGCCATCGCCGCGATGAGGCCAGCCAGGAACGCCACGAAGAAGCGCGTGCGGGCCGATGCCCGATGCGGTTCCTGCGCGATCCCGACGGTCTCAGGGGTGGTGGTGGTCATGGGAGCGACATCCTAGCAGCCGGATGGAACCCCGCCGTTCACGGGTGAGCCTCCAGAAGACGCGGGAGACCCGGTCCGGGTGACGGGACGGTGCTCGCTCGGCGCTCAGCCGCCGCGCGGCAGGAGCACGACCCGACGATTGGGCTCCTCGCCGATCGACTGCGTCACGACATCCGCATGATCGCGCAGGGTCAGGTGGATCCAGCGTCGCTCGAGGGCGGGCATCGGCTCCAACTGGAGCATCTTCCCGGTCTCGGTGACGCGGGCGGCCGCCCGCTCTGCCAGTTCCCGGAGCTGGCGCTCGCGGCGGCCGCGATAGTCCTCGACGTCGACGAGGACCCGGGTCCACGCGCCCATCTCCTTGGAGAGCATCAGGTTGACGAGGTGCTGCAGGGCGGACAACCGCTCGCCCTTGCGTCCGATGAGCGCACCGAGGGCATCGCGGTCCTCGCCCTGGGCGACGACGTTGAGCCGGCTCGTCTCGCCGGCCGCCACCTCCACCCTGGCATCGAAGCCCAGGTGGGTCATCAGGGTCTCCAGGATCCGCTGGCCTGCGGCGAGGGCCTCGGGCGACGCCTCGGACGCCTCGAGCTCGGCGCGTTCCGCGGCGAGCGAGCCGCGCGCGGCGGCGACTTCGGCGGCCTCGGACGCCGACACGTCCACCGCGGTGCCGCGGCGTGGCGCACGGTCCCGCGACTCGTCGCGGCGAGGGCCTCGGTCGTCCCGACGCGGGCCTCGGTCGTCCCGACGCGGGCCTCGATCCTCGCGTCGAGGACCCCGATCGCGATGCTCCGGGCGCGGCCCGCGGTCGCGCGGCTCCGCTGCGCGGTCGTCACGCGGAGGCGGCGGGGGCAGCGGTTTCGCAGCCGCGGCATCGCGCTTGGGCGCGGCGCCACCGAGCGCATCGCGCGGCGCAGCCACGATGCGGGCGGGCTCGGCACCCATGCCCAGGACGCCCCGGCTACCTGGGGTCAGGATCTCGAAATCGAGATCGTTGAGGTCGCCGCCGAATTCCTCGCGGGCGAGGCGCTCGGCCTCCTCGACCGTCTTGCCGGTGAATTCCTTGTATGCACTCATGTCAGCGTCGTCTCCCTCGTCGGCCCTGGCGGCCGCGCTCGCGATGACGGATCGTCTTCTCCGCCGTCGTCTTCTTGTCCGCGTCGGTCAGGATGGCCGCACGCTTGGATGGCTCGGGGGCTGGAGGCATGTCCACCGGGAAGCGGGGGGTATGGTCGGCCGCGAACCGGGGGGTCCACCCCAGGAACGGGAACATGGAGCCCCAGCCCACGATCAGGTACTGCTGGACGATCGAGAAGACCGTCGCCACGATCCAGTAGATGAACAGCCCTGCCGGCAGGAAGCCGCCGTATACGACCGAGATGAGGGGCAGGAACAGCATCGTCTGGCGTTGGATCCTGACGTTCGGATCGTCGTTGGACGGATCGGCCGCCGGCAGCATCATCCGCGACTGGACCAGCTGCAGGAGCGCCGAGGCGATCGCCAGGAAGCTCAGCCCGAAGCCCGCGATCCACAGGAAGGCCTGGGGCACGGCGATGTCGCCGAGGATCGGCACGGTCGTGTCGATACATGGGCCAAGGGCGGCGTCCGGCACTCCTTGGGCATTGAGGTTCGTGCACTGCACATCCACGACCTCATAGCCGAACACGGTCAGCATGGCCGACGGATCCACGTTGGTCAGTCCCTGCGAGATGACCGAGTACATGATGAACAGGAGCGGCAGCTGGAGGAGCAGCGGGAAGCAACCCGAGAGCGGGTTGATACCGCGCTCCTTGAACAGCTCCTGCTGGGCGATGCGCGCCTTCATCTGGTCGCCCTTGTAGCGCTTCTGGACTTCCTTCAGTTCCGGCTGGATGAGCTGCATCCGCCGCTGGGAGACCAGCTGCTTGCGGTAGAGCGGGATGAGGACGGCGCGCACGATCAGGGTCAGCACGACGATGGCCCAGGCGATCGCACCGGCGATGCCGAGGTTCTCGAGGAACTGGTAGACGGCGATCAGGATGATGAACATCGTCTGGAAGATCGGCGTGAACAGCCAGGCGATGGTCTGCACCGGATCCGACCCGGGCTTGGCCGGTTCCAGCGGCGGGGCGGCCTGCGAGGGGATCGGCTGGCCGTCGGAGCCCGTCGGCGTCGCTCCCGGCACGCACGCCGCGAGGACGAGCGCGAAGAGGACGGCGATCAGCAGCGCAGGACCGATCCGGCGGAGGGTCGGCGAGATGGTCACGGGCTGGGCGCCTCGCTAGCGGACCGGGTCATACCCGCCCGGGTTCCATGGGTGGCAGCGGGCGATGCGCCTGGCGCCCATCCAGCTCCCCTTCAACAGGCCGTACTTGGCGATGGCCTGCTCGGCGTAGTGCGAGCACGTCGGTTCGAATCGACACGACGGCGGAAGCCACGCGAACACGATGCGGTAGAGCTTGATGAACCCGATCCCGATCCGCTTCATCCCGTGGCTCCTTCGACGACGCCGCCGCGGACGAGTGTCCGATGCAGCGCTCCGACCAGCGCGTCGTGGTCGGCCTCGACGATCGCGGGCCGGGCGATGATGAGGACGTCCCAGCCGGGCTGGAACGAGGGCGCCATCACCCTGAGCGCCTCGCGGATCCGTCGGCGGACCCGGTTCCGTACGACCGCACCGCCCAGCCGGCGACCGGTCGACAGGCCGAACCGCGTCGTCTCGAGATCGGTCCGCAGGAATCGGACGGTGAAGAGGGAGTGCGACCTGGTGGTCGCCGCACCCTGGATCGCCGCGAAGTCCTGCGGGCGAGAGAGCATCACGAGTCGCGGCGAGTTTGGGCCGCGATCGGTGGTCAGGCCGTCAGTCGCTTCCGACCACGAGCCCGCCGCGCGGCGAGGATACGGCGACCCGGCGTCGTCTTCATCCGGGCACGAAAGCCGTGCTCCTTGGCGCGATGGCGCTTCTTGGGCTGGTAGGTCTGCTTCATCGGGAGTGTCCTGAGATCCTCTCCATCCGGCCTCGGGGACGGTCGCTCCGTCTTCCCCTAGAGGCACGCAAACGCGCCGGTACCCACCGGGTACATGGCGCGTCGTCGTCCGGCGGATGATATGACGCGCCCGGAGGGGGTGTCAAACGCCGGGAAGGCGTCCGCCGGCGCCGGCAACCGCACCATGAGGCCCTCCTGCACGGATACTCCCCAGGGGTATGGGAGAATCGCCTTGCGACGGCGTCTCCGCCGGTGCTATCCTCTCCGGGCCCTCGGCGCCGGGACGCTCGCGGGAGACCCTCAGGCAGCCTCGGAAACAGGCGTGGGGGACCGCGTCGACCGCTTCGTCGGATGGGCGTCACCAGCGCTCGCGACCCGGCTCCCCCGACCCCGTTCCCCGGCCGCACCTACCTACCGACAAGCCCGAGCTACCAAGGTCCGATCGAACGAATGGACGCGAAGCAGGTCTGGCGAGCCGCCCTGGGTGAACTCCAGGTCTCGCTATCCCCAGCCAACTACGAGACATGGTTGCGCGATACGCAGCTCGTGGACGTCGAGGAGCAGCGCTTCCGGATCGCCGTCCCCAATGGCTTCGCGAAGGATTGGCTGGAGACCCGCTACCGCTCACTGATCAGCCAGACGCTGGCGAGGATCGTCGGGTACAGCGTCCAGGTCGAGTTCGTGGTCGGTTCGATGTCCGCCGGGGCAGACGACGGGACGGATGGCACCGAGCCGACGTCCACGCCGGCGCCCGTCGCCGCGACGAGCCAGCACGTGCGCGTCGAGCCGACCCGCGTCGGTGGCGAGGGCGGGGCGACCAACATCAACCCGCGCTATACCTTCACGAACTTCATCGTGGGGTCGGCCAACCGCCTCGCCCACGCGGCGAGCCTGTCGGTCGCGGAGCGACCCGGTCACGCCTACAACCCGTTGTTCCTGTACGGCGGCGTCGGCCTCGGCAAGACCCACCTGATGCATGCGATCGGCAACCAGGTGATCGCCCGGTTCCCGCGCAAGCGCGTCGTGTACGCCACCTCCGAGAAGTTCACGAACGAGTTCATCACGAGCATCCAGCAAGGCAAGATCGACGAGTTCCGGGCGCGCTACCGCC
>CAYVJP010000059.1:0-980 GCA_964451745.1 uncultured Anaerolineaceae bacterium | reverse complement strand
TCATCGCGGACAAGGAGCGCACGCAGGAAGAGTTCTTCCACACGTTCAATGCGATCCATGAGGACGGCAAGCAGATCGTCCTCTCGTCCGACCGGCCGCCGAAGGCGATCCTGACCCTGGAGGAACGGCTCCGCAGCCGATTCGAGTGGGGCCTCATCGCGGACCTGACGGCGCCGGATCTCGAGACGCGGATCGCGATCCTGCGGGCCAAGTCCGAGGAAGGCGCCGTCCCCATCGGTTCCGACGTCATCGAGTTCATCGCCCGCAAGGTCGTCAGCAACATCCGCGAGCTCGAGGGTGCCCTGAATCGCATCGTCGCCTACGCATCCATGGGGGCGATGCCCATCAGCATCGAGCTGGCGCAGGCCGTCCTGTCCAACGTCCTGTACAACCCCAAGAAGCGCCAGGTGACCCCGGAGCGCATCGCCCGCGCGGTTTCCGACTACTACAGCGTCCCGATGGATGCGCTGCAGGGCCAGAAGCGGGACAAGGCGATCGTCATGCCTCGCCAGATCGCGATGTTCCTCATGCGCGAGGAGACCGACGTCTCGCTGTTGCGGATCGGCGCCGAGTTGGGTGGTCGGGATCACTCCACGGTCCTCCATGCCTGCGACAAGATCACCCGCGAGGTGGCCGTCAACGACGAGCTGCGTCGGGAGATCGCCGCGGTCCGCGAGCTGATCTACGCCGACTGATCGGGCGGCCCCATCCCGACGCCCGGGGGTCTGCTCCTGCGCCGGATCCCGGTGGGTAACCGGCCCCTGTCCTGGGGACGAGCCGGCCCGCCTCCCGGCGGTGGCGGGCCACCCGCGCGATCCGTCCACGGGTCGTCGACGACTGGCTCCCCGTCAGGGCACCGTCTGTCCACGGTCGTACCCGACTCGTCCACGCCGTCGGGCCGCACGGTCACGCGGCGTCGTCCACGTGGTCCACACCATGATGATGGTGATGACGGAGTGAGAAGATAGAGAGAAGATACC
>CAYVJP010000058.1:0-13435 GCA_964451745.1 uncultured Anaerolineaceae bacterium | reverse complement strand
CGACAGCTTGCTGCTGGCCTCCTGCTGCAGCGTGGACGTAGTGTACGGCGGCGCCGGCGAGAGCTTCTGGGTACGGACACAGACCTTGCGCACGACCGGGCGCGCGTCGTGGAGCGCCGCGACGTGCCGCTCGGCGGTCGCCTCGTCGGCGACATCAAGGGCCTCGCCGTCGATCCGGACGAGTTCGGCGGCGAACGTCTCGCCGGAGGCCGTCGCGAGGATCGCCTCGATCGTCCAGTACTCGCGGGCGGTGAACGCCTCGATCTCGCGCGCACGGCGACGGACTGGACGCGACCGGCCGACAGCCCGCGTCGGATCTTACGGCCGATCAGCGGACTCAGCGTGTAGCCGACGAGGCGGTCGATGATCCGCCGGGTCTGCTGCGCATCGACGAGATTGCGGTCGATCTCGCGCGGGTTGGCGAAGGCTTCGCGGATGGCGGGTTCGGTGATCTCGCTGAAGGTCACCCGGCGGGTCTTGGCCTCGGGGACGCCGGCCGCCTCGGCGACGTGCCAGGCGATCGCTTCGCCTTCGCGATCGAGGTCGGTCGCGAGAAAGACCAGGTCCGACCCTTTCGCGGCCTTCTCGATGTCGCTGACCTGCTTGCGTCGGTCGTCGCTGATGACGTACTCGGGCGCGAAGTCGTGGTCCACGTCCACGCCGAACTTGCCCTTGCCGGGGTTCTCGGGGAGATCGCGGACATGGCCGTACGACGCCAGGACGCGGTAGTCGGCACCGAGATAGCGCTCGATGGTCAGGGCCTTGGCGGGAGATTCGACGATGACGAGGTTCTTGGGCACGGCCGGGAGTGTAGCACCGGGTCCTTCACGGTCCCGTAGCTGGGAGATGGGCGGCCTCGACGGCCGCCGGCGCGCCCGTAGGGCGCGGGGTTCAGACCTCGCGGATGCGCCGGAGGAAGTCCTCGTCGATCTCGAGCTCGTCGTCGGTGTCGGTGTCGGCCTCGCCGTCGGCGCCATGGTCCACGCCAGCGGCGACCGGCACGGGCATCGGCAGGTCGGTATCGGTGAGGGCGGCGGGCGGGATCTCGACGAACCGGATGTGCAGGTACGGGAAGAAGAAGACCGACGAGATCTCGTCGATGAAGACCGGGCGCTTCCCGTTCATCGAGCGCAGGTTCGTGCAGCGCAGCCCGACATCGCCGGCATCGGGCAACTCGTACAGGTCGGCCAGCAACGGCTGTTCGTTATTGAGGTGCAGGATCGCGTTGCGGATCACCGCCGCATCGTGCACGGCGCCGGCGTCGCTCGGTAGGGGCCCGATGGTCCCGGTCTACGGGTGGTAGAAGTCGACGACGAGGCGGACCCGACCCGAGGACACCCACACGCCGATCCCGACCCGATCGTACTTGCGGTTCATCAGGTTCACGTAGTGCCCACCCTGCGGGCTCCAGCTGCGCTCGCTCTGGAAGTAGCGATGGCTGGCGAGGACCGCGCTGTACGGATTGCCCGACCGACAGCCGAGGTTCTCGGCCCAGGTGTAGTTCGTGTAGCCGGCGCGGCGGAGGCGGTCGCCCGGGTTCCCGCCGATGAAATGGCTGCAGATCCCGCGCGTGGCCAGGAGCTTGGCGTAGGGCCGGGCGACCTTGTCGCTGATGCCGGCGCTCAGGGTGAGTGGCGCGGCGTCGCGTCCGCCCGGGCTGCTGCAATCGCCACCCGAGGTCACCGTCCCGCCCAGGCGGGTGCAGTTCATGAGCCCCAGGTAGTAGCGCTCGACCGCCTTCCAGCTGCCCGATCCCACCGAGCCGCCGCCACCACCGGACGATCCACCCGACGACCCGCCGGAGGGCGCGGTCGACGGCTTGGGCTTCTTGACCGTCGTGAAGGTGGCGCGTCCCTCCTCCGCGAGAGCCGCGCCATCGGCGGACGTGGCGGTCGCGGCCACCGTGGCGACGACCTTGGTCCCATAGGGAAGCTGCTTGTCGGGCGTGAAGACGAGGACCGTGTCGTCCTCGGCGAACCGGATCTTGCCGGTCAGCGCCTTGCCGTCGATCGTGACCTTGAATGCCGCCTTGGTCGAGGCCCGGTCCATGGACTCGGTGAATCGCACCGAGATGGCCGCGCCGCGCTCCACGCCGGTCGTGTCCGCCCGCGGCCGGAACCGCACGACGGTGGGCGCGACGGCGGTCCGCACCTCGAGCGTCGTGGTCCCGAGCTCGATGCCGTCGACATCGGTCACGCCATCGACGACGAGCCGATAGACCGTGTCCGGTTCGAGGGCGGCAGTCGGGGCAAGCGTGTACTGGATGCGGCCCTCCGCGCTCGCTTTCGACGTGACGCGGATGGCGGCCGGCGGGTCGAGCGTGATGCCCGTTGCCAGGGAGTCGTCGTCGACGTCGCGGTCGAAGGCGACCGTGAAGGCCGTGTCCGCCGCCACGCGCTTGCCGACCGGCTCGCTCGCGGCGAGGATCGCGGTCGTCGGCGTGCGGGTGAGGAAGCTCGCCCGGGCCGGCGTCGTCAGCGGTCGCCCGGTCTGGGCGAGCGCCCCCGGCTGCACGGTCACCGTGTGGTAGGTGCCGGCGTTCCAATGCCGGGACGGGGCGATGGTGAGGGTCGTGAACGTCGGGTCCCACGTGAGCTCGACCGGGGTCGCCGGCTCGACCGAGATCGACGACGCGACCGATGCCGCGGCCATGGGCGTCGTGAACTCGAGGGTCACCGGCATATCGACATCGACGTCCGTGGCGATGGTCGTCTTGAACGCGGCCTGGGTGAGCGGGACGATCTCGGTCGGGCGCGACGCGGTCGTCGCGGTCGGCCGAACGACGGACATCACCCCGAAGGCGAGGATCGCCCCCAATCCGACCGCCACGCCGGTGCGGGCCAGCGCAGAACGCCGGAGCGCGGTACTGCCATACACGATGGTCAGGACGGGGATCGCGAGGAGGGCGACGAGGTACTTCCGCAATAGTCTTCCCGGCTCTTCGCGGATGGCGGACGGCGGGGGTCGGGGGACGCACGAGGCGCAGGCCGTCCGAGTCACGCTGGGGCGCGATCGCCGGTCAGGGTAGCACCGGTCCGCGAGACCGGGCAACAGCCGCGCCGGTCGCGGCCGATCAGCGCGGGGCCGCCGTCACCCGTTCGCCGAGCAGGGCTCCGTCGGGTCGGTAGCGCCCATGCACCCCGGCGACGAGCCCGCGACCCTCGAGGATCGCCAGCGACGCCAGGACCGTGGCCACCGGGAGATCGGTGACGGCGACCAGCTCATCGACCGTGGCGAGGCCCCCGAGCAGGGCCGTCGCGACCTGTCGTCCCGTGGTCCCGAGGTCCTGCAAGGCGGATCCGGCGACCGCATCCGCGGTCGGGGCAGGCGCCGGCGCGCCGAGACCCAGATCGGCGATGAGTTGCGGGATGCCCGACACCACGCGTGCCTCACCGTGGAACTCGCGCAGGAACGACAGGCAGCCCGCCGATGCGATGGCATCCAATGGACCGGGCACGAGGAAGCACCCGCGTCCCTGCTCGAGCGCCCACGAGGCCGTGATGAGGGCGCCGCTGCGGTCCGGCGCCTCGACCACGACCGTGGCGTCCGCCAGCCCACTGATGATGCGGTTGCGGCGGGGGAAGGTGCCACGGGTCGGCACCGCATCGGGCGCGAACTCCGACACCACCGCACCGCCGTGGTCCACGATCGATCGTCCCAGTCGTTCGTGGGCGGGCGGGACGCTGACGGCGTGGCCCCCACCGATCACCGCGACCGTGATCCCGTCGGCGCGCAGGGCGGCGGCATGAGCGGCCCCATCGATCCCGTAGGCCAGCCCGGAGATCACTGCCGCATCGCCGGCGACGAGGGCGGTCGCGATCCGCCCGGCGTTCGTGCGACCTTGCGTCGTCGCCCGTCTCGTGCCGACGACCGCGACGGCGCGTCCGTGGGCCAGCGCCGACATCGAGCCCCGCACGAAGAGCAGATGGGGCGGCATCGCGATCTCGGTCAGCCGACGCGGATAGGTCGGCTCCTCCATCGTGACCACGGTCACGTCGAGCGCTCGCAGACGCTCGAGGATGGTCGCGGAGCGCTGGGTCGCGTCGGCGATCGCCCGCGCGACGCCCTCCGGGACCGGCTGGCGACGTTCGCGACCACGCAGCGGCTCGACCGGCGGGGTGGCCATCAACCGCTCGACCGCGTCGGGTTCCGCCGCGGCCGCGAGGACGGCGCGCCCAGACCCGTGGGCCGCCAACAGCGCGGACAGTGCCACCGGTCCGAGTCCGTCGATCCCCGCGAGCACCGTCCAGGCGTCGCGCTCCGTCCGGTACGGATCGTGGTCGGGTCCGTCGGTCGGGCGACGCGACCCGGCCGTCATCGTCCCAGGCGCGCCGGCGCCCGTCGCAAGCGGCCCGGTGACACCGACCCCGAGCATCAGGACGCGAGCGCCGGACGGGCACGACTCGCACCGGCGCGCAACCACGCCGCTTCGTCGAGGTGTGCGACCGTCACGGCGTCCGCCGCCTCCAGGTCGGCGATCGTCCGGGCGACGCGGAGCAATCGTTCCGTCCCGCGGCCGCTCGCGGTATCGGCCTCGGCCAGGTCCTGGGCGCGCCGCCGAGCGGCGGCGTCGAGGCCGCACAGTAGGCGCAGGTGGCGGCCGCGCAGCCGCGCATTGAGTCGCTCGCCGTTGCGCTCCCACCCGATGGTGCGGGCGCGGTGGATCCGCGTCGCCACGACGGCGCTGGATTCGGGCTCGCGCCCACCCACCAACAGCGATGGCGCCACCCGCGGCATCTCCACGTAAAGGTCGATCCGGTCGCGGAGCGGTCCGGAGACGCGCCGTGCGTACCGCTCGACGGTCGCGATCGGGCAACGGCACCGCCCTTCCGGCTCGGTCCCGGCGTAGCCACATGGGCACGGGTTCATGGCCGCGACCAGCTGGAACCGTGCGGGGAAGGTGAGGGCTCGGCCCGCACGGGCGATCGTGACGCGTCCTTCCTCGAACGGCTGCCGGAGCGCGTCGAGCACGTCGCGGTCGAACTCGGCGAGTTCGTCGAGGAACAGCACGCCGTGGTCCGCGCGGGTGACCTCGCCCGGCGTCAGGTGCGGTCCCCCGCCGACGAGCGATGCCGCCGATGCCGTGTGGTGCGGCGCTCGGAATGGCGGGACGCGCCGGAGCGCGCGGATGGGTCCCTCGCCCGCCGCCGACGCGACGATCGAGACCGCGAGCGCGGCCGCGTCATCGAGCGGCGGCAGCAACCCGGGGATCGTCCGCGCCAGGAGGGTCTTGCCGACGCCCGGCGGTCCGACCAGCAGGAGCCCATGACCGCCCGCCATCGCGATCTCGAGCGCGCGCCGCGCCTCCGCTTGGCCACGGACTTCGGCGAGGTCCGGGACGCCGAGGCCGGGCGGCCGTTCCGCGCTGGCATCCGTGGCCCTCGAGCCGTTCCCGTCCACCGAACCCGACCCCGGGATGGTCACGCGCGGCATCGCGACCGGGGCGCGACGAGCCCGCCGCGTTCGGACGACCTCGGCCGCCTCGGCGATGGTGTCGGCCCCGGCGACGTCGATGCCCTCCACGAGCCGGGCCTCATCGACCGCGGCGTGGGCCACGACGACGCGCTGGAGTCCGAGGCGGGCCAGCGCAGCGACCATCGGCAGGGTGCCAGCGACGGCTCGGACCTCGCCGCCGAGCGAGAGCTCCCCGACGAACGCCACCGCGGCGCTGCCGATCCGGACCTGTTCCGAGCCCAGCAGGATGCCCATCGCCATCGCGAGATCCAACGATGCGCCGGCCTTGCGCAGGTCCGCTGGCGCGAGGTTGATGGTGATCCGCCGTGGCGGGAAGGCATACCCGGCATTGCGGATCGCCCCGCGGACCCGTTCCCGCGCCTCCTGGAGCGCGGCATCGGGGAGCCCGACGATCGTGAACCCGGGCAACCCCGGCGCGACATCGACCTCGACGCGGATCAGGCGACCGTCGAGGCCATCGAGGGTCGCGGAGGGAACGACAGCCAACACGCCGCGGACCCTATCGAGCGGCGCTCACCCCAGGATTGCGAGCGGCTTATCCCCCACTCATCGGCGCTGCGCGTCGGCCGCGGATCTCAGCGGGCGGGCACCGGCGTGGCGGCGGCCGCGGCGGCCGGCTTGTCGACGGCGCGCGCGAATTGGAGCAGTGACGCGCCCAGCGGCGAATCGGCCTTCGTGAACATGAACGGCGAGCCCGAGTTCAGGGCGCTGATGGCACCGCGGTACTCGTTCACGACCTGATGATCGATGGTGCGCTTGAGCGCGCCCTCGGCGTTCTTCACGTTGATGCCGGTGAAGGCATTCGATCGATTGAGCACGAGGTTCGTCTTGCTCGCCGGATAGCCGAGGTGGTTCATTGTCTAGAGTATGAGCCGGACGTTCTTGAGGCAGGAGAGCTCGGCGGTCATCACCACGAGCACGGTCTCGGCGGTCTCGAAGATGCCGAGGTTGATGTCGTCGAGCCGCTTGTCGACGTCCACGAGCACGTAGTCGTAGAGCGTGCACAGGCTCTCGATGATGTGCGGGAAGTGCTCCGAGCGGACGAGATCGGCACTCTCGGGCGACGGCGGTGCGAGCAGCAGGTCGATCCCGGAATCGTGCTTGACCATGACCTGGCGGATGAGGTCGACGTCGATGTTCGGGGCGCTGACGATGTCGACGATCGACTTCTTGTCGAGCCCGAGATCGAGGAAGACGCGGTGATCGCCGAACTGCAGGTTCGCGTCCACGAGGCAGACCTTGCGCCCGAGCTCGCGATGGAGCGCGATCGCGGCATTGATCGCGATCGTGGTGGTGCCGACCCCGCCCTTGGCGCCGTAGAAGGCGAGCACGCGACCCATCGGCGGCCGAGCCAGCAGGGCATCGCGCGGAGCGAACCGGGCGAGCAGGCTCTTGATGCGGGCCAGGAGCTCGGCCGGGTGGAACGGCTTGATGAGGTCGTCGTCGGCGCCCGCGCGCAGCCCCCGGACCTTCTGCTCCACCTCGCGCTCGGCGGTGAGCATGATGATGGGGACGTGGGCCGATCCACCTTCCTCACTGCGGATCTTGGCCGCGACCTGGTATCCGTCCAGCTTGGGCAGTTGCACATCGAGCAGGATCAGGTCCGGCGCCTCCGCGCCCCAGAGCCGGAATCCCTCGGCACCATCGGCCGCGATGACGACCTCGTAGCCCTCCTGCTTGAGCGTGTACTGCAGGAGTCGCTGGACATTCGAGTCGTCATCGACGACGAGGATCTTGGCCGCCATCAGTCCTCCATGGGCGTCGCACGGATGGGGGTGTCGGCAGTGGAACCAGACCCGTCGATTATAGGGCCCGGTCCCGGTCGGTCGGCATCGTCCACCCGTGCCTGTTCGAACACCATGCGCAAGAAGTCCGTGGTACGTCGCTCATAGTCCCCCGTCGCGGCGGCATGTCCTCCACTGTGGCCCGCCCCGGGTACGACCCAGTGCCGGGTCGCCGGACCCGCAAGGCTCGCGAGGCGACGCCCGGCGTCCACGGGCACGGTGTCGTCCGCGTCACCGTGGATGAGCAGGATGGGCAACGGCTCCAGCAACCCGATGACCCGCCCGGGCTCGGTGGCACGCGGATCGGCCCCGAGCGTGCGCGTCGCCCCATCGAACAGGCGCGCCGCCATGAACCGTCGGCCCGGACCGGGGAGCCGGGAAGCGATGGGGATCTCCAGCTCGGGGGTCACCGAGTCCGCCACGACCCCCACGATCCGTGGTCGCGGCGCCGGCTGGACGTGGAGCGGCGCCGACGGATCCATGTCCGCGCCGGGCAGGCTGCCGTCGCCCAGGACGGCGACCGCCGCGATGGCGGCGATCCCGCCCATCGAGGTCCCCATCAGCGCGACACGGGTGACCCCGCGCTCGCCGAGCCACTCGAGGGCACCCGCGACGTCCTCCACCTCGAGGAGGCCGAACGTGGATGGGCCGTCGTCCGAGCCACCATGACCGCGGAAGTCGAGACCGAGCACCCCGGCCGTGCGGCGCAGGTATGGGCCGTACTCCACGAGATCGGGGGCGATCGACCCGGTATAGCCGTGGAGCAGGACGATCGCTTCGTGGGGGTCCGCCGTCCACGAGGGGTCGCCCGCCTCGGCCGGGAGCCAGCGGCCGGACAGGCGGACGCCGTCACGCGCACGGAGTCGCAGGATCTCGCCGCCGAGGGCATCGAGAGCCGGTCCGAGGGCCGCCTCGTCCGGCGTCGTCCGTGGCGCATCGAGGAGTCGCCCCGACAGCCGACCGCCCACCGCTCGCACCGCCACGACCGAGACGAGCGCCGCCCCGACGGCCGTCGCGAGCCCCCGGATCACCGCGGCACCCCGATGCCGGCGACGCCGGACTCGAGGGCATCGAACACGAGTCGGCTCCAGGTCTCGAGGTCGTCGCGGACGGCCGCGACCTCGGCCGCCGACGCGAAGCTCCCCGCGAGCTTGTCGGTCTCGCGCACGCGCACGGGGCGCCCGGCCGCGTCGGCCAGCACCACGATCCCGAGGTGGACCGCGCCGACATCGGTGGTGTCGTCGTTGAGGAGCGCGACCGGTTCGAAGTCCGGCTCGAAATCGGCATCGAGTTCCTCGCGCCACTCGCGCCGGAGGCCACCGGTCAGCCCCTCGTCCCCAGGATTGAGGTGCCCGCCCACGCCGATCGACCAGCGGTCGTGCAGGCGGGCATCCGCCCCGGCCCTGGTCCGACGCATGAGGAAGTAGCGGTCGCCGTCGCGCAGGACGAGGTACGGGATGAGTTGCTTCCAGGCGGGGTCCTGCTCCATCTCGGGGCGCGGCGCATAGCGGGCGTGTCGTTGCACGTCGGCGAGGAAGGCCTCCATCCCGGCGGTCCGCAGGCCGTGCCAGTCCGCCCCGTCCGGCACGAGCGCGCGAGCGATGACGAGGACCTGCTCATCGATCATCGGGCCATCGCCTCCAGCCGGTCCCGCGCGGCCTGCAAGCGCCCCGCGACCTCCGCCTGGTCGGGGCCGCCGGGCCGCTCCAGCTCGAGGAGCCAGCCTTCGAGCGCGTCGATCGTCGCCCGCAGCCGTGTCGCGATCGCGTCCGCATTGGTCACGATGATGCCCGTGCCCATCGCGACGTCACCGCGCGCCAGGCGCGTCGCGTCGCGCCAGCCCGTCGCGGCGAGGTCGGCTGCCACCGGCCAATCTGCATGCGGGCCGGCCGTCCCCCCGGCGACGGCCTCCACGAGCGCCACCGAGGTTACGAGCGGCAAGTGGCTGATGCCCGCGACGGCGGCATCGTGGGCCGTGGCCGCCAGGTGGACGGGATGCGCCCCGGTCGCGAGCACCAGGCGCTCGACGCGCTGCATCGCTGGTGCATCGGTCGTCGGCACCAGCACCCAGGGCCGCTCGACGAGCAGGTCGGACGCCGATGCCTCGAACCCGCTGGCCTCGCGACCGGCCATCGGGTGCCCGCCGACGAAGCGCAGTCCGAGCGCCGTGGCGCGCAGGACCAGGGCACGCTTGGAGCTCGCGACGTCGGTGACAACGGCGTCGGACCCGAGCGCGGACCGCCACGGTCCCGCGAGGTCGTCGAGCATCGCCAGGCAATCCGGGACCGGCGCCGCCAGCACCACGAGCTCGGCGCCGTCGAGCGCCGCTTCGGGCGTGGTCGCCGCCACGTCCACGACGCCGGCCGCGACCCCCGCCCGCGGTCCGGCGCCACCGGGCGTCCAGGCGACGATCCGCCAGGATCCCGAGGGGCCGTCATCGCCACCAGCCCGAGCCCGCACGGCGCGCGCGATCGAGCCACCGATGAGGCCGAAGCCGAGGAAGGCCACCCGCATCGGCGGAGTATCGCAGCCGGCCCCCCGGCGTGCCACGAGCCGGTGCTACCATCGTGCTGTCGATGTCCGCGCGCGGGACCCCGACAGCGGATCGTGCCCAGGCGACCGCAGGACCATGGGGTGCCACTACCGCATGCCGACCGAGCGCGACCATATCCGAGTCCTCCTCGTCGACGATCACCAGCTCCTGACCGACTCCCTGGCGCGCCTGCTGGCCGCCGAACCCGACATCGAGGTCATCGGTGTCGCGGGCTCCGTCGCGGCGGCTCGGGCCCTGGCCCGGGACCGGCCCGACGTCGTCCTCATGGACTACCGGCTCCCCGACGGCACGGGCGCCGATGCGACGCGCGCCATCAAGGCCCGCTGGCCGACCGCGCGCGTGGTCATGCTGACCGCCATCGCCGACGACGAGACCGTCCTCGAATCGATCCAGGCGGGGGCGGATGGCTACATCACCAAGGACCGTGCCGTCGACGACGTCGTGGCGACGGTCCGGGACGCCGCGGCCGGCGAGACCCTGCTGCCACGCTCGGTGATCATGGGGATCGCCCAGCGCGTCGCGATGGCGCGGGACCGCGGCGCCGAGCGCCCCTCCATCGAGCCGCTGACCGCCCGCGAACTCGATGTGCTCCGCTGCCTGGCTGAGGGCCTCACGACACCCGACATCTGCGATCGGCTGTCCATCTCGCGGAACACCTTCCGGACGCACGTCCAGAAGATCATGGCGAAGCTCCACGTGCACTCGAAGCTCGAAGCCGTCACCGTGGCGCTCCGCTATCGGATCATCGATCCGCCGCGGGACGACGGAGGGCTCTACTGACCGGTCGGGTCAGTCACCTACGGCGCGGTGCAGGAACCCCGCCATCTGCTCGCGCGTGACGTTGGCCTTGGGACAGTACCGTCCCGGGGCGCAGCCCGTCGTGATGCCGGACGCCCGGAGTCGATTGATGTTGGCCTCGAGCGAGCTCGACTCGTCGTCGGTGAAGAAATCGGTCGGCGTCGACGGCAGCCCGAGGGTGCGATCCAGGAACCCGGCCATCTGCTCGCGCGTGACGTTGGCCGTGGGGCAGAAGCGGGTCGGGGAACACCCCATGGTGATCCCGGCCGCGCGAAGGGCGTTGATATCGCCTTCGAAGGTGCTCGTGTCGTCGTCGGTGAAGTAGTCGGTGGCCACGGAGGGGATGTCGAACGCGCGCACGAGGAAGGCCGCCATCTGCCCGCGCGTCACGTTGGCGGTGGGGCAGTAGCGCGTGGGCGAACAGCCGGTCGTGATGCCCTCGAGGTAGAGCCACTCGATGTCGGCGACGAACGATGAGCCCGCGATGTCCGTGAACGGTGTCGGGCCTCCGGCGGCTCCCGACGCGATGATCCCGTCGATGGCGGAGCCGGTCGGAGCCGCGGCTTTGGCGGCAGCGTAGACCGCGTTGGTCTTGCCATCGAACCGTGGGCCGTACAGCCGGCCGTTGTCGGGGTTCTGTCGATACGAGCTCACCGAGGCGACCTGGCCGGACCCATCGGCAGGGTTGCCCGAGCCGTACAGCCATGGGCCACCGGACGCCCCTCCGGTCATGTCGCAGACCTGGCCCCACGAGCCCGTCAGCGAGTCCGTGCCGGCGTTGTCGTAGCAGTAGATGAGCTCATCGCCGTCGTAGGGCGCCTGCGCCGGATAGCCGAAGGCGTGGAGCGGGTCGCCCAGCGAGACGCCGCCGATCCGGACCGCATAGGCGCCGAGAGCGTCGAGCTGGGTATTCCCGTGGCCACCAGCGCCCACCACGGCGACCGCGTAGTCGTGCTGCACGGCTGCGATGGTCAGACCCTCCTCGCTGGCCCAGCCCTGGTGGATGACGAGCGCCTGTGCCGCCCAGCAACCGTAGGTCGTATCGCCGCAACCGCTCGCGCCCGGCGTCAGGTCCCATGCCGGGATGAACGTCCAGTTGCTCGCGAAGACATCGACGAGCTCGTCGTACGCGCAATGCGCTGCCGTGATGACCAGCGAGTAGCTCGGATCGCCGGCATCGGTGACGATCGAGCCCGAACACGAGAACGGCGAGCCGTTCAGCGTGAAGAGGATGCGCCCCGAGCGCTGGAGGATCGCCCCACCGGCCGTCCACGGTTCACCACCCACGGTCGCGATCCCGGCCGGAGCGATCGCCGGAACCCGCGGGTCCGCCGATCCCGGCTCGACCTCGAGGACGACGTCGAGCGGCACGGCCTCCTGGATCCGCTCCGATGTCCAGTACTCGACTGCCGCTTGCTGGACCGCGGATGCGTCGCCGGGTGGCGTCGGGTCAGCGGCGAGCGCCGCCGCGGGCAAGACGCACGCCAGCACGAAGACTGCGGCGACACCGAGGGCGGTTCGTCCTCGCCTAGCCACCGACGCGACGCCGTCCACTGCGCCGATCGGCCGATCGACGCTCGCCCTCGGCCAACGGGGGCCCGGGATCATCGGGTGGGTTCTGCCGGCGGATCACCTGTCGGCGCTCACCGTCGCGACGTTCGGCGTCGAGATACGCACCACAGCGCGGGCACCGCCGCTCCTCCGCGAAGAGTGACTCGAGTGGCGATACGGTATAGATCTGGCGCCCGCAGGACCAGCAGGCCAGTCGCGGCATTCTCCCCCGCCCTTTCCCCGATGTCTTGTGCCGGCCTCAGACGGCCGGCAGGCCGGCCAATGCGGCCTCGACCTTCTCTGCAGGGTACTCGTAATCCTCGAGGGACCCATCGAGATAGCGCTCGTACGACGAGAGGTCGAAGTGTCCGTGCCCGCAGAGGTTGAACAGGATGACCTTCGATTCGCCGGCTTCCTTCGCCGCCAGCGCCTCGTCGATCGCGACGCGGATCGCGTGCGTCGGCTCGGGCGCAGGCAGGATCCCTTCGGCCCGCGCGAACTGGACGCCGGCCTCGAAGCTGGCGCGCTGATGGATGCTGCGCGCCTCGATGTGACCGTGCTCCTTGAGCAGACTCACGATCGGCGACATGCCGTGGTAGCGCAGGCCGCCGGCGTGGATCGGATCCGGGATGAAGTCGGACCCGAGGGTGTGCATCTTGACGATCGGGGCCATCTTGCCGGTGTCGCCGAAGTCGTAGGCGTACACGCCGCGGGTCAGACTGGGGGCCGCCTCCGGTTCCACGGCGATGATCCGGTGCTTCGCGCCGTCGCGGAAGTTCCGTCCCAGGAACGGGAACGTCAGGCCGGCGAAGTTGGAGCCGCCACCCGCACAGCCGATGACGATGTCGGGCGACTCCCCGGCCATCCCCATCTGCTCGAGGGCCTCCTGGCCGATGACCGTCTGGTGCAGGAGCACGTGATTGAGGACCGACCCGAGGGCGTACTTGGTGTCGTCGCGGGTCGCGGCGTCCTCGACCGCTTCGCTGATGGCCATCCCGAGCGACCCGGGGCTGTCCGGCGTCTCGGCCAGGACCGCGCGTCCGTAATTCGTCGTGAGTGAGGGGCTCGCCACGACTTCGGCGCCGTACGTCTCCATGAGGATCCGGCGGTACGGCTTCTGGTCGTAGCTCGCACGGACCATGTAGACCTTGACGTCCAAACCGAAGAGCGCGCCGGCGAACGCCATCGCACTCCCCCACTGCCCCGCGCCGGTCTCGGTGGCGATGCGCGTGACGCCCTGCTCCCGGTTGTAGTAGGCCTGCGGGATCGCCGT
>CAYVJP010000057.1:0-13497 GCA_964451745.1 uncultured Anaerolineaceae bacterium | reverse complement strand
GCGGCATCCGTCCCGACGCCAGGTTCGGTCAGACCGAACGTGGCGAGCTTCTCACCCCGCGCCTGGGGCACGAGCCAGCGCTGGCGCTGTTCCTCGGTCGCCCACTGGAGCAGGGTCAGCGAGTTGAGCCCCACGTGCACGCTCTGGATGACGCGGAACGAGGTGTCGGCACGCTCCAGCTCCTCGCACAGGAGCGCGAAGCTGATGTAGTCCATCCCGGAGCCGCCGTACGCCTCGGGGATCGGGGCGCCCAGAAAGCCCTGCTCGGCCAGCTTGCCGAACAGGTCGCGGGGAAAGCCGCCGGCCTCGTCCCAGGCCCGGATGTTGGGCAGGATCTCGGCCTCGGCGAAGGCCCGGGCGGCGTGCTGGACGAGCTTGTTCTCGTCGGTGAGGGTGAAGTCGACCATGCGTGGATGCTACGCGGCCCGACGCCACCTCGCGCCCCCGTTCCGGTCGATACACTCAGGCCATGGACACTGCCCCGCATCTGACGCCGGTCCTCGGTCGCTACTTCGAGCGCGAATGGAGCCACGGCCAGGGCCATCGCCTGTACGACACCGACGGCAAGGCGTACCTGGACTTCGCCAATGGCATCGCGGTCACGGCGCTGGGCCACACGCATCCACGCGTCACCGCAGCCATCCACGCCCAGGTGGATCGGCTCATCGGGCCGATCTCGGCGATCGGGTTCACCGAACCGATCTCGAAGCTCGCGAGCGCGCTCGCGGCGACCTTCCCCGACCCGCTCGATTCGGTGATGTTCCTAAACTCCGGCTCGGAAGCCATCGATGGCGCGCTCAAGCTCGCCCGACGCGTCACCGGCCGGCCCGGGATCATCGCGTTCCGGGGCGGATTCCACGGCCGGACCTGGGGCGCCACATCCGTCACGAGCTCGGCCATCAATTACCGGACCGGGTACGAGCCGTTGCTCCCTGGCGTGCACCTTTCCACCTTCCCGTCGGTCTACCAGGCGTTCGGGGGCGACATGGATGCCGCCGTGGCGGGCGCGATGCACGACCTTCGCGCCCTGACGTCGAGCGTGATCCCGCCCTCGGCGGTCGCGTCGATCCTCATCGAGCCGGTCCAGGGCGAGGGCGGCTTCCGCCAGGCCCCGCCCGAGTTCCTGCGCGAGCTTCGCGCGTTCTGCGACGAGCACGGCATCCTGCTCATCGCGGACGAGGTGCAGTCGGGCTATGGGCGGACCGGGAAGATGTGGGCGTTCGAGCACGCCGGGATCGTCCCCGACGTGGTCGTGATCGCGAAATCGATCGCGAACGGCCTGCCGCTCTCGGCGATCGTGTCGTCGCGTGCCCTCCAGGAGCGTTGGGGTCGCGGTGCCCACGGGTCAACGTACGCGGCCAACCCGGTCGCCTGCGCGGCCGGACTCGCCGTCCTCGAGACCATCAGCGAGGAAGGCCTGCTCGACAACGCCGTCGCGCGCGGCGCGGAGCTCAAGGCGGGACTCGAACGGATCGCCGCCGAGGACGAGCGGATCGGCGACGTGCGCGGCCCCGGGATGATGATCGGCGTGGAGTTCGTGCGCGATCGCGCGACCCGCGAGCCCGACGGCACGCTGCCCGACCGGCTCATGGCCGCCTGCGCCGACGCCGGCCTCCTGATCCTCACCTGTGGGCGACAACACGAGGTGGTGCGCTGGATCCCGCCGCTGGACGTCTCGGGCGCCGAGGTCAGCGAGGCGGTGGAGATCTTCGCGGAGACGCTGGCGTCGATCCCGCGCGACTGACACGCCGTCGCCGGTCACGCACCTTCGGCATAGCAACGAGCGCCCGTCCCCCCAGGGGCGGGCGCTCAAGGGCGCAGAACGACGCGAGATCGGCGGACCCGACAGGCCCGCTGGGGATCAGCGGTTCTGGGCGAGGAACTTCATCACGTCGTCCAGGCGGAAACGGCGATCGCCCCGCTTGCAGACGCGATAGAAGGGAAGCTCACCCCGGTCGCCCAGGCGCTTCACCGTGTTGACGTGCAGGTGGAGCATCTCGGCGACTTCGGTCGCGGTGAGCATCGGTCCCAGTTCGTTGACGGCCATCGATGCCATGTGGTCGTTGCCTCAGTTCTGCGCACTTCTCGACGGTTCCGGGTCCCTGGGGTACTCAGGGGTAGGGTCCGGCCCGCTGCGAGGCAGACTGTAGGAGTCCGCCACGGGGTGCTCCAAGCCGTACTTTGGGGTAGCCGCCAGTACCACGGTCGTTGTGGGCCTACCATCGTCGGATGCGCATCGCCGACCTGGGACCCCGGTTGGAGCAGGCCCGCCATCCGGTCGCGCCGGCATGGCCGAGTCGCGCACGCGCCGCGCGACTGGGCGGGGTCGCGGTGGCCTCGCTCCTGCTCGCGACCGGCCTCGTGGCGGTGCTGGAAGGGGGGCTGATCGGCATCGACGATGCCTCCCCCGTGTACCTGCTCGCGGTCGTCGCGGTGGGCACGCTCGGTGGCACCTGGCCGGCTATCGCGACAGCCATCGTGGCGTTCCTCATCTACGACCTCCTGTTCACCGAACCGCGCTTCTCGCTCGTGGTCGCTGATCCCCGCGAGTGGCTGGATCTGCTCCTGTTCCTGTTCGTCGCGCTCGCGATCGGCCGGCTCGTGGCGATCCAGCACGCTCGTGCGGCGGAGGCCACCCGGCGCGCTGCTGAAGCGAACAGCCTCTTCGCCCTGAGTCGGTCGCTGGCGACGGCGACCTCGACCGAGGATGCTGCCGGCGAGATCGCCGAACGGCTCAAACGGGACGCGTCCATGGAGCGCATCGTCATCCTCGTCGGGCCACCTGGGATGGAACGCGTCCTGGTCGATACGAGCCCGTCGCCGCCCCCGCCTGTGCCGTCCATCGTCACGACCCTGGCTCGAGCACCGGGATCGGAACCGGCGCGCTGGGTCCGCACCCACGCGGCTGGCGCGCGGCCCGTGCCCGGTCAGGAGCAATTCCGCGTCCGGATCGAAGTCGACGGCGTCCAATCGGGGACGCTCGTGGCCCTGCGGGATCGCACACTCGGGCTGCCGGACCGCGGGGCGACGCGCATCCTCGCGCTCGGAGCGGATCAGCTCGCGATCTCACTCCGACGCGACCAGCTGCGGCGAACGGCCGTCGACCTCGAGGTCGCGCGGCAGGGTGACAGCCTCAAGACCGCCCTGATCGACTCGGTCTCGCACGATCTGCGAACACCGCTGGCGAGTATCCGAGCCACCGCGGGCGGTCTGGCGGACCCGGCGGTCCCGTGGACCGATGACGCCCGTCGGGAGGCCGCTGCGCGGATCGATGCAGAAGCGGCGCGCCTCGATTCGCTGGTTCGTGGCCTGCTCGACCTGGGTCGGCTCGCTTCGGGCGCCATCCATCCGGATCTGGAGCCGCACGACCCGTGGTCGATCATCCGGCCCGCCGTGGACCGGCTGCGGCCGGCACTCGGGGAACGACCGGTCCACGTGGACGTCGCGGATGACCTTCCGCCGATCCTCACCGACGCCGCCCTCCTCGACATCGTGATGACCAACCTCGTCGACAACGCGGCGCGCCACGCGCCGGCCCCGGCAGCCGTCTCGATCGTCGCGCGGACGACCGGAGGCGGACGGCTCGAGATCGCCGTCGAGGACGGTGGGCCCGGCGTGCCGCCCGCCGCCCTCGATCGGCTGTTCGATCGCTTCGAACGTGCCGATCGGATGCCTGTGGGTCCGCGTCACGGCCTGGGCATCGGTCTCAGCGTCGTCAAGGGGTTGGTCGAAGCGATGGGCGGGACCGTCAGGGCCGGCACGAGCGTCCTGGGCGGGCTCGCCGTCACGATCAGCCTGCGCGTCGCGCTCTCGCCAGAGGATGGTCCGTGATCGGGGCACACCTCCTCCTCGTCGAGGACGACGATGCGACCCGGACCGCCGTCGCCCGGAGCCTTGCGGCCCACGGCTATCGGGTGTCGGAGGCGGTGGACGCGGCGACGGCGCTCGGTCGCTGGGAAGGTGAGCGCCCCGACCTCGTGCTCCTGGACCTCGGGCTGCCCGATCTCGACGGTGGCGTCGTGGTTCGGCGCATCCGCCGCGAAGCGGCCACGCCGATCCTGATCCTGACGGCTCGGGCGGACGAACGTGACAAGGTCGCTGCCCTCGACGCCGGAGCCGACGACTACGTGACCAAGCCCTTCGGGATGGAGGAATTGCGCGCACGTGTGGGAGCGCTCCTGCGCCGCGCCGGTGGCCCGGCGGTCGATCCGACCGGCACGCTGCGCCTTGGCCCCATCGCCCTGGACGTGACGGCTCGTCGCGTCACGGTCGAGGGCACGGAGGTCGATCTCACGCCGCGGGAGTACGAGCTGCTCAAGGTGATGCTCGGCCATCCGGGTCGACTGCTCACCAAGGGACGCCTGCTGCGGGCGGTGTGGGGGACCGCGTACGCCGATGAGGGGCACTACCTCCACGTCTACCTGAGCCGCTTGCGGCGAAAGCTCGAAGCCGCGGACTCGAGCGGCCGCGTCCGTGGCTTGATCACGGCCGAGCCCGGGATCGGGTATCGAGTCGCGGAGGACACCCCGCACCGGGATTGAGCGATCGTTGAGCGGCGGGCGGCCATCGAACGGCCATACCCTCTTGGAGCCCGGTCGTACGTTCGAGCCATGGATCCCCACGATCTGTTCGAACGCGCACGCTCCGACGCCGATGTCCTCGACCACGCCATGACCGAGGTGGACGCCGCCATCGAACTCGTCCACCGCGGCGGGGCGATCCGCATCCAGCTCGTCGGCCTGCCCGCGACCGAACGAGTCGCCGGTGTCGCGGTCGCCCACGGGCAGGCGATGGGGATCCCCGTGACGCTGGACCGCTCCGGCACGGCTCCGACCCTGATCGTCGGCCAGCGACGCTAGCCTTGGTGGCCACCAAGTCCGGTCGGCGACCGGCTGATCGCCGCGTGCAGGTCGACCGTCCTGGGTCGCCCTACTTCCGGGCCGCCGGCAACGGCGTCGTCGTGGCACGACCGGCCGCGATCGAACCGACCGACCCGGTCGGACGCTTCCTTGCCGGCATGCGCCGGATGGCGTTCGGGCGGCCGCTCTCGAACGAGGAAGAGGGGACGGAGCGCCTCTCCAAGGTCAAGGCCCTGGCCGTCTTCTCGAGTGACAACCTCTCCTCGGTGGCCTACGCGACCGAAGCCATCCTCTTCACGCTCCTCGCGGCGGGCACGGGGGTCTTCGGGCTGGCCATGCCGATCTCGGTCGCGATCGTCTCGGTCCTCGCCATCATCGTCGTGTCCTATCGACAGACGATCCGCGCGTACCCCAACGGCGGGGGGAGCTACGTCGTGGCCCGCGAGAACCTCGGCCGCGACGTGAGCCTCGTGGCAGCGGCCGCCCTGCTGACCGACTACGTCCTGACCGTGGCCGTCAGCGTCGCCGCGGGTGTCTCGGCCATCACCTCGGTCGTGCCCGGCCTGCTCGATCCCTGGCGGGTCGAGATCGCGGCCATCGGCATCGTCCTCGTGATGCTCATCAACCTGCGCGGCGTCCGCGAAAGCGGCACGATCTTCGCCATCCCGACCTACGTCTTCGTGGGGTCGATGCTGGTGCTGATCGCGGTCGGCGTGTCCCGGGTGGTCCTGGGCGTCGCGCCGACGGTCACGGGCGTGGACGTCGCGCTCGTGGCTCCGGAGACGTTCGGCGTGCTGCTGCTCATGCGGGCGTTCGCGGACGGTTGTACGGCGATCACCGGCGTCGAGGCCGTATCGAACGGCGTGCCCGCGTTCCAGCGGCCGGAGTCGCGCAACGCCCGGACCACGCTCGCGGTCATGGCCGCCCTCGTCGGCATCATGTTCCTCGGAACGACCTGGCTGGCGGGCGTCGCGGGCGCCATGCCGTCCACCAGCGAGACGGTCCTCTCGCAACTCGGTCGGGCGGTCTTCGGCGGCGTCGGGCCGCTCTATCTCGTCCTGCAGCTGTCCACGATGGGGATCCTGATCCTCGCGGCGAACACGGCCTTCGCGGACTTCCCCCGGTTGTCGTCGCTGCTCGCTCGCGACCGCTATATGCCGAGCCGGTTCGCATTCCGTGGTGAGCGCCTGGCCTTCACGACCGGGATCGTCGCCCTGGCCGCGCTCTCGATCATCGTGGTCGCGGCGTTCGGCGGGCGGGTCGAAGCCCTCATCCCCCTGTACGCCGTCGGGGTCTTCACGTCGATCACGCTCTCCCAGGCGGGCATGGTCCGCCACTGGTGGCGTGACCGCGAGCCGGGTTGGCGTCGGAGCATCGCGATCAACGCGATCGGAGCCGTCGCGACGGCGGTCGTGGCGATCATCTTCGCCGTTGCCAAGTTCGCGCTCGGGGCCTGGCTGATCCTCATCGTCATCCCCGCGCTCGTCGTGACGATGGCGCTCATCCACCGTCGCTACGAGCGCCGCCTCGCGGAAGTGAGCGTGGCCACGGAAACGGTCGTCGGACCACCGCACCGTGCGCAACGGGTCATCGTCCCGGTCGCCGACGTGACCCGCGACGTCATCCACGCGATCACGTTCGCGCGGACCATGTCCGACGATGTCGCGGCCGTCCACATCACCGATGACCCCGAGAGCGCTGCGCGATTCCGCGCACGGTTCGAGCGTCAGATCCCCGGCGTCCCGCTGGTGATCGTGGAGAGCCCCTATCGGTCACTCGTCCGACCGCTCGTCCGCTACCTCGAGGAGACCGTGGCGACCGCGCGTGACCATTTCGTGATCGTCCTCCTGCCGGTCTATGCGCCCAGCGACCGGATCGAGCGCTTCCTGTACAACGACAACGGTCGCCGGATCCGCGATGCGCTCCTCGGCCGGCCGAACGTGCTCGTCGCGGACGTGCCGTACCGACGACCGGCCTAGGCGTCGTCGATCGTCTTCAGCCGCCCCGGACGATCCGGCGCGCATCGCGGGTCACGCGCACGAACTCCGTGAGATGCCGCCACGGCCGGATATGCGACGGCTCGCCCGCGTAGATGGTCCGGATCGGGACCCAGGCGATGGGCAGGCCCAAGGCGATGCAGCGGGCGATCATCTCGACCTCGAATTCGAAGCCGGATTCGTCGCTGTCGAGCAACCGGCGCATCAATGTCCGGCCGATCAAGCGATAGCCCGACTGGTTGTCCGGGACGCCCTGCCCCACCGCGGCCGACAGCGCCCAGCCGCCCAGCGTGTTCGACAGGCGCCGCACCGGCGGCATCGCCCCGAAATCCCGTTGACCGATGATGAGCTCGGGTCGCGACGCGTCGAACGCCGCCAGGAACGCCGGGATCTCGGCCGGATCGTGCTGGCCGTCCGCGTCCAGCGTGACGACCGCCTCGGAACCGGCGTCCAGGGCGTGGCGAAATCCCGCGCGCAGGGCGGCACCCTTGCCGGCGTTGGGGACCTGCCGCAGCACCGTGGCCCCCGCCGCCTCGGCGACCGCAGCGGTGTCGTCCGACGAGCCATCGTCGACCACGACCACGGGCAGGTACCGGGCGGCCTCCGCGACCACGGCGCCGATCCGGGGACCCTCCTCGAACGCGGGGATCAGCGCAAGGATGGTCGAACGATGGGCGGTCACGTGCCCAGTATCGCGCGGTGGCGGCCCGGCGGCTGTCGCCTCGGCGCACCGGTTTCCGTCCCCGATTCTCATGACGGACTCAGGAACACGGGCCAAGGTGTGGCACAGTCGACGCCTTCGAAGGACAAGGCGCGCAACCCGGAGGCCATCGATGCCAAGGCAAGACGAGATCGCCCCCTCGGGCGACATGCCGATCGCGGAGCCGCTGCGACCGGCAACGGACCAGACGCGTCCCACGAGCCCGGACGCCACCGATCCCGGCGCCGGACCGGTCGTCGCCGAATCGACCAGGAACGCCGGGCCTGGCAGGCTCCGGGCGGGTGTCGTGGCGGGGGCTGCTGTCGCGCTCGCGGTCGGCGCGGTCGCGACGTCGCTCGCGGCAAGTCCGGCGCAGGCGCCGACACCGGTTTCGACCGTGACGACCGGCGGGAACGGTGCTGGCGGTGTCGGCGGACTCGCCCCGGCTGCGGTCCTCGACCCGCTCATCGACGGGTCCGACACCGCCTTCGACCACGGCCGGTTCGGCGGCCCAGGGTTCAACGACATCACGATCACCGCGATCAGCGGCACGAACGTCTCGCTCAAGACCGACGACGGCTGGACTCGGACCATCGCGGTGACCGACGCGGTCGATGTCACCAAGGGCGGCCAGGACATCGCGGTGTCCGATCTGGCCGTGGGTGACGAGGTCCGCATCCACCAAACGCGCAACGACGACGGCACCTATACGGTGGAAGCCATCGTGGTGGTCGTGCCGAGCGTCCGCGGCGAGGTCAGCGACGTCTCCTCCAGCGGTTTCAAGGTGACGACCCGCGACGGGTCCATCTGGACCATCACCGTCGATGGGAGCACGGCCTACCAGTTCGGGAGCGGAGACGGGACGCTGGCGGATGTCACGAACGGCACGAACGTCGCCGTCCTCGGCGAATCGACCGGGGACAACGCCCTCAACGCGCTCACCGTGGTGGTCCCGGGCGACCGGGCCATGGGCACCGTCCAGTCGAAGACTTCGGACACCATCGTCATCGAGAAGCGGGACGGCTCGACGGTCACGGTCCACGTCGACGCCGACACGACCTACCGGGTCGCCGACGTCGAGGACGCCGACCTCGGTGACGTCACCGTCGACATGTCGATCGGCGTCTCCGGGCGCGAGCGCGCGGACGGCTCGATCGATGCCGATGCCATCGTGGCCGGGGACGGCCGCGGCTGGTTCCGTGGCGACGGCTTCGGCCGCGGCGGCCACGGCGGCTTCGGCGGCTTCGGTGGCGACAAGGTCAAGCCGAGCGCGTCGCCCTCCGCTTCGTAGTCAGCCTGCCGGGGCGCCGACGCCCCGCGCGACCTTCGAACCCCGTCGTTCGCTTGACCGGACGGCGGGGTCAACCATGTTCGACGGGATCAGCCATGGGCCACGCGCTGCGCCATGCCTCCGATGGTCGGAGAGCCGGCAAGTCGGGGAAGGGCGTCGATGCTCCCGTAGACCCGCCATCCGAGGGCGATGCTCGCCAGCGAGATCGCGGCGAACAGGATGATCGGCACGAGCTGCACGACGTCGGTCACCAGCGCCTCCACGATCAGCATGGCCGCGATGCCAGCGCCCATCGCCGCCCCCTTGACCACCAGGATCGCCCCGAGGACGTACCCGACGGGCAACCGGCGCCAAGCCGTCACGGCGGTGAACAGTCCCAGGGGAACGAGGAAGCCCAGGTCGAAGGCCTGCACGACGAGCGTCGTCGCACCATCAAGCTCCGGTACCACCGCCTGCCCGAAACTGCGCGCGATCAGCGGCAACCACATGCCGGTCAGCAGGATCGCCACGAACGCCCCGAATACCGTCACGGCGCGGCGCGGGAACCGCGTGTCCACACCCGCGGCGAGTGCCGACAGGTCCAACCGCGACACGAGCATTGCGATCCCGGTGATGCTCGTCGCGAACGTGGCGACATAGAGCAGGAACAAGGGGCCGTACGCGAGGAACATGGCGTATTCCGCGTACTGATACAGGAAGTACGCGAGCACGCCGGTCGCGAAGAGCAGCGCCCGGGTCGAGCCGCGCCGGAGTGCCGGCAAAGTGACGCACAAGGCCGGAACGACGAGGAACAGCGTGACGATGTCCCAGCCGACGCCCTCCGCTGCGACGGCCTCCCCGTTGAACCGGTAGATCCCGCCGGTGAGGACGTCGACCTCCTCGCCGCGGACGGTCGTGAAGACCTCCGTCGCGAGGTCACCGCGCAGGAAGACGCCGGCGGCGCTGGCGATGGCGGCAAGGGCGCCGGCGAGGGCGACGAGGGCGACCAGTGGTCGCGGCACGCTAGGCTTCATGATCCGGCTCCTATGGTCGGCTGCCGATGAGGTGGTGACCGGTCCGAAGCCAGCGCTCCCGGTCCGGCGCTGTGGCCCGCCACAAGGCGAAACCGAGGGCCACCTGGGCCAGGCCGATGGCGATGTACACGAGCTGCAGCCAGGCGACCGGCTCGTCGACCCCGTGGACGACGATCGACAGCCCGACGACCGCGATCTCCACGAGTTCGAACGTCACCATCGCGGCGCCGGTGAGGACCGAGAGCAACCCCGCTACCTCGGGCCGGACCAGCAGGGCCAGCGCCGCGACGATGGCGAGGATCCCGACGAGCCCCAGCGCGATCGCCGGGATGGTGTAGTCGGCGAAGATGCTGCCTTGTATCCATTCCGGTGGCAGGTCCGGGACCACGAACCACGCGCCGAAGAGCGTGGTGAACGCGACGAAGACGGCAAGGACGAACGACAGGGAGCGGGTCACGGCATGCGACATCGGGTGGTACCTCCACCGAGCAGCGTCGACTCGGTCCCTTCGCTCGCGGTAGAGCCCGTCGGCCCGGATTCGGGGGGCGAACGGCTCAGCGGACGAGGCCCACGTCCCCGATCCAGATGGCGCCCGGATGTGCCCGGTCGATGCGGAGGCGGAACCCGACGATCTCGGATGCCAAGACATCCGGATCGATGGCCTCGAACGCCCCGAGCGGGATCTCGTACGTCTGGAGCACGCGCTCGACCGGCGAAGTGAGGTGGATGTCGATCCCCGACGTCGCGAACAACGCGTCGTGCTTCGCCAGCTGGACGGGCAGCGGCGGCGGCAGCGCGCCCACTTCCTCCAGTGGCAGCGCCACGGTGGAGCCGTCGGCAGCGAGTGCCTCGACGACGATCCGGAGCGGTGGTGTCCGGCCGCCGTCCGTCGGTGTCCCGTCGGCAAGCGCGAACCGGATGGTCGTGATGGCGGTCCGCTCCGGACCCTGCGCGTCGAGTCCGCGCACCATCCAGGTGGCGTCACCAGCTCCGGCCGACCATCGCGCGATGACGGCACGTGTCCCCTGATCGGACTGCAATGCCCGGAGGGGCACGTACATCGCGCCGATCGACGCGAAACCCGTGTTGTCGATGGTCACGCCTGGCGCCGCGGTGACCGGATCGCCCGTCGTCAGCGGGACGACCCCGCCGTGGGTCGATCGAACAAGGTAGATATCCTCGGGCAGCCACTCGCGCCCGACCATCGGCCGTCGGAAGAACCCGCGATACGCGTCCGCCTCGTGCAGGCTCGCTTCGAGGAATGCCCCGATCGACGTCTTCGCCACGTCCTCCTGTTCGGCGGCCGATAGCAGTGGAGCGAGGTTCAGCTGGCTGCCCGAGAACGGGCCGAAGTCGCCGCGGCCCCAGACGGTGTTGAACTGCCCGTGGTTCGCCCGGTACGCCCAGAGCGCGGCCTTGTAGCCATCATCGTCCACCGTGGCACGGGCGTATTGGCGGATCCCGGACCACGATCGTGCGTCGGCGTCGTGCCCGCCGGTGATGGTCAGGAAGTCCACACCGTCGAGGCGCACCGCGGCCGCGTACTGCCCGTCGCTGGGCGCGATCGCCACCACCGCGCGGATCCGCAGATCGGTCGGCCACGGGCTCATGGCCGCTCGGGGGGCGATGTCGGCGACCGCGAGGCTGGCCGCGACCGCGGACGCCTCGCCACCACGCGAGTGACCGATGAGCGCGATGCGGTCCAGATCCACCCGGCCGTAGAGCGGGTCGGACGGGGCGCCGCTCCAGGTCCGCCACAGATCGGCGTGGAGCAACAGCAACCAGGCCCGCACGACCTGCTCGTCGCCACTCCAGTCATCGGCCCAGGAACCGTTGAGGAAGTCCTCGTCGATGGATGCCGCGATGAAGCCCCGGCTGGCGAGGTGTTCACCGAGGTAGGCATAGCCGTCCTCACTGAACTCGCCCATGGCGTGATTCCCATGGACCAGCAGCACCAGCGGGAACGGGCCGTCGCCCATCGGTGCCCAGACGAGGGCGTTGAGAGGCAGCGCGGCTGTCCCGAACCCCCACCACGCCGCACGTGCCGCATCGGCCCCCATGGACAGGGGACGCAGCACGGCGGAGGCATCCACCGTCGGCGTGGTCCGTGCAGCGTCGGCACCGAAGGACGGACGGCGGGCGTCCGTCCCGCTGCCATAGCTCCAGCGCTCGACCGCGTACGGTCCGGGGCCGCCGGGATCGTCGATCGATGCCGTCGTCGCGGCGACCGCGGCCATCGGGTCGCCATCGAAGATGGGGTCGTACGCGACCATCCCGTCGGTCGTACCCGGATACCAGGCGTACGCGACCGTTCCCACGAGCAGCGCCGCAGCAGCGATCGCCATGCCCCCGCCAAGCAGACGCCGCACCCGGCCGGGACCGATGCCGACCGGCAGGTCCTGCGGCAACAGGATGGCCCGCGCGATGGCCACGAGCACCCCGGCGGCACCGACGACATAGATGAAGGTCGACAGCACACCGGGTGGCGCCAGGAGGCCCAGCAGTCCGATGGTCCGGCCCACGAGCGCGATCCATAGCAGGACGGCGAAGGCACCAATCAGGACGGCCGGGAGCGCGCCGACGAATCGGAACGGGATCTCGACGATCATCGCCAGGCGACGGTGACCGCGCGACCGGAGCGGGCCGGTCAGGTGCCGCCCGATGCAGGCGATTCCCGCCGCGATCCCGAGGGCGACGACCGCGCCGGCCAGCGCGACGATCGATACCGCGACACCGGTCAGCCCGATCTCGACCGGCCAAGCGAAGCCGACGTGGTTCGCGGGCGCCCCGATCGCAGTGAAAGCGATGTACCCGACGATCAGTCCGGCAAGGAGGCCGTCCAGCCCGGCGGCGATGACATGTCCGATCTCGATGAGAAGGTGTGGCACATGCAGGCGCAGCGGCGCCCGGTGCACGAGGGAGGCGGCGTGGACCACGTCGTCACTCTCGTTCGCGGCCCCTGCCCACGACCAGAGCCGACGGGCGCGTCCCCGCGGTGCCGAATGGCCCGACCGGCCCGGTCCCGACGGGTCCGTCGGCACTCGCGAGGCTGTGGCATGCGGCCATACCCTCGTCCATGCGAGAACCGAAAGGGGAACGAAGCGGTGACGGACCAACGACGACAGATGACGACAGGCTTCGGCACCGGGGGCGGGATCGCGATCGGAGCCGCACTCGGGCTGATCCTCGGCCTGCTCCTGTCGGCGGATCTCGCGATCATGACGGCCGCCGGCGTCGTGGCCGGCCTGCTGGTCGGCGCCGTCGTCGACCTGCGGGCGTCTCGGCGCTGACAGTCGGAACGCGCCCGTCGCCGGTGCCGGGCGCGGTCGCGGCGCAGATCAGCCGATCGATCGCGTGATCTCGCCCAGACCCCACACGACCAGCGCAAGCACGCCCACGACGATGACCAGCGTCAGGAGCATGCGCCCGCACCCTGGCCGACGCCCGGAGCCATCCTCGGGCGGTCCTCCTCCGAGTCGCCGGTACGATTCCTGGTGAGCCTTCGCCGATTCCGGACTACCAGCGACGACCGGGTCGCCGCCACCGAACAGGTCGCCGCCGCTCAGGTCCAACCGACGCTCCCTCACGTGGCGTCCCCGGCAGGATTCGAACCTGCGACCTTCCGCTTAGAAGGCGG
>CAYVJP010000056.1:8800-13589 GCA_964451745.1 uncultured Anaerolineaceae bacterium | reverse complement strand
ACGATCGGCGCGCCCATCGCGGCGGGCGAGAGCGTGGTGTCATCGAGCCCGTACGTCTCGCGCACGATCGGTGAGTTGGGGATGAGGTCGATCGTCTGCTCGGCCGCCTCGGACATGTCGCGGATGCCCATGATGAAAGTCTTGGGATTCAGCACCTTGCCGGTGTTCCACGCCGGGCAGGCCTCCTGGCAGCGGCCGCACTGCGTACAGGTGAAGCCGTCGAGCACGTCCTTCCAGCCGAGGTCCTGGAGGGTCTTGAGCCCGAACGTGGCCGTCTCGTCCTCGAGGTCCATCTTCGGCAGCTCCCCACGCGGGGCGAGCTTGCGGAACCAGACGTTGACGAAGCTCGTGTACACGTGGAAGTGCTTGTTCGTGGGGATGAACAGCAGGAACGCCGCCAGCACCGCGACGTGGGCCCACCACAGGACGACGAACGCGGTCTCGGTGACGGTCTGGCCGAGACTGCGCAGCGGCACCGCCAGCGCGTTGGCCACGATCGCGCCATCGATATCCCCGTAGGCGGCGGCCTCGAACGCCTGGGCGAAGAACTCGGTCGAGACGACCAGGCCGATCATGGTGAGGATCAGCAGGCCGGTCCGGTCCAGGGTCAGGCGGGACGGTCGCGAGATGAGCCGCCGGCCGAACAGGTAGACCAGCGAGAGCAGCACGCCCACCGCGATCACGTTCTGGAGCCCGACGAGGAACGTCCAGATCACGCCGTCGAGCGGCCACGAGACGACTGCCTGCAGCAGGCCGCCGGTCACGATGTTGATGTTGGCCGTCAGGAGGATCGTGGACCCGAGGAACACGATGTAGTGGATGACGCCGGCCCGCGTCCAGCGGAACATCTTCGACTGCAGGAGGGCGTAGCGGACGAGGCCCCAGGCGCGACGTCCCAGCTGGGCGCCCGCGACCGGCCCGCCGTCGACGTGGACCGCCGTGAACACGCGCAACCGGCGCGCGATGACGATCAGGAACAGGGCGAAGGCGCCCCAGAAGATCGGAAAGACCAGCGGGTACCAGGGGACGTGCTCGAAGGGCTCGAAGAGGTCCATCACGACCGCCCTCCGCGCCCCTGTTGCGCGTCGTGGTCGTGCGGTCCCGCCAGCGTCTCGAGGGCGTGGTCGAGTACCGGCTCGATGGCCGCCAGCGACTCGAGCGCGCCGTTGGGACTGCCGGGGAGGTTCACGATCAGGGTCTGCCCGCGCACGCCCACGACGGCGCGCGACAGATCGGCCATCGGCGTGATCGCCCGGCCCGCCGCGCGCATGGCCTCCGCCAGCCCCGGGACCTCGTAGTCGATGACGCCGATCGTCGCCTGGGGCGTCACGTCACGGGGCGTGAGACCCGTGCCTCCGGTCGTCACGATGAGCTCGTGATCGGTCGCTGCGTCCACCAGCGTGAGCCCGATCGCCACGAGATCATCGGCCACGTGGGTCCGATCCACGTGGAACCGGAGTTCGGCCAGGCGCGCCGCGACGGCCGCACCCGAGGCATCCTCCCGGACGCCCGCCGCCACGCCATCGCTCGCGGTCAGCACGAGGGCTCGTCGCATCAGCCGCGCTTGCGACCGCTCGGCGGACGCCCGGGCTTGGACTTCGCGATCCGCCCCGCCGTGCGATCGCCGGGTTTCCTGCCCCCGCCGCCCGTCGGCGCGTCGCTGGGCGTGCGCGTCCAATCGCCGCTCTTGCCGCCGCTCTTGCTGATGAGCCGGACCGCCCCGATCTCCACTCCGCGCTCGGCGCCCTTGACCATGTCGTACACGGTCAGGGCCGCGACACTCGCGGCCGTCATCGCCTCCATCTCGACGCCGGTCTGCCCCGTCGTCGCCGCCTCGGCGCGGATGCGCAGGACACCGGCGGCACGGTCCGGGGTGATGGAGACCTGCAGGTCGGTGAGCGCCAGCGGGTGGCACAGCGGGATGAGCTCGCTGGTCCGCTTCCCGCCCATCACGCCCGCCAGCTCCGCCACCCCGAGGACATCGCCCTTCGCCCCACCGCCATCGATGACGAGGCTCATGGTGTCGGGCGACATGGCCACGGTGGCTTCGGCGGCGGCGCGCCGCGCGGTGACCGGCTTCGCCGAGACATCCACCATCCGCGGTCGCCCGCTCCGATCAACGTGACTGAGACGTCGCCGCTCGGCGCGCGGCGCGGGAGGCTGACCGGGTCGTTGGTCCATGTCGTCGAGGATAGCGGTCCCGGCCGTGCTCAGGCGCGGTCCAGCCACCAGATCGCGACATCCGATCCGGCGGGGAGCGTGTCGTGCGCCTCCGGGATGACAGCCAGCGCGTCCGCGGCGGCGAGCGCCGAAAGGACATGGCTACCCTGGCCGGCGGCGCCACCGGCGAGGTTGACCCGGACGCGCCCGGCCCCGTCGCGGATGGGTGTCCCGCGGGCGTCGCGGTCGGCGCGGACACGGACGAACCCGCGCCGACCGGTGCTCTTGGACACGTCTTCCGCCAGGACTCCCTGGTCCACCGGCCGGAAGAGATCGTCGTCGCGATGCCCGCCCAGACGGCGCAGCGCGGGCCGAACGAAGAGCTCGAAGGTCACGAAAGTCGAGACCGGGTTTCCGGGGAGGCCGAAGAGGAGCGTGGCGGGCCGCGTCGGGTCCGAGCCGTCATCGCCCGGCGCCCGCGCCGTCCCGAAGGCGAACGGCTTGCCCGGCTGCACGGCCACGCGCCAGAGCTGGATCGAGCCGAACTCCTCGAACGCGGCCCGAACGACATCGTAAGGCCCGACCGACACGCCCCCGGACACGATGATGGCGTCGGCGCCCTCCACGAGGCCGGCGCACAGCCGAGCCCGGACGTCGTCGAAGCGATCGGCCGCGATGCCCAGGGCCCGCGCGTCGCCACCGGCGGATCCCACCATCGCCATCAGGGCCGGCCCGTTGGCGTCCGGGATGCCCGCCGCGCCCAGTGCGCTGCCCGGGGACCGGACCTCGTCCCCCGTCGCCAGGATCCCCACGATGGGGCGCCGGTGCACGGGGATCTCAGACAGTCCGACGCCGGCCACCAGGCCGATGACCGCCGGCGTCAGGGTCGTGCCGGCATCGATGATGGTCGCGCCACGTGGGAGATCGCTGCCCGCGTTGCGGATCGATCCGCCCACCGGGACCGCTCCGTGGACATCGATCGCGGCCGGCAGCGGACCGGTGGCGTCGCGTCCACGGGCCCCGCTGGCGGCGCCATCCGGGCCGATCGGCGTGGTCTGCTCCACGGGGACCACGGCGTCCGCCCGCGGCGGGACCGGTGCCCCGGTCGCGATCCGGATGGCCGCGCCGCGCGGTACCTCGCGATCAGGGGCCTGACCGGCGCGGACCTCAGCGACGACCTCGAGGCGCACCGGGGCGTCCTCGGTCGCATCGGCCACATCCGCGGCCCGGATGGCATACCCATCCATCGCCGAGTTGTCCCACGGTGGCAGCGCCAGCGGGCTGGTCACGGTCGTGGCGGCCACCCGGCCGCGCGCCTCGGACAGCCACCCCACCTCGGACGGCGTCGGCCCGCCGATCGCGGCGAACACGGCGGCCTGCGCCTCCTCGACGCTCAGCAGCCGATCGGCGCTCATCGGGCCGCCTCGTGGGCCGACATGGTTTCCCCGGCGATCGGGTCGGCGACGCGCCCAGCGAGGCGACGATGGGCCACGGTGGCGACGATCGCGGCCACGACGATGGCCGCGACCCCGAGGGCGATCGCCGTCTCCTGCCAGAACCGGAACGGGAACAGCTGGACGAGGCGTTCCGTCGCCGGATCGAACGTGTACGAGCCGCCCGGGAACAGCACCTGGTGGAAGACCTCGAACAGCACGTCGAACGCGATGAACGCGAAGCCACCGACCAGGACGAGCCCGACGATCAGGCCGAGGGCGCCCGAGCGGATCGAGTGCCATGTCTCGGCCCGCCCGACCCGCCCCCGTCGGATGGCGACGGCGATCCCGGCGGCCACCACGACCGCGGTGACCGCGAAGAACCCCATGAACACGGTGCGGACATCGCGCATGTGCGCCCGTTCACGGTCGTTGAGGACCGCCTCGCCCGACACGGCGACATCGAAGTCCGGCGGCCCGACGACCAGGTCGAGCAGGATCGCGTCCGTCACCGCCTGCAGCTCCGGCACCGAGAAGCCCGTCCACGCGGGAGCCTCCGCCCGTCCCTGCTCGAACGCGACCCACACCGGGTTGAGGAACAGCGGCATCACGAGGGCGACGATGCCCAACGCCGTCGCCAGCGCGATCAGGAACGAACCGGTCCGGTGGCCGAGGGATCCCACGCGGCGCATCGTAGCCCGTCGGGCGCGAATGGCTCCTACTCGTCCTCGAGCGTGCGGGCCTGGTCCCACCAGCCCTCGACGGTCAAGTCGGTCGGCGGCTCCTCGTTGAGTTCCCGTGCGGCGCGGTGCAGGCGCGCACGAAAGTCCTCGAGCGGGAGGTCCAGGATGTCGCGCAGTCCCTCGATCCGCGCCTGGATGAACAGCTGGTGCTCGTCGGGACCGAAGCTCGCGAGGTTGAGCATCAGGGCCTCGTCCCGCCACATCAGCACGTCGTTCGTGTCCGCAGCGACCTGGTCAGCGAGCACCTGTCGGCGGGTGGGCGTCTCGGAGCGCTCCAGCAGCAGGCCCGTCGTGAACGTGCCCTGGTGCTCGAGGCGGGCGAGGTGGACGGGCTCGATCCGGGTCAGCTCGGTGATCGGCGGCATGGCCGCATTATCGCGGTCGGAGGCGTTCCGCTGCACGCCCGGCCCGGAGCGCGGCGTATGCTCGACGGGATGGACCGCTGGCAGACGA
>CAYVJP010000056.1:0-8790 GCA_964451745.1 uncultured Anaerolineaceae bacterium | reverse complement strand
GGTCGAACCCATCCGATTGACCACCGAAGCCGAGCGTGAGCACGCGCTCCAGGCGGCCGGGTGGAACCTCTTCGACCTCCATGCCGACGACGTGCTCGTGGACCTGCTGACCGACTCCGGGACGGGCGCCATGAGCCGCGACCAGTGGGCCGCCATCCAGCACGGTGACGAGAGCTACGCCGGCAGTCCCAGCTGGTTCCGGTTCCTCGCCGCCGTGCAGGAGCTCTTCCCGTTCAAGCACGTCATCCCCACGCACCAGGGTCGCGCTGCCGAGAAGATCCTGTTCAGCGTGGTCGGAGGTCCGGGCAAGGTCGTCCCCAACAACACGCACTTCGATACGACCCGGGCGAACGTCGAGTTCAGCGGTGCCGACGCCGTGGACCTCGTGATCGCGGAGGGTCGCGAACCCGCCACGATCCATCCGTTCAAGGGGAACATGGATGTCCAGGCCCTGGACGCCCTGCTGACGGAGCGTGGGGCGGATGTGCCCGTGGTCGTGGTCACGATCACCAACAACTCCGGCGGCGGTCAGCCGGTGTCCCTGGAGAATCTTCACGCGGTCCGGAAGGTCTGCGACCGCCATGGCAAACCGCTGTTCCTCGATGGCTGTCGGTTCGCCGAGAACGCGTGGTTCATCAAGGTCCGCGAACCGGGTCAGACCCATCGCTCGGTCGTGGACATCGTGCGCGAGATCGGCGCCCTGGCCGACGGGATGACGATGTCGGCCAAGAAGGATGGGCTGGCGAACATCGGTGGCTGGCTCGCCGTGAACGACGATGCCCTTGCCGAGCGCTGCCGGAACCTGCTCATCCTGACCGAGGGGTTCGTCACGTACGGCGGGTTGGCCGGACGCGACCTCGAGGCGATCGCGCAGGGCCTCGCCGAGGTCGTGGACGAGGACTACCTGCGCTACCGCATCCGCTCCACCGCCTATCTCGGGGAGGCGCTGGACACCGCGGGGATCCCGCTGGTGAAACCGTTCGGCGGGCATGCGGTGTATCTCGATGCGCGACAGCTGCTGCCGCATATCCCGCCGCTCGAGTACCCGGGCCAGGCGCTCGCGGTCGAGCTGTACCGCGCCGGTGGCATCCGTGGCTGTGAGATCGGCACCGTGATGTTCGGACGTCATCCGGACGGGACCGAGACGCCCGCCGCCATGGATCTCGTCAGGCTCGCGATCCCGCGGCGGACGTACACCCAGAGCCACATCGACTACGTGATCGAGGTGGCACGCGACGTCGCGTCGCGAGCCGCGTCCCTTCGCGGCTACCGGATCGTGAAGGAGCCGGCAGCACTGCGCCATTTCACGGCGCGATTCGAGCCGCTGCCCGCCTGAACGGTCGACGAGCAGCGGGTCAAGGGCGGTCCGCACGCGCGCGGATGGTCGTGGGCGTTATCCGCTACGGGCCGACGAACGTACCGGGCTCCGAGACGGGCTTGGGGGCGGCCGCCGGCAAGGCGTTGGTACCGTCGCCCCTGAATGGGACGTAGATCGCGCTCAGCGCGCCGACCGCATTCAGGGTCGCCGATCCGAAGGCCCGGTACGCCACGACCTCGTAGGTTCGGGTGACGCCGGTCTGGACCGCGACCGACCCGACGAACGACGCTGTTGCCGCACCGAAGGCCCCACCGGCCAGCTGGTCGATCTGGCCCGCTCCGTAGCTCGTCAGGACATCGGTGGTTCCGGCCTGTCGGATGTATCCGACTGCGTAGCTCGGAAGGCCGGTGGCGGACGACGCGTACACGGTCATCGACCCCGTCAGCTGGACGATCGCATATCCGCCCGTGACGTCTCCGGCCTTGATCGTGACGCTCGCCAGCACGGTCGGCGACGACTCCGACGTTGAGATCGTCGGTCCGAAGAAGTCGGCGATCCCGTCGGTGCTGATCCGGCCGCCGGTTCGAGCGAGGAAGGCGGCCATCTGGCCGCGGGTGACGTTGCCATCCGGGCAGTACGTGGTGGGCGAGCAGCCGGTCGTGATGGCTGCGCCCTTCACCCGTCCGATCTGCGTGTGGAACGTATTGGAGTCCGGTACATCGGTGAAGCTATGGCTGGCAAAGACGCCGATCGGCACCACGAGCAAGGCCGCGAGAGCAACGACGCTGAGCGCCATGCGAACCCCGCGGCGGCGCGTCCGCGTCCGCTGACGCCCTTCCAGCGTCTCGATCCGGGCAAGCAGTTCTGCCGTCGTCGGCTCGTGCATGGTCGTCCTCCCGATGAGGCGGCCCGGCGAGCCGCCGTCACCTGAGGGTACAGGACCATATGGACACCAAGACAGGCCCTCGAGTGTCCCGTCGCCCCCCGACGACGGACCCCCTAACTCGAGAGCCTGCTCACGGCGCATGCTCGCGGACGGACCTTGCACGCGAAATTGCGATGACCCTCGAATCGGTGCGCGTTGGCACCTCGATGGCCGGTCGGTTCCCCGCTCACGGGCGAGCGGCCGCGCGCAGGAGCTCCCAGGTCCGGGCCACGTGTCGTTCTTCGGTCCGCAGGTTGCCGATGGCGACGCGGATCGTGAAGCGACCGGCCAGGCGGGTATGGGACAGGAAGACCTCGCCTGACCGGTTGACGGCATCCATGATCGCGGCATTCCGGCGGTCGAGCTCGGCCTCGCTCAGGCCGCCACCCGCCGGGTTCCAGCGGAAGCACACGGTCGAGAACGGGACCGGCGCGAGCGCCTCCCAGTCGGGATCCTCGTCCACCCATCGGGCGAACTGCTGCGCCAGCTCCAGATGGCGTTCGAGGCGACGCCGCAGTCCCGCCAACCCGAACCAGCGGAGCTGGATCCACAGCTTGAGCGCGCGGAAGCGCCGGCCGAGCTGCGGCGTGTACTCGTTGAAGTCGTGGACCGGTGCCTCGCGGTCGAGGGTGCGCAGGTACTCCGGCTGGAGGCTGAAGGCATCGCGCAGGACGGGCATGCGGCGGGTGAGCAGCAGCGAGGCGTCCAAGGGCGTGAAGAGCCATTTGTGCGGATTGACCACGATCGAATCGGCTCGTTCCCACCCGCCGAAGGGCGCCCGCAGGTCGGGCACCATCGCGACGACGCCGGCATATGCCGCATCCACGTGGAGCCACAGGCCCTCCTGGCCCGCGATCTCGGCGATCGCCGCGACCGGATCCACCGAGGTCGACGATGTCGTGCCGACCGTCGCGACGATGGCGATCGGACGCTGCCCGGCGGCGCGGTCGGCTGCGATCGCGTCCGCGAGGGCCGCTGGCTCCAGCTCGTATCGCTCGTTGACCGGCACCCGGACCAGGGCGGCGCGCCCCAGGCCCAGCGTCATGCACGCCTTCTCGATCGAGGAGTGGGCCTCGGCCGAGGCGTAGACCCGAAGTGCGGGCAGGTCCGGCCTCCCGGTCAGCCCCTGCGCCGCGACGTCGAACCCGGCGGCCTGTCGCGCCGCGGCGAGCGCGATCAGCGAGGACGTGGACGCCGTATCGGTGAGCAGGCCGTCGAAGGATGCGGGCAAGCCGAGCGCCTGGCGGAGCCAGTCGACCACGACCTCCTCGAGCTCCGTGCCGATCGGCGAGGTCCGCCACAGCATGGGGTTCTGGCCGAGCGTCGCCGTGAGCATCTCGCCGAGGATCCCGGGCCCCGATGCCGTCGTCGCGAAGTACGCGAGGAACCCCGGATGCTGCCAGTGGGTCGCATTGGGTTCGACGAGCCGGCGGTAGTCCTCGAGGATCGCGGCCAGGGGTTCCGGCGCCTCCGGTGCGCTCGCGGGGAAGCGTGGCCGCAGGGACCCGGGTTCGATCGACGGGAAGACGTCCCGCGATTCGACGGTCGCGAGATAGTCCGCCATCAGGTCCACGACCTCGTGGGCCGCGCCCCGGAACGCGTCGGCGTCCATGTCGGTCAGGCCGTCGGTCTGCGCCGGCTGGAGCGCGTCGGCGTCCACGGTCAGATCGACTGTCCGATCTCCCGAAGGACGTCCTCCATCGGACCGCCGAGTGCGATCAGCAACACGAGGGAGATGATCGGCAGCACGATGAACAGCGCCACCAGCAACAGGCAGCCGACGACCGCCGCATTCGAGCTCACCCCCGTCCGCTGGACGACGAGCGAGCCGGCGGCCTGATCGTGGATCCCCTGCCGGAGTGGGTTGCCCTGGACCGACACGAGCAGCACGATCAACCAGATCAATGCGGCGAGTCCAGCGATCCCGGGCGCGATGGGGAGCAGGCCGATGATCCCGATCGCGCCGCTCAGCAGGAGCCAGCGGGCCGCCGCCGGAACCAGCTGGAGCGGCCGGTCCGCGCGGGCATCGATCACGTGGATGCGCACCAGGCGCATGCCGATCGTGGCACGGCCCCGGCTCGTCCAGAACCCGACGAAGTAGGCGAACTCGATGCCCATCACGATCGCCTGGCCAAGGAGCACGGGGACGGAGACCGAGCTCGCGATTGGCGCTTGGGGGTCGAGCGCTCGGGGGTCCGCGATCGAGATGACGATCAGATTGACGATCCCGAGCAGAACGGCATCGACGAGGTAGCCGACGACGCGGCTCCCGGTGCCGGCGATGACGTAGCCCGCGACAGGCGACGCCTGGCGCGAATCGGCCGGCCCGGTCCATCCCGCGACACCTGGCGGGGCGCCGGTGGCGGGATCGGCGGGGGGCCAGAGGGGTCCATTCGCTGGTGCACCGCCGGACGGCGGTGTCGAGCCACCGGAGGGTGTCCAGCTGATCAGCGGGTTCTGCGCCCCCCATTCCTCCGACGCCGCGGGCGGCGGTGCAGCGTCGGGTGGCGTCAGGGGTTCCGCTGGCGCGGGCGGCTCATCGGGCGGGGTCCAGGCCACCGTCGGGGACTCTGCGGGCGGCACGGCGTCCGACGGTTCCTCCGGCAACGGCCGACGACCGTCGGGCGGTTCGGCCATGTCCCTCCCCTTCTGCACTTGCGATGCTGGCCATGATAGGTGGCCACGACCGGGTCGTGGTCAAGGGCCGATCTCGACCACGGCTGGCCCGACCTCGCGATCCTGTGGCGCCGCCAGGACCGGCACCAGGTGCTCCTGGAAGAGCGTCGGCCCGAGGACCGCCGCGCCCGCCGACGCCGCCTCGTCGTCCGACCACACGATGACGACCGTCGCGGCTCGCTCCGCGGTCTTGACGAGATAGAAGTGTTCGAACCCAGGTTGCGCCCGAAAGACGTCAGCGAACGCCTCCGCGACGACCGGGGCGAGGGCATCGACGGAGACCGTCAGCTGCAGGCGATTGACCACGATGACCGACATCGATACCTCCGAGCTTGCTGACGCACGCCCAGCCCTAGCTGGCGCGCTGTTGGAAGCGCCGGTGGATCCACGGGAGGAAGAGCCGGTCGAGGCCGATCCAGCCCGCATTTCGCCAGGCGAGGACGAGGAAGGTCCCCAGGATGATGAGGGCCGGGTTGGAGCCGAGGGCGCCGGCCAGCACGAAGTTCGCATTCATGAAGACGCCACCGAACGCCGCGATCCCGGTCAGCAGGCCCACGAGCAGGCCGAGACCGGCCGCGAGCTCTCCGAGCGCCACCAGCGTCGCGAACAGGCTGGCGTTGGGCTGGACGATGTTCTCGAGGAACCACACGTACCAGACCGGCGTTCCCTCGCTCGCCATGGCGCCGCTGACCATCCCCTGGATCGGCGACCCGTCCCCGAACACCCATTCGCCGCTCGTGACCTTGTCCCAGCCGGCAGGGACGAACACCGATGCGAGGTACAGCCGGACGACCAGCCAGAGCCATGCTGCCGCGGTGCTGGCGAACAGGAACCTTGCCCAGCGGGGCTCCTGGAGTTGATCTGGCGTGACCGACGGTCGGACCAGGGCTTCGATCATGGTTACGACCCTCCTTGTTCCATGACGTCGCGATCGTAGCCGACGCATCGACGCGAGATCCTCGGCGACGGTACGCCGTGACCACATCGATCGATCAGCCGCACCGCACCTGGACGAGTCCTCCGCCGTGAGCCGTCAGCCGGTGACGGTCGCAGATCTCGGCCACGGCCACGACGAGCGCGATCAGACCGAGTTTGAGGGCGAGCGCCAGCAGGGGGCGCTCAACGAGCGCCGCCGCGATCGGGTTCAGTTCCCGCGCAACGACCATGGCGGACAGGAGATCCGCGAGTTGGGTCAGCGTGAACGCGGCGACCAGCCAGACCAGCGGGAACGTCGCCGCACGGTCGCCCATCCGTTGGACCGAGTTCACGGCGCATGGCTCCGATCGAGTCGGGGGCGGGCCAGTTCGGCGTGCTGCCGAAGGCCCATCTCCGCAGGTGATGGTCGGGGCGGCCGGATTTGAACCGACGACCACCAGTCCCCCAGACTGGTGCGCTACCAGACTGCGCCACGCCCCGACAGGCCACGGAGTCTAGCACGGGCCCTGACGCGGCCCCTCGACGGCCCGAGCCCGGCCACGGGCGCCGCGGGTGCCTGATCACCCCACGATCCAACGGACCGGGGAACCGCCCCAGCCGGTGGCGCAGGCCATGCCCCTCGGTCGGATCGATCACCGGGTGAGCGGTACGGCCGGTGAACCGGTCCCTCGCGCCAACCCCGGCCGGTTCGGCGGTCCGTTCGATCTCCGGGTGATCGACAAGGGCTTCAGGGCACCCGTGCCCGGTCCGGTCCGCCTAGTGCGGCCCCTCGACGCCCAGCCGCGCCAGCCAGGCATCGGCATCGGCGAGTTCGTCCTTCGATTCGCGGGCCAGCAGGTCCACCAGGCAGCGCTGGACGCTCTTGCCCTCGAACAAGGCCCGCTCCACCTCGCGCGCGATGGGCATCTCCACTCCGAGCCGATCTGCCAGGGCCAGCGCGGACTGCACCGTGTACGCGCCTTCCGCGGTGCCTGGCATCGTGGCCTCGATCTCGGTCCACGTCCGTCCGGCGGCGAGCTGCTCACCAAGCTGGTGGTTCCGCGAGAGCGGCGACCCGCACGTGGCGATGAGGTCCCCCACACCGGCCAGGCCCGCGAACGTCAGCGCATTGGCCCCGGCCGCGATCCCGAGCCGCATCATCTCGGCGAGGCCCCGCGTGAGCAGCCCCGCCTTCCCGTTGTCGCCGAACCCGAGCCCATCGGCGGCGCCGGCGGCGATCGCGACGACGTTCTTGAGCGCGCCGGCGAGCTCCACGCCCAGCAGGTCCTCGTTGACGTACAGGCGGAACCGGCGTCGAGCGAGGCGGGCGATGATCCGTTGCGCCGTCTCGACATCGGCCGTGGCGACGACCGCTGACGTCGGGAGGTTGCGCGCGACTTCCGCCGCCAGGTTCGGGCCCGACAGCGCGGCGATCGCACCGGGCTGGGCGCCACCGGCCGCCACGATGACCTCGGACATCCGCAGCAGCGTGTCGCGCTCGAGGCCCTTGGTCGCGGACAGGCGGTCGGCCGACGGAGCGAGGAACGGAGCGCACGAGGCGACCATCGAGCGCAGGTGCGATGACGGCACCGCGAACACCACCAGATCGGTCGCGTCGCGCAGCGCGGCCGGGTCGGCGGTCGCGATGACCGTCGCGGGCAGGTCCACGCCCGGCAGGCGTGACGCGTTCTGGTGGGTCTCGTTGATGCGCGCCGCCGTCCCCGGGGAGTGGCAGATCAGGGTCACCGGCTCCACGCGCGCGACGAGCCGCGCCAGCGTGGTGCCCCAGGCGCCCGCACCGATGACGGCGACGCGCGGCCCGGACATCAGCGGGAGCGGCGCGGCCGGGAGGCGCTGCTCGCGCGGCGTGCTGACTTGACCGGGGCGGACCGGGTCTTCTTGCGGCGCGGCAGCTTCACCGACGCCCGGTCGCGGAAGATCAGGCGGATCGGCGTGCCATCGAAGCCGAACGTCTCGCGCAGCCGGTTCTCGAGGTAGCGCCGGTACGAGAAGTGCACCGCGGACGCATCCGACGCGAAGAACACGAAGGTCGGGGGCGCGATCGCGGCCTGCGTCGCGTAGAACAGCTTGGGCCGCCTGCCGCGCACCGGCGGGGGCGGCGTTCGCTCGGTCGCGGCTAGCAGGAGCCGGTTCAGCGCTCCCGTGGACACGCGCTTGCGCCGTTCCGCCCAGATGTCGACCGCGAGCTCGAGCACGCGATCCACGCGCTGCCCGGTCTTGGCGCTGATCGAGACGATCGGCGCGAAATCGATGAACGGCACCTCGTTGCGGATCCACTCGGTGTACTGGTCGAAGGTCCGGTCGGTCTTGTCGGCGACCAGGTCCCACTTGTTGACCGCGATGACGAGGCCCTTGCCCTCCTCCACGGCATACCCCGCGACATGGGCGTCCTGCGACGTGAGGCCCTCGACGGCATCGACGACGAGGACGGCGACGTCGGCGCGCGACAGGGCCGAAAGCGCGCGCAGCGTGGAGTACCGCTCCGCGGCCGGTCCCGAGGCCACCTTGCCCCGGCGGCGGATGCCCGCGGTATCGATGAGGATGATCTCGCTGCGGCCCCACTCGAGCCGGGTATCGATCGCGTCGCGGGTCGTGCCGGGGACATCCGACACGATGGAGCGGTCCTCGCCCAGCAGCGCGTTGAGCAGGCTCGACTTGCCCACATTGGGCCGGCCGACGAAGGCGATCGCCGCCGGCGCATGGTCCGCCTCGGCGGCGATGGCGGCGTCCCATTTCGCGGCCTCGGCTTCGTCGAGACCCAGTTCCGCGGCGTCGTCTTCGGCCGTCCGGAGCTCGGCGGCCCCTGCCTCGCCGTCCGCATCGGCGGCGTCGGCGGCGTCGGCGGCGGGCGCGATGTAGGGCACGAGCCGTCCCGCCGCCACCACGTCGGCCCAGGCCTCGGCCTCGGCGTCGCGGGCCTAGCGGGCCAGCTCCT
>CAYVJP010000055.1:0-13670 GCA_964451745.1 uncultured Anaerolineaceae bacterium | reverse complement strand
GCAGATGCCAGAAGTCGTAGGCCTGCAGGAGCATGTAGCTGAACTCGGTGAATGACAGACCCCGCTCCAGGCGCGTCTGGACCGAATCCTTGGCGAGCATGTAGGGCACCGTGAAGTGCTTGCCGGTGTCGCGCAGGAAGTCGATGAGCGAGAGCTCGCCGAGCCAGTCGAGGTTGTTGACGAGGATCGCGCCACCCGCGCCGGGCGAGAAGTCCAGGAAGCGTTCGAGCTGGCTTCGCAGCGCGGCCGCGTTCGCCTCCAGCGTGGCCCGGTCCAGCAGGTTCCGCTCCGAGGAGCGACCCGACGGATCGCCGATCATCCCGGTCCCCCCACCCACGAGCGCGACGGGTCGCCCACCGTGGCGCTGGAAGCGCAGCAACCCGAAGATCGGGACCAGATGCCCGACATGGAGTGAGTCGGCCGACGGGTCGAAGCCGTTGTACCCCGAGATCGGCCGTCCGGAGGCCAGTCGCTCGGCGAGTCCGGGCGTCGTCGCGTGCAGGATGCCGCGCCACTCGAGCTCGTCGAGCAGGGACGCCGAGGGCGTACCGGAAGCCGTCCCCGTCACAGGGGCGCCACGCAGGTCGTCTCGAACCGGGAGGCCGCGGAAGAACGTTCGTTCACGGTCCCTATGCTATCTTGCGGGCTCAGATGCAGACGACTCTCGCACGGCGGCAGCGTCAACGACGCGCCAGACGCCGCCGATCCGAGGGGGGTGGCGGCCACTGGGTACGCCGCATCCTCATCGCCATCCCCGTCATCCTCCTCCTCGTCAGCCTGCTCACCGCGGGCGCCGGGGCGCTGTTCAGCGTCGCTGCGTACAACTTCTACGCGCAGGGGCTGCCCGACCCCAAGGAAGCGCTGACCAACCTCGATTTCGAGCAGCAGACGATCGTCTACGACCGCACGGGCAAGGTCGAGCTCGCACGCCTGGGCTCGTTGCGACGCGAGGTCGTCAAGTTCGACGAGATCCCCGACGAGATGCTCGATGCGACGACCGCGATCGAGGACAAGGACTTCTGGATCAACCCGGGCTTCGATCCCATCGGGATCGTCAGCGCCGGGCTGGATACCCTCGCAGGCCGCCCGCGCGGCGCATCCACGATCACCCAGCAGCTCGTCCGGAACCGCCTGCTCCCGCCCGAGACGCTCGAGTTGCCCACCTACGAGCGCAAGATCAAGGAGATCATCCAGTCGGTCCGGCTGACCGAGGCCTATCCGGGCCAGGCGGGCAAGCAGGAGATCATCACCGCCTACCTCAACAACAACTTCTACGGCAACAACAGCTACGGGGTGAAGGCCGCGGCCAAGGGGTACTTCGGCAAGGCCCTGGCGGATCTGACGCTTGCCGAGTACGCCATCCTCGCGGCGATCCCGCAGTCACCCACCAAGTTCGACCTCCTCAAGAACGCCGAGGAAGTCTGCCTCGACGAACCGCCGGCCACGACCGAGGAGACCACGGAGGCCGCCGAGGATACGGCCGAGTGCGAGAAAGTCCAGCTCCGGATCCCGGTCGGGAGCGAGATCATCGAGCGGCGCAACTACATCCTGGACCTCATGAAGTCACGCAGTCCGCTGTCCGGCGACCGGCATGTCGCCAGCGAGTACGAGGCGGCCAAGGACGAGATCGCGGTCATCCAGGCACCGGTCGCCACGACCTGGCGCGCAGCGCACTTCGTGTGGCAGGTCCGCGAGGCGCTCGGCGCGATCCTCTGCCCGGACAGCCCCGACGATTGCGACGACGTCGATACCGGTGGGTATCGGGTCACGACGACCCTCGATTGGGACATGCAGAAGATCGCCGAGCGCTACACGTACGCAGCGGCGCGGGCGCCCCAGGCCAAGGACCCGCGCGCGGTGCTCGAGTCGCGCAAGATCCCGCGAGGCCAGTGGGGGTGGATCCTCAACCTGCGCGGTCGCAACATCCACAACGCCGCATCGGCGGTCATGGACTATCGGACCGGCGAGGTCCTCGCCTATGTCGGCAGTGCCAGCTACACGGCGAAGGGATCGAAGAAGTTCCAGCCCCAGTTCGACGTCCTCGCCGACGGCTGGCGCCAGCCGGGATCGTCCATCAAGCCGATCGATTACCTCATCGGCATCGACGACAAGACCCTGACCGCGAGCACGATGTTCATGGACGTCACGACCGACTTCGGCAAGGGGTTCCTGCCGACCCAGGCGGACAAGCTGGAGCGCGGCCCGGTCCGCCTGCGCAGTGCCTTGCAGTTCTCGCTCAACATCCCCGCCATCAAGGCGACGGTGATGAGCGGCCTCGACCACGTCTTCGAGCGCTCGCAGGACTTCGGGCTCACCTACCCGCCGACGGCGATCCCGGTGGTCTCGATGGGCATCGGGACGCTGGAGACGCACCCGATCGACATGGTCAGCGCCTACGGGACGATCGCCAACGGCGGCGTCCACATGCCGCGCCAGACCATCCTCTCGATCGTGGACGACAAGGGCACCAAGACCTGGCCGATCGACGACCAGGCGCCCGAGGGGGAACAGGTCGTCAGCAAGCAGGCCGCCTACATCATCACCGACATCCTGGCCGGGAACACGGTCTCGAGCATCAACCCGTACTGGGCGGACTGGGCGGTCTTCGCCGATGGGAAGCGCCGGCCCGCCGCCTACAAGACCGGCACCACGAGCGACAACCGCGACGTGCACGCGTACGGCTACCTCGCCCCGCCCAAGGACAAGGACGCGCCGGCGCTCGTCGTGGGCGTCTGGATGGGCAACAGCAACAACGAACCCAACAAGGGCAGCCTGTCGCTGGATTCGTCGGCCCCGTTGTGGTCGGCGATCACCGAGGCGGTCAGCAAGGACCTGCCGATCGCGTCGTTCAAGGCACCGAGCGGACTCAAGACGGCCACCGTCGATGCCTTCACGGGCCTCAAGCCCGGTCCGTTCACGACCAAGACGGTCAAGGAGCTCTTCCTGCCCGATACGGTGCCCAGCGAGCGCGAGACCATCCGGATCTCCCTCGAGATCGACGAGGCCTCCGGGCTGCTCTGGCAGGACGGCTGCGTCGGACCCAAAGTCACCCAAGGCTTCTTCGATCTCTCCGAGGTCGAGAGCAACTTCCCGAACTGGCAGAAGGCGAACCGCAACTGGGCGGCGCGCGCCGCGAAGGGCACCGGTGTCCGCGGCACCTCCAAGGGGACCCGCACCTCGTACTTCTACAACAACGGGTTCGCCCCGTTCGGGCGGACGTGGGGTGCCCCCTTCGCGCCGCGGGATACCTGTCCGCTCGCCCCGCCACCGTGCGGTGTGCAGCCGATCGACCCCGATCCCTCCGACGGCATCCCGGCGCCGACACCCATCCCCTGCCCGACCCCGACGCCCGTGCCGACCGGCGGGGGGAACGGCGGTGGCGGTGGCAACGGCGGTGGCGGTGGCAATGGCGGCGGCGGTGGCAACGGGCCGCGCCCGGAACGGACGCCCAAACCCTAGCCGCCCGGCATCGGGCGGCGCATCCAGTGGCCGGTCCTAGAGGCTGACGATCGTCGCCCCGTCCCCGCCTTCGCCACGCTCGCCCGCGCGAACGCCACGCACGAGCGGATGTGACGCCGCGGCGGAGCGCACCGCGTCGCGGACCGCACCGGTGCCTACGCCGTGGATGATCACCACGGACCCCAGGCCGGCCAGCGATGCGTCGTCCAGGTAGCGATTCAGCGTCTCGAGCGCTTCCTCCACGCGGGCGCCCCGCAGGTCCAGCGACGACGCGACCGAGCGCGCCCTGGCCATGGTGACCGTGGAGACGTTCGTGGAGGGGGTCGATGGGCTCGCCGGCGCGAGAGCCGGTACCAGATCGTCGAGATCCACCGCGACCCGCATCCCGCCGGCCTCGAGCGTCGCACGGTTCCCATCCTTGTCCAGCGCGGCCACCCGGCCTTCCCAACCGCCGGTGGCGCTGCGGGCGCGGTCGCCGACGCGCCATGCCGGCCGCTCCCCGGTGGGCACGGCGGCGACCGGCTCGAGGGCCGGCAGGCGGTCGCTGATGGCCTCTGCGCGCTCCACGGCCGCGTCGAGGGTCGCGGCGGTCACGGTCTCGCGCTCCAGGGCCCGACGCGTCGCGGCGAGCTCCGCCCGCAGGTCCGACACCATCTGGTCGGCTTCCGCCCGCGCGGCGCGGACGGCCTCGTCGCGCTCGCGGCGACTGCGGCGGCGCTCCTCCTCGGCGACACGCAAGGCCTCGGCGGCTCGAGTCTCGGCCGCCCGGGCGCGCTCCAGGGCGTCGCTCGTCTCCCCCTCGGTCGCCTTGATCGCCGCGAGCGTCGCCTCGAACGAACGCTGCGCCTCCGTCAGGCGTGACCGGGCGTCCTCGACGATCGATGCCGGCAGGCCCAGGCGCTCGGCGATGGCGAAGGCCTGGCTGCCGCCCGGCAGGCCGATGGTGAGGCGATACGTCGGCGAGAGCGTGTCCAGATCGAACTCTACGGCCGCGTTGCGCGCCCCAGGCGTCGTGTGGGCATAGGCCTTGAGTTCCGCGTAGTGCGTGGTCGCCGCGACGATCGCCCCCGCCCGGATGAAGTGATCCAGGAGCGCCTGGGCGAGCGCGGACCCTTCGGTGGGATCGGTGCCGGCCCCGAGCTCGTCGAGGAGCACGAGCGTGTCCGGCCCCGCCGCCTCGACGATCTGGGTGATCCGGCGGAGGTGTCCCGAGAAGGTCGAGAGCGACTGCGCGACGGATTGCTCGTCGCCGATGTCGGCGAACACGTCGCGCCAGACCGGCAGGCGACTCCCGGCCTCGGCCGGGACGTGGAGTCCCGACTGGTGCATCAGGCTGAGCAGGCCCAGCGTGCGCAGCGTGACCGTCTTGCCACCGGTGTTGGGGCCGGTCACGACGAGCGCCGTGAACCCGTCGCCGAGCCGGATATCGATGGGTACGACCCGACCCGTCAGCCCGGGATGCCGGGCGGACAGGAGGACGACCTCCGCGCGCTCCGCCGTCGCCGCCCGGGTCGCGTCCATCTCGGCTGCAAGCGAGGCTTTCGCCGCCCACAGGTCGAACCGCGCGAGGGCACCGATCGTCTCGCGCAGGGCGTCGGTGTTGGCCGCCACGAATGCCGACAGTTCATCGAGGATCCGCGCGACCTCCTCCTGCTCGGCGACCTGGGCCTCCCGCCATGCGTTACCCAGTTCCACGACCACGAGGGGCTCCACGAACAGCGTCTGGCCACTCCCCGAGGCGTCATGGACGATGCCCTTGACGCGAGCGCGCGCCTCGGCCTTGACCGGCACGACGTAGCGACCGTTGCGCAATGTCACGATGGGCTCCTGCAGGGCACCACCCAGCTCGGAGCCGACCAACGCGTCGAGGCGGCGACGCAACCGGTCGTACGCGACACGGACCGCCGCGCGCAGCCCACCCAGGCGCGGTGACGCGGTGTCGAGGACCTCGCCGACCGGATCGAAGCTGCGCCCGAGCGTGCTCCGCAGGGCCGGCAGCGGGTGCAGGTCGCGCCCGAGTTCGCGAAGCAGGACGCGGCGCTCGTCGGCGAGGACCGTGGCCAGACGCGCCGTCGCATCGAGCGTCTCGATGATCTCGAGGAACTGCGCCGGTTCGAGGCGTCCGCCGCGGGCCGCGCGCTCGATCGACGGTCCGATGTCGTGCGCGGCCCCGATCCCCACGCCCGGGTGCTCCTCGAGGAGCGACCGAGCCTGGTCGGTCTCGTCGAGCTGGCGCGCGACGATCACCGGGTCACTCGACGGCCCGAGCGCCTCCGCGAGCCGCTGAGCCGGTGGGAACGACGTCAGTGCGGCCAGGCGCTCGCGGATCTGCGGGAACTCCAGCAGGACCTGGGAGCGCGGGTCCATCGAGGCGTCCGACGCCGTCAGCGTGCCCGGGACACCGACGGGTGTCCCTCGATCGAGAACCGCCACGGCCGCCCGGCCCAGGCGTCGGCGTACGCCACGCCGACCCGCGGGCCGACCACGATCCGCGGTTCGCTGGCGCCCGCAGGCTCGATGGCCGCGGTAGCGAGGCGCAACGGCGACGCCGGGTCGCACAGGTCCATCCCGGTCCACGATCGATCCACGCCGAAGCAGGCCCCGACGAGCCCGGGTCCGCGTGCCAGGTGCCGCTCCGGTACGCGCGCGATCCGAGCGCGCGCAGCGTGGGCGGCCTGGGAGTCCGCGGCCCGGTGTCGGCGTCGCTCCAGCGCCAGCCGGTCCTCGCGCATCAGGTCGATGCCTTCGAGCGGTTCGATGGCGCGGATGAGCACCGCGGACGGCCGACCATCGACATCGGTCACCACGTTGAGGCAGTCGTACATCCCGTAGACAAGGTACACGTAGGCGTGCCCCGGCGGGCCTGCCATGACGGCGTTGCGTCGCGTCGAGCCGAACCGGGCGTGCGACGCGAGGTCCTCCGGGCCTCCATACGCTTCGGTCTCCACGATCCGGCCGATGCGCCGACCGGACGCGTCGTCCCGGACGAGGAACGACCCGAGCAGGAGCCTGGCCGCAGCGGGGCTTTCGACCGCCAGTCGCTCGCGGGGCAGGATGTCCAGGCGGGGCAGGATGCCTAGCTGGAGGTCGCGCGATATGGCGCCACGATCTCCGAGGGCACGAGGAAGCCGGTCAGGACGAAGAACGCCGGGATGAGTGTCTCCTGGAAGACGTCCACGATCTTCGAGGTCTCCAGCGCGTTCCACAGGTCGCGCAGGAAGGTGATCTCCTCCGGATCGGGCACGATCGCGCGGTTCAGGAAGAACGTCCCGAGGATGACGATCAGACAGCCCAGGATGAGGCCGGCCTGGACCAGGCCGAGCAGGCCACCGAGGATCTCGTCCACGAACCGCGCCTTCTCGAAGAGGGGCTGCGGCTTGTACCAGCCCTGGGCGACGAGGGCGAAGGCGAGCGCTGCCGCGACGAACACGGTCAGGAACCCGATCATGTACGAGTACTCCTTGGGGAACTGGGTCCAGTTCGCCCCAAGGAACGACCCGAGCGGTTCGGCCAGGTTCGCCGCGAAGAAGAATGAGAACAGGATCGAGCCGATACCGATCAGGCGGCGGATCGTGCCCTGGGCGAAGCCCAGCACGAAGAACCCCATGAAGTAGAGGACGAGCAGCAGATCCACCGTCTGGATCCCACCGAGGAACTCGCCGAATTCCACTGATCCTCCTTGATTGACGACGCCCCCAGCCAGCCGGCCCGGGGCGGCGCAAGGGTAGCGCGGCGATTCCCCCCTCGCAAGGTGGCGCTCGGCGGATTGGGCGGACGAGCTCGGTTCGGGGCGGTCCGGTGGGGTGGGCTGCGTTCAGGTGCGGATGCGCCCGCCCACGTCTCCGGCAAGCCCCGCCGTGACGGTCGCCACGGCCGCTTCGATCTCCTCCTCGGTCAACGTGCGGTCCGGTGCCTGGAACGTCAGCCGGTAGGCCAGGCTCTTCTCGTCGTCGGCCAGCGGGCGCCCGCGGTAGATATCGAACAACGTGGTCGCGACCAGCAGCGGACCGCCGTGGCGGACGATCGATTCGCGGACGGCACCCGCCGCCACCGACTCGGCGACGACGATGGCGAGGTCACGCGCCACGGCGGGATGGCGAGGCGGTGTGGCGCCGAGCGGCACGGCCGGCGCCCCGCCCGACAAGCCGGCGATCGCGACCTCGGCGACGATGACCCGGTCCGCCCGCAGGTCGAGCGCCTCGACGAGCGCCGGATGGAGTTCCCCGACCCGGCCGGCGAGGCCGGTGCCGGCGCTCACCCGGGCAGCACGCCCGGGATGCAGGTTCGGATCATCGGTGAGCGGCTCGTAGGTCGGTGTCGACAGGCCGAGGGTATGGGCGAGGAGCTCGATCGTCCCCTTGGCGTCGTCGAGGTCGTAGGGTCGCACCGGCCGGTTCCAGGCCGGGGGTTCCGCCGGTCCGGTCATGGCCAGCCCGAGCCGCCACCATTCGCGCGTGGTCCCGTCGTCCGCGGCGCCGTAGCCCTTGCCGATCTCGAAGATCGCGACGTCCTCCCGTCCCTGGCGGAGGTTCGCGGACACCACCTCGAGCAGGCTCCCGATGAGCGACTGGCGCATGACCGAGTGCTGGCTGGACAGCGGGTTGGCGACGACCACCGGGCGACCACCCGCCTCCCCTTCCCCGGGCACGATCGCGGCCGGATCGGGCGGGAACCGCTCCACCATGGCCGGCGAGACCAGGGCGTGCGTGACCGTCTCGGTCAGCCCGGCACCGGCCAGCACGGCGCGGACCGTATCGCGGAGGCGCAGGGGTGGGTGCCGGTAGGCGGGCATCGGCGTGTGCGGCAGGATCTCCGGGATGAGCTCGTAGCCGCGGACGCGGGCGATCTCCTCGATGACGTCCGCCTCCACGACGAGGTCGCGGCGCCACGAGGGCACGATCGCGACGATGGTCTCGGCGTCGCCGGGATCCACCTCGAGCGGCCGCGGTTCGCCGGCCACCGCGATCCGGATTCCCGCGGGCGCCGGCTCCGTGGTGATCCCGACGCGGGCCAGCAACTCGCGCTGCTCGTCGCTCTCGATGCGCGTTCCCAGCAGGCGATCCGCGCGACCCGGGCGGAAGGCCACCCGTCCTGGCTCCGGTTCCGTCGGGTTCGTGTCCACGGCACCGGTCGCGACCGTGCCGCCGGCCCAGGCGGCGATGAGGCGGGCCGTGCGGTCGGCCCCGATCCGCGCGAGTCGATGCTCCTGACCCTTCTCGAAGCGGAGGCTCGCTTCGGAGCGCAGGGCGTAGCGAAACGCCGTCCGGCGGATGCTCACCGGGTCGAAGATGGCCGATTCGATGACCACGTCCGTGGTCGCGTCGGTGATCTCGGACTCGGCGCCGCCCATCACCCCGGCGATGCCGAGGACGCCCACGGGGTCCGCGATGAGCAGGGTGTCGGGGTCGAGCTCGCGCTCGACGTGGTCCAGGGTCGTCATGCGTTCGCCGGGGCGCGCGAGTCGGACCACGATCCGACCGTCGTGGACCGCCGCGGCATCGAACGTGTGGATCGGCTTGCCGAGTTCGAGCATGACGTAGTTACTCACGTCCACGACGTTGTTCACGGGGCGCTGGCCGGCGGCGATGAGGCGCATCTGGACCTGATCCGGCGACGGCCCCACGGTGACGCCGGACACGAACCGGCCGACGAATCTCGTGCACAGGGCCGGCTCCAGGACATCGACCTGGAGGCGCTCGGCGATCGGGCCACCGGTCTCGGGCGGGTCGGTGTCGGGGAAGCGGACCGGCGCACCGGTGACCGCCGAGACCTCCCGCGCGAGCCCGATCATGCACAGGGCGTCGCCACGGTTGGGCTTGACGTCCACGTCGAGGACCACGTCGCCGTAGAGGTCCGCGAGCGGGACGCCGAGCGGTGTGTCGCCGGGGAGGATGAGGATGCCGTCCGCATCGGCCGTGAGGCGCAGCTCATCGCCCGAGCAGAGCATGCCGTTGCTGACGACGCCCATCTTCTCCGTGCGCTCGATGCGCCGGTCGCCCGGCAGCACGGCCCCCGGGAGCGCGACGGGGATGCGCTGGCCCGTCGCGATGTTCGTCGCGCCGCACACGATCTCGAGGACCTCGCCGGTCCCGATGGTCACCGTGGTGAGCGACAGCCGATCGGCGCGCGGGTGCTTCTCGACGGTGAGCAGCTCGCCGGTCACGACGCTCTGCCAGTCGGCGCCCCAGCGCTCGATGCCCTTGACCTCCATCCCGAGGAGGGTCAGGCGTTCGGCCAGCTGCTCCGGGGTGAGCTGGATGTCGACGTAGTCGCGCAGCCAGGACAGGGGCACTCTCATCGGAACTGGCCCAGGAAGCGCAGGTCGTTGTCCATGTACAGGCGCAGGTCGCCCACGCTGTGGCGCAGGTTCGCGATGCGCTCCACGCCCATCCCGAAGGCGAACCCCTGGTAGCGCTCCGGGTCGAGGCCGCCGTACTGGAGCACGACCGGGTGGACCATGCCCGCGCCCAGGATCGTCATCCAGCCGCTGCGAGAGCAGGCCGGGCAGCCGGAGCCGCCGCACACCACGCACTCGACGTCGAAGGCCACCGAGGGCTCCGTGAACGGGTAGTACCCGGGCCGGAATCGCGTGCGCTTGTCCGCGCCGTACATGGCCTTGGCGAACTGGTCGAGGAGGCCCTTGAGGTCGCCCATCGTGGTGCCCTCGTCGACCATGAGGCCTTCCACCTGGAAGAACTCGCTGGCGTGGCTGGCGTCGATGGCCTCGTAGCGGAAGCAGCGCCCGGGAAGCAGCGCGCGGATCGGCGGGCGCTCCTGGTGCATCACCCGGATCTGGCCGGGCGACGTGTGCGTGCGCAGGAGGTGCCCCTCGACGTCCACATAAAGCGTGTCCCACAGGTCGCGGGCGGGGTGGTCGGGCGGGATGTTGAGCATCTGGAAGTTGCGGACGTCGTCCTCGATCTCGGGGCCTTCGTAGACCACGAACCCGAACTGGCCGAAGATCTCGGCGATCTCGCCGATGGTCTCGTTGATCGGGTGCAGGGTGCCGCGGCGGATGGGCCGGCCCGGGGTCGTGACGTCGACGGCCTCCGCCGCCAGGCGCGCTCCGAGCTCGGATCCGCGCAGTGCCGTGCCGCGCTCGGCGAGGGCGGCCTCGATCGCCCCGCGCACAGCGTTCGCGATGGCGCCCACCCGCGGGCGATCCTCTGCCGGCAGCCCACCGATGCCCCGCAGGATCGCGGTCAGGCGGCCCTTCTTGCCCAGGACGTCGAGTTCCAAAGCATCCAGCGCGGCGACATCGCCGGCCGCCGCCGCAGCGGCGAGCGTCTCGGCCTGCAGGGCCTCGAGGTCGCGGGTCAGGTCGGCGAGGTCCACGTTCCTCCTCGATGCGGCCCGCCGTCGGGCCCCGGAATCACGAACCCCCGATCGTCAGCGACGTCGAGGGCTCGGCGGTGGGTCGTTGCGTGCAGGTTCCGGCCGGTTCAGGCGCCCTTGGCGACGTCGACGATGCGCCCGAACGTGGCGCTGTCGCGAACGGCGAGGTCGGCCAGGATCTTGCGGTCGATCTGGATGTCCGCCTTCTTGAGCCCGTTGACGAACTGCCCGTAGGTGAGGCCGTTCTCGCGCGCCGCGGCGTTGATCCGGATGATCCACAGCTGACGCATCTGGCGCTTGCGCTGCTTGCGATCGCGCGTCGCGTAGGCGAGCGCGTGCAGGAGCGCTTCGCGCGCCGGCTTGATCAGCTTCGACTTGGTGCCCTTGCGACCCTCAGCGTCGCGGAGAAGGCGCTTGTGGCGCTTGTGGGCGGTGACGCCACGCTTGACTCGTGCCATGGGGGACGCAGGCTCCTAGAGGTACGGCAGCAGGCGCCGGACCTGCTTGGCATGCTCGGGCCCGATCACGGACTTGCCGGCGTAGCGGCGCGTCCGGCGGGACGACTTGATCTCGAGGTGATGGCCACGCCACGCGTTGACCCGGATGACCTTGCCGGAGCCGGTCACACCGATCCGCTTCTGGGCCGCCTTGTGGCTCTTCATCTTCGGCACGGTGGCCTCACTCTCCTGCTTGCACCGGCTCGGGGGCCGGGGCTGGTTCGGTCTTCCTGGCGGTCGGGGCCGGTGCCGGGGCCGGCGCGTCGGCCGCCGCTGCTGGAGCGGGAGCCGGCGCGGGCGCGGGAGCCGCGACTGCGACGACGGTCTTCTCTTCCGGGGCGTCCGGTGTCTCCGCCACGGCGTCGGCCGGGACTTCGTCCACCGCATGCCTGCGGTCCGGGGCGTCGTGGCTCTTGGGCTTGTGGGTCGATGCCATCGTGATGTGCATCGACTTGCCTTCGAGCAGCGGCGTCCGTTCCGGGACCCCATGGTCCTTGACTCGATCGACGAATCTCGCGATCAGGTTCCGGCCGATCTCCGGGTGGGTCAGTTCCCGCCCTCGGAAGCGGACGGTGACCTTGATCCGGTCGCCGTCCTCGAGGAACTCGATCGCGCGGTGGACCTTCGTATCGAAGTCGCCGACGCCGATCTTCGGCGTGAGGCGGACTTCCTTGAAGGTGACCGAGCGCTGCTTGCGCTTGGCCTCTTTCTCCCGCTTCGTCAGTTCGTACTTGTACTGTCCGAAGTCGAGGAACTTGACCACCGGGGGCTGCGCCATCGGAGCGACCTCGACGAGGTCGTATCCCCGCTCCTGCGCCATCTCGAGGGCACGTGGTGTGGGCATGACACCCAGCTGTGCACCCTCTTCATCGACTACCCGGACCTGTGGGATCCGGATCATCTGGTTGACACGCAGGTCTCGGCTGATGGGTCACCCCTTGTTCGTTGCGGATTCCGTTCGTCCGGCACGCGCGAAGATGCCCGAGCCGGGCCGAGGCGGAACGATAGCACACCGCCCTTGAAACCGCGACCACGCGGGGGGCGTGGCGGGGGCGTGGCGGGGGGCCGTGGCTGGGCCTGGGGGCGGGGCCGGGGACCTGGCGTGGCCGAGTCCGGCGCGTGGCCGGGGACCTGGCTTCCACCAGATGCAGGAACGGTCTGCACTCGCCGATCTGGACCGGCTGTGGTCCTGCCACGTGCAGGTCGTGGCCTGCATGTGGTGGGAACCGCGGCGATCGTCGTGCACCCGCGAGCGTGGATCGTCGTGGCGGTTCGGTGGTCGAGTGCGGTGACGGTCGGCGGCTGCAGACCAGTGCTGCACGTGGCAGGACGCGGAGACCGGTCCCGCTCGCCGCCGCGCGCGAGCGCGGCCGGGCCGTTCAGTCCACGCCGCGGGCGGCCGATTCCGCGGCCAGGCGATCGGCGAAGGCCTCCCACGCCTCGGCCGGTTGCTGCTCCCCTGCCCTGGTCCGCGGCGAGGCCGTCCGGGCCTCGATCTCGCGATCGCCGAGCACGACCATGTACGGCACCTTCTGCTCCTGGGCGGTCCGGATCTTGTACTGCATCCGGTTCGACGAGCCGTCCACCTCCACGCGCAGGCCGCGTGATCGGAGGACGCCCGCGAGCTCCTCGGCCGCCTCGATGTGACGATCCGCGATCGGGATGACCACGGCCTGGACCGGGGCGATCCACAGCGGGAAGGCGCCCGCGAAGTGTTCCACGAGGATGCCGATGAACCGCTCGAAGGATCCGTAGATCGCCCGGTGGATCGCCATCGGGCGCTGCGGCTGTCCGGTCTCATCGATGTAGGTGAGGTCGAATCGCTCGGGGAGCATCACGAGATCCACCTGGATCGTCGCCATCTGCCACTCGCGACCCAGGGCGTCGTCGATGTAGATATCGATCTTGGGCGCGTAGAAGGTGCCGTCCTTGGGCTTGAGCTCGTAGCTGATGTCGGCGGCGGCGAAGGCCTCGCGGATGAGTTGCTCGGCGCGCTCCCAGAGCGCGGGATCGCCGAGTGCCTTGTCCGGCTTGGTGGCGAAGGCGAACCGCGGCTCGAGGCCGAACCAGCCGTACGCCTCGCGAACTTCGCCCAGGAGCGCCTGGATCTCCTCGGTGAGCTGGTCCGGGCGCACGTACAGGTGCGCGTCGTCCTGGATGAACTGGCGCACGCGGGTAAGGCCGCTCAGCGTGCCGGAGCGTTCGTTGCGGTGGAGCCGGCCGTACTCGTTGAAGCGCAACGGGAGGTCGCGGTACGAGCGCAGGTGGGAGCGGTAGATGAACGTCGATTCCGGGCAGTTCATCGGCTTGAGGCTGAAGAGCTGCTTCTCGGCCTCGACGATGAACATGTTCTCGGCGTACAGGTCCCAGTGGCCCGAC
>CAYVJP010000054.1:0-13830 GCA_964451745.1 uncultured Anaerolineaceae bacterium | reverse complement strand
GTCCTTGGCGAACGTCCCGCCGAACGGCAACTCCATGTGGGTGTGCACGTCGATGGCGCCCGGGATCACCCACTTGCCGGTCGCGTCGATCGTCGAGTCCGCGGTCATCCCGGCGCCCGCGAGATCGGTGCCGATCGCGGCGATGGTCTCCCCGTCGATCAGGACGTCGGCGCCCTGGGCGCCATCCGCGGTGACGATCGTGCCGTTGGTGATGAGCGTACGCATCGATCCCTCCTGGGCGACGGACATCGAAGATCAGGAGGCGATGGTAGGCGATGCCGGATGACCCGGCGGACCTATCCCAGCAGCCGACCCGCGGCGGGCACGAGCTCGAGGATCCAGAGTGCTGCGGTCAGGCCGGTCGCGACGATGGCGATCGCGAACGCCGCGAGGCTCACCCACCGACGCCGGGTCCGGGAGCGTCGCGCCCCCACCCCATCATCCCAGAATGGATCGCGACCTCGGCGCAGCGTGTTCATCGATGATCACTCCCTGCGGCGCGAGCGCGCCGCCCTGTGGGCGCCGCCGCCGAACGATCGACGCACCTCCGCGTCGCCGTGGCACCTCCCGACGCCGTTCCGGCACGGGTCGCGCCGGCCCGTCGATGGTGCACCGGCGAGGGCGCGATCGCCAGCCTGACGATGGGGTCAGGACTCGCGGCGCCCCACGACGTGGTCGACGATACCGGCGACTTGCCCGATGAGCATCACCAGCACCGTCACCGGGTGCCAGGCGATCGTCGCGGGCGACTGTCGTTGGGTGATCGTCAGGGCGAGGCGGACCGCCAGGAGGACCGCGAGCGGGAGCAGGGACGCGGCGATCACGTCGGGGCCTTCGCGACCGAGGACGGCCACGGCCGGCAGGATGAGCGGGACGAGGTAGGTGGCGACCACGAGCGCGACGATGCCGATCGCGCCGGCCAGCCGCCCGCGACCGAACGGCAGGATCCGGAGACGCCACGCGGTGACGACCTCCTCCACGGTGCGGTAGCGGCGTTCGGCGGCCAGGTTGGCCATGCGGACCGCCACGACGCGCGAACCGGCGCGGGAGAGCACGCGGGGCAGGCTGTCGTCGGGCGGCGTCGGCGCGGAGTCCGTCGAGGTGGTCGCGAGGAACGCCGCCCGCCGGACCAGGACGAGCCCGCCGTCCCCGAATGCCAGCGCCGCCGGTCGATTCCCGGTGATGGTGGGCCACCAGAGCGGCGCGAACCCGGATTGGACGAGGGCGAACCCGGGGACGGCCGCGCGTTCGGCCGGCGTCGCGAGCAGGTCCCGGGGCAGCCCGAGGAAGAGATCGTCGCGTCGTACCAGGGTCTGCTCGACGAGGATGCGCACGGCGATCGGGGCAAGGACCACGCCCGGATCCACCAGCAGGACGAGATCGCTGGTCGCGGACGTCACCCCCACGTGCCGCGCCCAGGCGCGGGTCGTCCATCCGTCCGGTCGGGGCGGCGCCCGGAGGACGGCGTCCGCACCGATCCATGCGGCCGCCTCGTCCGCGCTGCCATCGGTGGAGTCGTCATCGACGACAAGGACCGATAGATCGGGATAGGTCTGCTCCCGAAGCGCGGCCAGGCAGGCCGGGAGGTCCCCCGCGGCGTCGTGACAGGGGACGATGATCGTCACCGAGGGTTCGTCGGCGGATGCCTGAACGTCGGACGGGACGCGATGCCGTCGCGTCGCGATGCGGATCGCGACGATGTTGGCGAGCGCATACGCGCCGAGCGCCGTCGGGACGACGATGGCGGCCGTCCAGGCATCGTACCGGGTGATCCCCCAGTGCTGGAGCAGCAGCACCAGCAGCCAGGCGCCCACGAGGAGCGAGAGGGCCGGGATGTCCGCAGCCGCCGTGCGCGCGGCGGCGTCGGCACGTGGCCCGCTGCCGGGCGCGACGAGGACCATGACGGGGAGCAGCAGGAAGAGGGCCAGGGCCAGCCCCGCCAGGACCCCGAGGCCACCGATCGTGGCGCAGAGCACGACCGCGCTGCCGTAGCCGACCAGCGCGACCAGGGCCACGCCCCGGGACCCAAGCACGGCGGGCGTGGCCCCTCGCGCCGGCGTCGCGATCGAGGCGATGGCCGCCGTGCCGACGCCCCAGGCGGCGACCGCCCCGATCGCCGTCCAGTGGAGGTCCGCCAGCCCGCGCCCGCCCAGCACCAGGCCGCACACCATCGGCGCCGCGGTCAGCGCGCCCGCGACGACGAGGTCCGCGAGCGGTCGATCACGGAAACGGATCGGCTTTGTGGTCTCCGCGACGACCAGGGCGAGGGTCACGATCAGGGCGAGGCCGACCGCCGGGCCACCGAGCACCACCAGGGCCGCGAGGAGCGGGAGGCCGGTGAGCGCGATCGCCACGCGGACCGATGCCGGGTCGAGGGCGGTGGAGTCGGGCCGGGCGATCGCATCGAGTCCATGGCGGAGCAGGTTGAACGGGCCCAGGAAGTAGACCGCGCCCAGGGCGATGGCCGGCGTCCATCCCCGTTCCGCCTCGAACGCGCCCACGAGGAACAGCCCGCTCGTCACGGGCCACGTCGACGGTCGGCTCAGCCACACCAGACGGCGCCAGTCGGCGACGGCCTGACGAGCGGCGTGCTGGACCGTGGCGGTGTGACCGGACACGTCGGCGGGTCCCCCTGGGTTCGGCCTCGTTCGCGTGGACTAGCTGCGGAAGGCCGGGATCACATCCCGCCCGTACGCCTCCAGCTGTGCTTCCTCGTCACCGTTCATGAGGTAGAGATTGAACTGGTCCACGCCCGCGTCGGCGAGTTGGCGCAGCTTGGCCACGTGCTCGTCGGCGTCGCCGAGGATGCAGAAGCGATCGGTCACCTCGTCGCCCACGAACGCGGCATTGGACGAGCCGACCTCCGCGTGATGGAGGTAGTCGTACCCCTCCCGGTCGGTGACGTACCCGGTGAGCGATTCGGGGAGCTGCTCGCGGGGGTATTTGTTGACGAGGTCCACGACGTGGTTCGACACGAGCGCCGGGAACCAGCGCGTCCGTTCGCGCCCCAGCTCGCGCGGGCCGACATGCGCCGGTGCCGCCGCCTGCACCCGGATGGTCGACGGGTCGCGTCCGGCCGAAGCCGCCGCGTCGCGGACCTGACCTGCGAACCAGCGGATGAGATCCGGGTCGGCCAGTTGCAGGATGACCCCGTCCGCGATCCGGCCGGTCATCGCCAGGGCCATGGGGCCGTATCCGGCGATCCAGACCGGGAGCGTCCAGCCCGACGCCCAGGGGAAGTGCAGGTCCGTGCCTTCGTAGGTGACGTGCTCACCGGCGACGAGCGCCCGGATGACCTGGATGGCCTGCTCGGTGTCAGCGAGCGTGATGGGGGCCTTGCCCAGGACGCGTCGCGCCGAATCGCCGCGGCCGATCCCCAGGTCCATCCGCCCACCCGAGATCTCGTCCAGCGTGGCGAGCACCGACGCCGTCACCGACGGCTCGCGGGTGCCCGGGTTCGTGACACACGTTCCCAGGCGCAGGCGTTCGGTCACGCCGGCCATCAGGGTCAGCAGCGGATACGGCTCACGCCACAGGACGTGGCTGTCGAACAGCCAGCCGTAGTCGAAGCCGGCGGCCTCTGCCTGGCGCGTCAGCGCGAGGGTTCGCTCGATCGTGTGGTCGGGTTTGAGCGTGAAACCGAACTGCATCCGCGAGTCGCCTCCCGAGAACCATCCGAACCAAGTGCCAGAGGGTACACCGTCGCGTCCGGGAATCAGGCGGCTCGGCTGTCCTCCTCCTGACAGCCGAGCCGGCGCGGATGATAGCGCGCCCGGACGCGCGCCGCCAGATGGTCGGCGCGGTCAGGCAAGGGTCAGGGTCGGGTCAGGTCGGCGTAGGCATCGGGACGCCGGTCGCGATAGAACTGCCACGTGTTCCGGACTTCCATGATCTTGTCCAGGTCGAGGTCACGGACGACGAGTTCCTCGTCGTGTGCGGACGCCACGTCCCCGACGAACTGACCCCGCGGATCCACGAAGTAGCTCTGCCCGTAGAAGTCGTCCTCGCCATAGTCGGCCTCGATCCCGACCCGGTTGATCGTCCCCACGAAGTAGCCGTTGGCCACGGCATGGCTGGGCTGCTCGATGCGCCACAGGTACTCGGAGAGCCCCCGCGACGTCGCGCTCGGGATGAACACGATCTCCGCGCCGTTGAGGCCCAGCGCCCGGGCGCCTTCCGGGAAGTGGCGGTCGTAGCAGATGTAGACACCGACCTTCCCGACCGCTGTCTCGAACACGGGATATCCGAGATTGCCAGGCCGGAAATAGAACTTCTCCCAGAAGCCCTTGACGTGCGGGATGTGCGTCTTGCGGTACTTGCCGAGGTATGTCCCGTCGGCGTCGATGACCGCAGCCGTGTTGTAGTAGATGCCCGAGGCCTGCTCGTCCTCCTCGTACATCGGGGCGACGACGACCATCCCGGTCTGCTTGGCGAGGTCCTGCATGCGCTTCGTGGTGGGGCCGTCCGGGATCAGCTCCGTGTAGCTGTAGTACTGCGCGTCCTGCACCTGGCAGAAGTACGGCCCGTAGAAGAGCTCCTGGAACAGGATGACCTGCGCCCCGTCCTTGGCCGCCTGGTGGGCGCGCTCTTCGTGCTTCTGGATCATCGATTCCTTGTCGCCGGTCCAGCTGGCCTGGACGAGCGCGGCTCGGACGATTCGGGGCATGCGGACGGTCCTCCACGGGTCAGGTTGCGGTCGCCCGATGGTACACCGGCCCCACCTCGTGGAGCGCTCCGGTGCGATGCTGTGCGACCGCGCTTCCGACCCAGCGACTCCGGAGGAGACCGACGATGCCCGATCCCGCCACCGCCCGTACCCTCGACCGCGCCCATGCGCTCGCCATCGACTATCTCGCCGGCGTGGCGGATCGTCCCGTCGCCCGGGAGGTGGACCTCGAGGCCCTCCGGTCCGCCCTGGGCGGTCCATTGGCTGCCGAAGGGGAAGACCCCGCGCAGACCGTCGAGACGCTCGCCGCCGCCGCCGACCCGGGTCTCGTGGCGACGGCCGGCCCACGCTACTTCGGGTTCGTGATCGGCGGCAGCCACCCCGCTGCGCTCGGCGCGGACTGGCTGGTCAGCGCCTGGGACCAGAACGTGGCGATGTACGTCATGTCGCCCGCCGCCGCCGTCGTCGAGGAAGTGGTGGAAGGCTGGCTCGTGGACCTGTTCGGGCTGCCGACCGGCACCTCGGCGGGGTTCACGACCGGCGCGACCATGGCGAACTTCACGGCCCTCGCCGCGGCGCGGCATCGTGTGCTGGCCGATGCCGGGTGGTCGGTCGAGGATCAGGGACTGTTCGGGGCGCCGGGGATCACGGTCGTGGTCGGCGACGAGTCGCACGTGACGATCATGGCCGCCCTCCAGATGCTGGGCCTGGGGCGCGAACGGGTGGTGCGGGTCGCGACCGATGCCCAGGGCCGCATGCGCGCGGATCGACTCGAGGAGGCCATCGCCGGCATCCACGGACCGCTGATCGTCTGCGCGCAGGCCGGCAACGTGAACACCGGGTCGTTCGATCCGCTGCCGCCGATCGCGGCGGCCGTCCACGCCCGTCGAGGCTGGCTCCACGTGGATGGTGCCTTCGGCCTGTGGGCGGCTGTCGCCCCGGCCCGTCGGGCGCTCGTGGATGGTCTTGCCGACGCCGATTCGTGGACCACGGACAACCACAAGTGGCTGAACGTGCCCTACGACTCCGGCGTCGTGCTCATCCGCGACCGGGCCGCGCATCGTGCGGCGATGACCCTCGGGGCGGCCTACTACGTGGAGACCGCCGGCGGCGAGCGCGACGGCTACAACTGGGTCCCCGAGTCGTCGCGCCGCGGGCGCGCCTTCGCGGTCTGGGCGGCCCTGCGTTCGCTGGGGCGCGACGGTCTCGCCGACCAGGTCGAACGCGGTTGTCGGGCAGCCAGCCGGATGGCCGAACGGCTGGCCGAGGAGCCGGGCGTGGTCGTCCTCAACGACGTGGTGCTCAACCAGGTGCTGGTGCGCTTCGAGGGTCGGGACGCGGCGGGATCGGACGTCCTGACCCGCGACGTCATCGCGCGGGTCCAGCGCGATGGGACGTGTTGGCTCGGCGGCACCACGTGGCACGGCGTCGCCGCGATGCGCCTGTCCGTGTCGGGCTGGAACACGACGGACGACGACATCGACCGCTCGGCCGCCGCGATCGTGCGCTGCGCGCGGGACGCCCGGGCGGCGTTGGGCTAGCCGGCGGCCGGCGGCTCGTCGGGGGCGACGTCGGGGCGGCGGCGCATGTAGTACTCGGTGAACTCCCGACAGCGGCCCTCGCCATCGAACCGACAGACGAAGACGTTGGCGAACTCGCGATCGACCTCGCGCCGGTCGTCGGTCAGGTAGCGCGTGCGGCCGTGGGCGACGAAGGTGTCGCCATCGATCGCCAGCACCTCGTAGTCGGCGTTCCAGGAGCCCGGCGCATCAGGATCCGCGAGCCACGAGGCGACGACGGCGGCGCGCCCGGCGACGGCCTCATCGAACGGGTCGTACGCATAGCGGACGTCCGCGCTGAAGAGGTCGCCGATGGCCACCGCATCGTTGAGGCGCCACGCGTCCACGTATCGTTCCAGCCAGGCCTCGAAGCCGGCGCGATCCATCTCGACCTCCCGTGCGGTCGTGTCCGCGTCCACCGTAACAGGCGGTCGGCCGCAGGGTCGTTCGGTCCGGGCCTCGGGCGCTACCGGACGCCGGGTGCCGCGACGACCGGCTGGATCGTCTGCTGTTGCGAGGCGAGCCCGACCGTCCCTCCGCTGGTCGCCTTCTTCCACATCCCCGTATGCAGGTAGGCCGTGAACTTGGCTCGGACCGCGTGGATCCTGTGGATCCGGACGCCGCTGGTCAGCGTGCTGATCGCCTTGCCTCCGCCGATGTAGATCCCGACATGCGTGCCGCGTCCCCAGATGACGAGGTCGCCCGGCTTGGGGTTCTTGCGATCCGCGAGACCGCGCGCCTTGAAGTAGCGGTAGAGCGCCCGGGCGGAGCGGTACTTCCCGTTGCCGATGACCTTGAGATCGCCCGCTTTGCGGAAGGCGTAGGTGACGAGCCCGGAGCAATCGAAGGCACCGGGTCCCGACGCGCTGTGTCGCCAGGGGTCACCGATCTGCTTGCGCGCGATCGCGATGATCTGCTGCGCCTCGGTCTTGGGCTCGGCGGCCGAGACGGGTGGGGTGGCCCCGGGCGCGAGGGTCAAGAGGACGGCTCCGACGAGAGCCACCGGGATGAACGCTCGTGCGCCCATGGTTCGGAATCGCAAGGTGATCCTTCCTGCCAACGCGTCGCGGACAGCGCGACGGCGATCGCTGGAGCCGCGCGCGCACACGGAAGGAAGGGATCGGGTTGGGGTGGGGGTGGGGCCGGCCGGGTGGACCGGGACCTGGGGGCTGCGTCGAGACGCAGGCGGGCCGACGACGATCGCCGTGCGAGCGGGGGCTCTTCGGTTGTCGTGTCCCTCTGTGATGACCTGGGGGTCGGTCGGCGTCGCGCAGTGTAGTCGAGGCGCCGGAACCGTGCAGCCGCCGGTGCCGCCGCGTGTCGGAGCCGGGCGAGTAGCATCGGGCCGTGGCATCGCGACCCGCGCATCGACCGCCTCTCGTGATCGTGAACCCGACGGCATCGCGCCTCGCCGACGCCCGACGGCGGGCGGCGATCTGCCGCGACCTCGAGCGCGCACTCACGACGCGATTCGGCGAACCGCCCGACTGGGCACCGGAGACCCAGGCGGGGGCTCGGGCCGCCCTCCAGGACGTCGCGGGGCGGCCGATCGTCGTCGTGGCCGGCGGCGACGGGACGATCCGTGACGCTGCCGCCGCCCTGGCCGACTCGGACGTCCCGATGGCCATCATACCGGGCGGCACCGGCAACGTCCTGGGCGGCACCCTTCGGATCCGTGGCATGCGCGGGGCGCTGGAAACGATCCGGACCGGTCGAGCGCGCCGTCTCGACCTTGGGTCGGCCCGCTGGGGCACGGCCGACGGCGTCAGCGAGCGGACGTTCACCGTCGCCTGCGGCATGGGGTTCGACGCCAAGGTCATGGCCGCGGCCGAGCACGAGTGGAAACGGCACCTGCGCTTCGGGGCCTACATCGGAGCGGCGGTCCGCGAGGCGGTCCGACTCGAGCCCGCGCGCTTCCGGATCGTGGCCGACGAGGCGCCGCTCGAGATCGTCGGGCTCGTCGTGCTCGTGGCGAATTGCGGGGATCTGATCCCAGGACGATTGGGCGCTCGCCAGCCGCTGGACCCGACGGACGGTCTCCTCGACCTCATCGTCATCGGCGGCCGCGGGATCATCGGCGGGCTGCGCGGCGCGGCTGACGTCCTGCTGCGCACCGGGGAGCTCGATGGCGCCGTCATCCGCCGTGCCGTGCGGCACGTCCGGGTCGAGGCCGATCCGCCGCAACCCACCCAGACCGACGGCGACGTCCACGATCCGGGCTGGCTCGAGGCGACGGTCATGCCGGGGGCGCTCACGGTCCTGGTGCCCCGCGGCTGAACCGGATGTGCTGTAATCCGGTCGCGCGCGTCCGCGGACGCGAGGAGGAGGCAGCATGGGCATCGGGACGGCTCCAGGGGCGATGACGAGCGACGAGATCGTCGCGCTCAGCCGCGAGCACACGTTCTTCTCGTGGTCGGCGCAGGGCGCCATCGATCCGATCGCCATCGATCGCGCGGAGGGCGTCTGGCTGTACACGCCGGACGGGCGCCGCATCCTCGATTTCAACAGCCAGCTCATGTCGGTCAACATCGGTCACGGCGACCGCCGGGTCATCGACGCGATCACCGAGCAGGCCACGAAGCTCCAGTTCGTCCAGCCCGCCTTCGCCACGGAGATCCGGGCCAGGCTGGGCCAGAAGCTGGCCGAGATCATGCCCGGTGACCTCGACAAGGTCTTCTTCACGCTCGGCGGCGCCGAGGCGATCGAGAACGCCATCAAGCTCGCCCGCCACTTCACCGGCAAGCACAAGATCCTGGCCCGCTATCGCTCGTATCACGGGGCGACGCTCGGGGCGATGACCCTGACCGGCGATCCGCGACGCTGGGCCAACGAGCCTGGCCTCGTGGGCGTGGTCCGCTACCCCGACACCCACCGCTGGGGAGAGGCGGAACCCCGTCCCGTGGCCGAATCGCTGCAGGGCCTCGAGGACGTCATCCGCTACGAGGGACCCCACACCATCGCCGCGGTGTTCCTCGAGACCATCGTGGGCACCAACGGCATCCTCATCCCGCCCGACGGGTACATCGCCGGGGTCCGCGAGATCTGCGATCGCCACGGCATCCTGATGGTCTGCGACGAAGTGATGGCCGGGTTCGGACGGACCGGGCGCTGGTTCGCCGTGGATCACTGGGACGTGACGCCGGACCTGATGACGATGGCCAAGGGCCTCACCTCGTCCTACCTCCCGTTGGGCGCGGTCGCGATGCGTCACCACATCGCCGAAGCCTTCGACGCGAAGATGTACTACGGCGGCCTGACCTACTCGTCGCACCCGATCTCGCTGGCCGCCGCGCTGGCCACGATCCGCGTGTACGAGGAGGACGGCCTGCTCGAGAACGCCGCGCGTTTGGGTGCGCGCATGCGCGAGCACCACGAGCGACTCGCGGCGAAGCATCCGTCCGTGGGTGCGCACCGGAACCTGGGCCTGTTCGGCATCCTGGACCTCGTCCGCAGCCACGACCCGTGGACCCCGATGACGCCGTTCAACGGCACGTCCGACGAGATGAAGGCCGTCGGGAAGTACCTGCGCGACCACGGCGTGTACACGATGCTCGCCAACAACTCGATCCACACCAACCCGCCGCTGTGCATCACGGAGGCGGAGCTGGCCGAGGGTTTCGACGTCATCGATGCCGCGCTCGATCTCGCCGACCAGGCGGTCGCGGGCGCGTGACCGGGTCGGCGACCGGCACGCCGCCGGGGCCATCGATCCGCCGTCGACTCCGGCCGGTCACGGGGTTCCTGACCGTCTTCGTGTTGCTCCTCATCGTCTGGGAGCTCATCAAGGTCGTGGGCGGCAGCCCGTGGCGCTATGACTCGTTCCTCGGCACGGGCATCGCCATCGATCACCAGCCGCCGTTCGAGTTCGCCTTTGCGACGGATATCAAGCTGCCCCACACGTGGGACATCGCCGCTGAGTTCCTCGCCCTCGACGCCGTGGGCGCCACCACGCTGGAGCGGCTCGCGGGTGCCGCGTTGTTCACGCTGCGCAACGCCGCCATCGGGTTCACCCTGGGCTCGCTGTTGGGGCTCGGCCTGGCCATCCTGCTGGTGCACGTCCAGATCCTGGAACGGGCCATCGTGCCCCTCATCGTGGCCAGTCAGACCATCCCGATCATCGCCATCGCCCCGCTCATCGTGATCGGCCTCAAGGCGGACTGGTTCGGGGTCGCCATCGTCTCGACCTACCTGACGTTCTTCCCGGTCACGATCGCCGCCCTGCGCGGCCTCCGCTCGTACGATCCGCGCGCCCTCGAGCTCATGCGCTCGTACGCGGCCTCGCGTGGTGCCATCCTGCGCAAGCTCCGATTGCCCGCGGCGCGCCCGTACCTGTTCACGGGGTTCCGAATCGCAGCCCCGGCGGCGGTCGTCGGCGCGATCGTCGGGGAGCTGCCCTCGCTGATCCAGGACGGCCTGGCCCGCCAGATCATCACGGGCATGCAGTACTACTCCCTCAACGCCGAGTACCTGTGGGCGACCATCGCGATGTCGTCGGTGCTCGGAATCTCCGTCTACCTGCTCGTCGTGGGTGTCGAGCATTTCGTCCTTCGCCATGAGCGGCGACCCGACCCGATGGGGGCGTCATGACCGATCCAGCGCGTCCCGTCGTCGAGATCGCGGGTGTCTCGAAGGTCTTCACGCCGCGTGGTTCGTCCACGGGGCGGGTCGAGGCCCTCGTGGACATCGATCTCAGCGTGGCCGCCGGGGAGTTCGTCTCGCTCATCGGTCCGTCGGGATGCGGCAAGTCGACGCTGCTGCGCATCATCGGGGACCTGACCTCGCCGACGAGCGGCACGGTCACGGTCAACGGGAAGCCCGCGCACCAGGCGCGTCTGGACCGCGATTACGGCATGGTCTTCCAGGCGCCGATCCTGTTCGATTGGCGGACGGTCCAGGGCAACGTCGAGCTGCCCCTGGAGATCCTCGGCGTGGATGGGGCGGAGCGGGCGAAGCGAGCCGCCGATCACCTTGCGCTCGTGGAACTCGCCGACTTCGCGGGCCACTATCCGTGGCAACTGTCCGGCGGGATGCAGCAACGGGTGGCGATCGCCCGGGCGCTCGCGCTGGACCCGGCCATCCTGCTCATGGACGAGCCGTTCGGGGCGCTCGATGAGATGACCCGCGAGCGCATGAACCTCGAGCTGCTCAAGATCTGGGACCGCACCGAGACGACGGTCGTATTCGTGACCCACTCGATCGCCGAGGCGGTCTTCCTGTCCACGCGGGTGGTCGTGATGTCGGCGCGGCCGGGCCGGATCGAGGCCGTCATCGATATCGACCTGCCGCGCGAGCGCAACGTGGAGACCCGCGAGATGGACGCGTACTTCCGCCTCGTGACCGCGGTCCGTGAGGCGCTCCGGGGCAGCGAGGGCGACGCTGCCGCGTCCGACGAGGCGGCAAGCCGCCGCGTGGCCGCCGAGGGCCTGTCGGGGTGACGGGTGCGGTCGCGCCGATCGATATCGCCGCCGGGCGTGGCGGCGGCGCCCGCGATGCGGCCCGGGACTGGGGACCGGCCGCGCTGCTCCTGGTCGGGTTCCTTGTGGCCTGGGAGCTGGTCGTCCGGGTCTTCCAGATCGAGCAGTTCATCCTGCCCAGCCCGATCGCCATCGCCGACGCCTGGGTCACCTACCTCCCGGAGCTCTTCGCGGCGGCGCGCTACACGTTCTGGGAGATCATCGGGGGCCTGGTGATCGGCGCCACGGGCGGGATCGTGGTGGGGGTCATCACGGCGCGCTACGCGTCGATGCGCGACTCGCTGATGCCCTTCGCGGTCGCGGCCAGCTCCGTGCCGATCCTTGCCTTCGCGCCGTTGTTCAACAACTGGTTCGGGCTCGACCAGCAACTGTCGAAGGCGATGGTCGCGGCCGCCCTGTGCTTCTTCCCGGTCATGATCAACACGGTCCGCGGGCTCACGACCGTGGACCCGCAGGCGCTGGAGCTCCTGCGTTCCTATGCCGCCACCGAGGCCATGGTGTTCCGCAAGCTGCGCGTCCCCAACGCCCTGCCGTACATCTTCACCGCGCTTCGGCTGGCGGTGACGCTGGCGACGATCGGTGCCGTCGTCGGGGAGTACTTCGCGGCCCCGCGCGCCAGCCTGGGCCAGTACATCGCCACGTACTCCGCGTTCCTGAACTTCGAGCGGTCGTGGGCGGCGATCGTGTTCGCCTGCGCGATCGGGATCGGCCTGTATCTCCTCGTCGCGATCGCCGAGCGTCTGATCATGCCCTGGCAGCATCGACGCACGGATTGGACCTAGTCGACCGACACCGGCCCGATCCCATCGCCACCGTGGCGCGACCGACCGGGTGCTCGTCCGCGACCGCAACACGGTGTCGGTCTGGGTCGGCGTTCGCTAGACTGCGCTGTCGGAGGAGGAGGACCGCCTCCCGGTCGCGGTCCGAAGCACGAGGTGGATCCCATGCGAAACCCGCGCATCGTCGCGCTGCTGGCCGCCGCGGTCATCGCGCTCGCAGCCTGCTCCGGGAGCGGCGCCAGCACGGCCCCCAGCGCCCCGGCCGAGCTGACCCCGATCCGATTGCAGCTCCAGTGGTTCCCTCAGGCCCAGTTCGCTGGCTACTTCGCCGCGCTCGACCAGGGCTACTACGAGGAGGAAGGGTTCGACGTCACGATCCTGCCGGGTGCCGTCGAGATCGTGCCCGCCGTCGTCGTTGAAGGCGGCCAAGCCGAATTCGGGATCTCCTGGGTGCCGCGCATGCTCGCCCCGCGCGAGTCGGGCGCCGACGGGGTCGTCATCGGTCAGGTCTTCCAGCGCTCGCCGACGCTCCAGGTCTCGTTCAAGGACAAGAACATCACCACGCCCGAGAACCTCGCCGGCAAGAAGGTCGGTTCGTGGGGCTTCGGCAACGAAGCCGAGCTCTTCGCGGGTCTCCGGAAGGCGGGTCTCGATCCGAACGACCCGACCAGCGTCGAGATTGTGGCGCAGCAGTTCGACATGGTCGCGTTCGTCGCGGGTGAGATCGATGCCGCGCAGGCGATGATCTACAACGAGTACGCTCAGGTCCTCGAGACCGTGAACCCGGCGACGGGCGAGCTCTTCAAGCCCGAAGACCTCAATGTGATCTCGTGGGAGGAGTACGGCACGTCCATGCTCCAGGACGCCATCTTCGCCTCGGAGGAGTGGCTGGCCAAGGACGGCAACGAGGACGTGGCGGTCAAGTTCCTCAAGGCCTCGTTCCGGGGCTGGATCTACTGCCGCGACAACCCCGAGCCGTGCGTGGACATCGTCCTCAAGTCGGATGCGGCGTTGCCCAAGGGTCATCAGACCTGGCAGCTCAACGAAGTCAACGGGATCATCTGGCCGGCGCCCAACGGGATCGGCATCACCGATGCTGCCGCGTTCGATCGGACCGTCCAGGTCGCGCTCGAGGGCGGGATCCTGAAGAAGCCGGTCGAGGGCACCCCGTGGCGCAACGACCTCGCCGAGGCCGCGCTCGCCGAGCTCTCGGACCTCGACACCAAGGGCGAGTCCTGGACCAAGTCGGAGGTCACCCTCACCGAGGGCGGCAAGTAGGGGAGGGGCGCCTGTCGCTCTTCCCGTCCATCGGAGATCCGGACGACCGGCCCCGCCCGGGCCGAGCCCGACGC
>CAYVJP010000053.1:1321-14082 GCA_964451745.1 uncultured Anaerolineaceae bacterium | reverse complement strand
TCGTAGAAGACCGCGCCGAGCTCTACCTGGCGCTTGTGCACCGGGGAGAGCCGCACGTCGCGGTTGCTCGCCCACTGCTCCATCGGATGGACGATGCCGTAGGTCTTGTTGAACCCCTCCGCGGTCCGCGCGCGGATGTGGGTCCCGGTCTTGTGGTGGTCGTAGAAGCGCGCGATGTCCGAGCCGTGAAGGTCGATCTCCGACCAGCCGTGGGTCATCCACTCGGCGACGGCGCGCGCGATCCCGGGCGCCTCCTTGATCCAGATCGCGGCCGCGGACCAGAGACCCTTGACCTCCGGGGTCTCGCCAAGGATCGGCATGCCGTCCGGCGTCAGCGAGAGCAGGCCGTTGATCGCGTAGCGGATGCCGACCCGCTCGTCGCCCAGGATGTCCGGGACGAGCTCGAGGGCCTGCTCCAGCTGGAGCTCGAAGTCCTCCTGGGTGAACGGCAACTCCGTCGGGGACTGGGCCGATGCCTCGATCGAAGGGATGTCGTCGGCCTCCATGAGGATCGGCCGGTGGGCGTACGAGCCGACCTCGAGGTCGCCGCCGTGCTGGCGCTCGTACATGTTCGTGTCCATGTCGCGCACGATCGGGAACGAGATCTCGCCGACCGTGTCCGCGAACTGCGGCACGGGCCCGACGCTGATCATCTGGTGGACCGCCGGGCTGAGCGGGATCGATGCCCCGGCCATCCGCGCGATCCGCGGGCTCCAGACGCCACAGGCGATGACGACGACGTCGGCCTCGATATCGCCCTTCGTGGTCCGCACGGTCCGGACGCGGCCGTCGACCACGTCGAGACCGGTGACCTCGGTGCCGGCCGCGATCGTGAGCGCACCCATCTCGACCGCGCGCTCGCGCATGATCGTGCCCGCGCGCAGCGAATCGACGACGCCGACCGACGGCGTGTGGAAGCCGCCCAGGATCACGCTCTCGTCGAGGTACGGGACCAGGGCTTTCACGCCGGCCGGGTCCAACAGTTCGGATTCGATGCCCCACGACCGCGACGACGCCATCCGGCGGGTCAGCTCCTGCATCCGCTCGGTCGTCCGCGCGACCTCGATGCCGCCGCTCTGCGTGAAGACGCCAAGCTCCTGGTACTGGACAACGCTGTCGAGCGTGAGCGCCGTCATCTCCTTGGAGTGGTCCGTCGGGAAGATGAAGTTCGAGGCGTGACCGGTGGAGCCGCCGGGGTTCGGCAGCGTGCCCTTGTCGATCTGGACGATGTCGGTCCAGCCGAGCTTCGCCAGGTGGTACGCGAGGCTGTTGCCGACGATGCCGGCCCCGATCACGACGACCTTCGCCCGGGTCGGGAACGCGCTCATGTCAGCCCCTTCCGTCCATCACGTGCTGTGTGCTCCCGCTGTTGCATCATTTGCAATAGCGTTGCCATATCTGCGACACTTTGGCGATGGTACACGACCGGCGCAACCCATGAGCGTGCCCCGGATCGCCGCCGCACTCGACGTCGTGGCCGCGCACGGCTGGATCAGCGCGGCGGACCTCGCCGCGGCGCTGGGCGTGGACCGAAGCACCGGCTGGCGCCTTGCCCGCTCGCTCGAGGCTGTCGGCTGGTTGCATCACGATCCCGTCAGCCATCGATACCGATTGGGGATGCCGCTCTTCGAGCTGGGGACGCGCGTCCTCGACACCATCGACGTCCGCGACGAGGCGCGCCGGGTCATGACCGAGCTTGTCGCGTCGACCGGCGAAAGCGTCGACTTCGCGATCCGCGACGGCGACAGTGCCGTCTTCATCGACAAGATCGACGGCACGCAGGAAGTCCGCGCGTTCACCCGAGCGGGCCAGCGCGCCCGACTCCACGCGATCGCCGCCGGCAAGGTGTTCCTCGCCGCGATGGGCCCGGCCGAGCTGGCCGCGTACCTCGCTTCGCCCTTGCCTGCCTACACGCCGGCGACCATCACCGATGGCGCGGTCCTTGCGAAGGTCGTTGATGAGACCCGACGCCAAGGCTGGGCGATCAACCGCGGCGAGCTGTTCGTCGAGGCCGGTGCGCTGGCGGTCCCGGTGCTCGATGCCTCGGGTCGATGCGTCGCCGCCCTCGGACTGAACGTGCCGCTCTCGCGCCTCACCGACGACCGGGTGCAGGTCCTCGTGGCGGAACTCCAGGCCGCGACGGCCCGCCTCTCTCCCGCGATCGGCCGCCAGGCGAGCTGACCCACCGCCAGACCTACCCTCGATATGCGTTGCTCAGGGCACGTACGGGTACACAGCCCCGAATAGCCGGCAGGACGCGATGTACGGGTCCCGGAAAGTCCCGGTCGCGGCATCTGGAGAGACCTGGGTGAGCTCGACCTGGTCGCCCTCGCGAGCGACGACGGCACCCGTCGGGTCGTGAAGAGACGCGACCGGGTCGAACGTCACCCTGAACCCGGCCGGCCACACGACCGACCAACGCTCACCGGCCCGGCCAACCAGCCACACGGGCTCAGGCCCCCTCGGGTCGGCCGCGAGTGCACCCGTGACATGCGGCTCGACCGCCATCGACCCGCAGGTGACCGGCACGCCATCGCGCTCGGTGACCACCGTGAACGTGCGCAGCCCGTCTGGACTGGCCTGGATCACGCTCCGCTGATTCTCCGCCGCGCACGCCGCGGTCAGCACCCCGACGGCGAGCAGTGCGGCGGTACCCAGCGTGCGCCGCTTCATCGATCGGGCGCACTAGGGCAGGATGTGGAACGCAGGGACATGGCTCGGTCGAATGACGCCGAAGTGGCGCCGGTCCAGGGTCGCGACCTTCGGCTCCCGGAGACGCTCGGCGAGAGCGATCACGCTAGCGTCCACGACCCCCAGGCCCAGATCGCGATAGGTCGCCTGCAGCTGTCGAGCCCGCTCGAGATCATCCGTGGTCGGGCTCTCGATTCGATACGCGCCGGCATTGACGTCATCGAGGAAGACGAGCCAAGCATCGACCGACAGCCGTCGGGCGCACCAGTAGTCGAGTTCGGGCAACACGAGTGCGGGCACGACCAAGTCCTCTGAGTCGTCGTCGAGGAGACCAGCGCAGGCGGCGTGGTCGGGATCCGCGGCATCCAGGGCCGCCAACAGCGGACCCGTGTCCAGGATGAGGGCCATGATCAGGACGGCGACTCTGCGATCGGATCCGTGGTGAGCTCCGCGGCGCTCCGCCCATCGGTCGACCGGGCGACCCCGACCCGCGGTCGTCGACCTGCGCGCAACTCGGCCACCTTGGCATCGACCGCTTCGCGAACCACCTCCGCAAGCGAGACGTTGCGCCGCTTCGCCTCGAACCCAAGCGTGGCCAAGGCGTCCTCATCGACCATGATCGTGGTTCGTCGATTTCCCATGATGCGTGATGATAGCATCATGCATCAATACGACCTCGCAGAGGCGGTCCACGGCCCGCGACGAGCCGTTGACCCGGCGCCGGGCGAGCGCGCATCCTCTCGCGGTGCCGGCCCGAGGACGCCGGTGAGGGGTGCATCCGAGGTGTCTGTGTCCAGCCTGTTCATCGATGGTGCGTGGGTCGCGTCCGGCGACGGGACGTGCCTCGCCACCGTCAACCCGTCCGACGGAACCATCATCACCGAGGTCGACGTGGCGACCGACGAGCAAGTCCAGCAAGCGATCGCCGCCGCCCGCCGCGCCTTCGATGCCACCGACTGGCCGCGGACCCCAGCCGCCGACCGCGCGGCCCTCCTCGACCGCGTCGCCGGCCTCATCGACCGCGACCAGGAGATCCTGGCCCGCCTCGAGACCCAGGACACCGGCAAGGCGATGCGCGAGAGCCGCTGGGACATGGCCGACGTCGCGCGCTGCTTCCGCTACTACGCCGATCTCGCCGACAAGGACGCTGGTCGGCTGGTGGACGCCAGCAACCCGTCCATCGTCAGCCGCATCGTCTACGAGCCGGTGGGAGTATGCGGGCTCATCGCCCCGTGGAACTATCCGCTCCTCCAGCTGAGCTGGAAGGTCGCGCCGGCGCTCGCGGCCGGCAACACCATCGTCATCAAGCCGGCGTCATCGACCCCGCTCACCGCGATCCACCTGACCCGCCTGCTCGAGGAGGCCGGCGCGCCCAAGGGCGTCGTCAACCTCATCATCGGCCCGGGTGCGCGAGTCGGCCAGGCCCTGGCCGACAGCCCGGATGTGGATCTCATCTCGCTCACCGGCGGGATCGACGCGGCCCGCGGCCTCGTCCGGGGCGCCGCCGTCAACATGAAGAAGATCGCGATGGAGCTCGGCGGCAAGAGCCCCAACATCGTCTTCGCCGACGCGGACTTCGAGACGGCCGTCGATAACGCGCTGACCGCCGCGTTCACGCACAGCGGCCAGGTCTGCTCGGCCGGCTGCCGGGCGATCGTGCAGGACGAGATCTTCGATCGCTTCGTCGAGGAGGTCGGCCGCCGCGCGGATCGGATCCTCCTGGGCCACGGCAGCGACGACGCGACGGAGGCCGGCGCACTCATCAGCGCGGAGCACCGCGCCAAGGTCGAGGCGTTCGTCGCCGAAGCGATCGCCGACGGCGCGCGCCTCGTCGCCGGTGGACGACGCCCCGCCGAACCCGAGCTGCAGGCCGGCTTCTTCTATCGACCGACCGTCATCACCGACGTCACCCGCGACATGCGGATCGTCCGCGAGGAGGTCTTCGGGCCGGTCCTGACGATCCAGCGCTTCTCGACTGAAGACGAGGCCGTGGCGATGGCCAACGACACGACCTATGGCCTCGCGGGCGCCGTCTGGACGGCCGACGCCTCGCGCGCCCAGCGCGTCGCGAACCGCCTCCGCCACGGGACCGTGTGGATCAACGACTACAACACCTATCTGCCACAGGCAGAATGGGGCGGCTTCAAACAGTCGGGGATCGGGCGGGAACTTGGCCCAAGCGGTCTCGACGAGTACCGTGAGGCGAAACACATCTGGCAGAACACGGCACCGGGGCCATCGGGCTGGTTCGGAGGGTAAGACCAGGGTGACGGCGACCACAGACCGACCCACTCGTGCGGCGGGCACGGGCGTGCCGACCCTCGCGGTCAAGCAGCTGTGGAAGGTCTTCGGGCCGGCCGAGCACAAGGTCATCGGGACGCCGGACGCCGACCTCCCGCGCGACGAACTGCGGGCCAAGACCGGGTCCACCGTCGGCCTGCGCGACGTCAACTTCGATGTCTGGCCCGGCGAGGTCTTCGTCGTGATGGGCCTTTCGGGGAGTGGCAAGTCCACGCTCGTGCGCTGCATGACCCGGCTCATCGAGCCGACCTCGGGTGAAGTCCTGCTCGATGGCGACGACATCCGCAAGGCGAACCCGGCCAAGCTCCGCGAGCTCCGCCGCCGCCGGTTCAGCATGGTGTTCCAGCACTTCGGCCTGCTGCCGCACCGCAAGGTCATCGACAACGTCGCCTACGGCCTGGAGGTCCGCGGCGAATCGCGTGATGTCCGCCACGCCCGGGCGCGCGAGATGATCGATCTCGTCGGCCTGTCCGGACACGCGGACAGCTATCCCGATCAGTTGTCCGGCGGGATGCAGCAGCGGGTGGGCCTGGCCCGCGCCCTCGCCGTGGATCCCGAAGTGATGTTCTTCGACGAGCCGTTCAGCGCCCTCGATCCGCTCATCCGGCGCGACATGCAGGCGGAGGTGCTGCGCCTCCACCACGAGGTCGGCAAGACCATGGTGTTCATCACTCATGACCTCTCGGAGGCGCTCAAGCTGGGCGACCACATCGTGATCATGCGCGACGGCAAGGTCATCCAGTCCGGGCGTCCGGAGGAACTCGTGGGTGCCCCAGCGGACGACTACGTGGCCGACTTCGTCCGCGACGTCCCCAAGTCGCATGTCCTCACGCTGCGCTGGGTCATGCGTCCCGTGACCGACACCGATCCGCTCGACGGTCCGGAGTTCCCGGCCGATGCCATCATCCGGACCGCGCTCCACGCCGCGACCGAGACCGACAAGCCGCTCCGGGTCACCGAGGATGGCCAGCTCATCGGCGTCGTGGACCGTGCCCACATCCTCGGCGCGATGGCCGGGGTCTCGCCCGACTGATGCCGGGCCCGAGGCGATGACCGCGGTCAGCATCCCCGCTGCAGGGCGCCTCGAGGCGAAGACCGTCAAGCGGCTCGCGATGGTCGGCTTCGCCATCGTGGCGGCCGTGCTGTACGCCCTGTTCGTGGGCATGTGGACGCTGCCGCATGACGAGTCGTACCCGCTGTTCCTGACCATCAACGAGGTCCGGGACTGGGTGGAGGCGAATCGCGACGCGCTCGTGATCTTCGATGCCATCCGGGAAGGGATCGGCGCACTGGTCGGCGCGTTCGAGGCCTTCCTCGCGGGCATCGGCTGGCCGGGGACGCTCGGCGTCGTCGGCGCGCTCGGGGCCATCTTCGGTGGCTGGCGCCTCGCGACGCTGGCGGTCGCCGGGTTCGCCGCCCTTGGGCTGCTGGGACTGTGGGAATCGAGCATGGAGACGCTCGCCCAGATGCTCGCCGCGGTCCTCATCGCGTTGATCGTCGGGATCCCGCTCGGCATCATCGGCGGTCGCAGCAAGCGGTTCGGCGCGTTCATCACCCCGATCCTCGATGTCATGCAGATCCTGCCGACCTTCGTCTACCTGGCGCCGATGACCCTGCTGTTCGGGATCGGCGTGCCGGCCGCGACGATCGCGACCCTCATCTACGCGATCCCGCCCGCGATCCGCATCACGGCGCTCGGGATCCGCGGGGTGGACGGCTCCACGATGGAGGCGGCCCGGTCGCTGGGCTCCACCCGCTGGCAGGTCCTGACCAAGGTCCAGCTGCCGCTCGCCCGACGGACCATCGGGATCGGCGTCAACCAGACGATCATGATGGCCCTCTCGATGGTGGTCATCACCGCGCTCATCGGGACGCCCGGCCTCGGCGCGGACGTGCTTCGGGCGCTCCAGCAGGTGAACGTCGGCGCGGCGTTCCAGGCCGGCCTCGCGGTCGTCATCCTCGCCATCGTCCTGGACCGCCTGACGGACCGCGCCGGCGAGTGGATGGATCCGCGCTTCCGCCGGTCCGACTCCTCGAAGCGCCGCCAGCGCACCCGCTACCTGGCCGCCGGCGGCGTCGTGCTCGCGACCGTCCTGTACGCCCGGACGCTGGCCGAGCCCACGGTCTTCCCCGACGCGATCGTCATCGATCTGGCCGACCCGGTGAATGCCGTGGTCGACTGGTTCACGTCGACCTTCGCGACCGTGACCGCGGCGATCAAGGACGGGTTCACGATCCTGATCCTCAACCCCCTCGAGAAGTTCCTGACCGAGGCCCCGTGGTGGTGGATGATCGGCGTCGTCGCCGTCATCGGCTGGTACCTGTCCGGGATCCAGGCCGCGATCCTCGCCGGGGCGTGCCTCGGGCTGGTGGCGCTGGTCGGGCTCTGGGAGCACGGGATGCAGACGCTCGCGACCGTGCTGGTGGCCACCGTGCTCACCCTGGGCATCGGCATCGTCATCGGGATCCTGTCGGCCCGCAACGACCGGTTCAAGGAGATCCTGCGGCCGGGGCTGGACATCGCCCAGACCATGCCCGCGTTCGTCTACCTGATCCCCGCCATCGCCCTGTTCGCGCCGAGCCGGTTCACCGCGATCGTGGCATCGGTCATCTACGCCGTCCCGCCGGTCATCCGCCTCGTCGATGCCGGGATCCGCGGTGTCTCGTCGACGACCGTCGAAGCGGCGATCGCGGCCGGCTCCACCGAGCGCCAGGTGCTCTGGAAGGTCCGGCTGCCGCTGTCGCGTCGCGCGCTTCGGGTGGCGACGAACCAGGGCATCGTCATGGTCCTGGCCATGGTCGTGGTCGGCGGCCTCGTCGGCGCGGGCGCGCTCGGCTTCGATGTCGTCAGCGGCTTCACGCAGCGCGAGGACTTCGGCAAGGGCTTCGCCGCCGGCATCGCGATCGTCCTGCTGGGCATCATGCTGGACCGCATCACGCAGGGCGCCGGTGGGCGCCCATCGACGGAAGGGGTCCGAGGGGGCTAGCATTCGTCGCCCGCCGACCGCACAGGGGCGGGTGACCAGTCGGGTATCGGGAATCGTCCCGGACCCTCGTGAGGAGGAGTCAAGACCGATGCAGCGAACACGACTGGCGCGATTGGGCGCCGGTGTCGTCACCCTCAGCCTTGTCCTGGCTGCCTGCTCGGGCGGGTCGGGCGGGAGCGCCGCCCCCGACGGCAGCGCGGCACCCAGCGCCGGGAGCGCGGGCACCGTCAAGATCGCGATCAATCCGTGGGTCGGCGCGGCCGCGAACGTCGCGGTCGTGAAGTCGGTCCTCGAGGACAAGCTCGGCTACACGGTCGAGGCGACCGAGCTGGCCGAGGAAGTCGCCTGGCCCGGCTTCGAGACCGGCGAGATCGACGTCATCCTGGAGAACTGGGGTCACCCGGACCTCGAGGCGACGTACATCACCGAGAAGGGCGTCGCCCAGGACGCGGGCCTCAACGGCGTGACCGGCATCATCGGCTGGTACGTCCCCCACTGGATGGTCGAGGAGTACCCGGACATCACGAACTGGGAGAACCTCAACAAGTACGCCGACCTGTTCAAGACGTCCGAGTCGGGCGACCAGGGCCAGTTCCTGGGCAGCGACCCGACGTTCGTGACCAACGACCAGGCGCTCATCGACAACCTCGACCTCAACTTCAAGATCGTCAACTCGGGCAGCGAGGCCGCGAGCATCACGGCCTTCAAGACCGCGACCGAGCAGAAGACGCCGCTCATCGGCTATTTCTACGACCCGCAGTGGGTGCACAGCCAGATCGAGCTCGACCTGGTCAAGCTCCCGCCCTACACCGAGGGCTGCGACGCCGATCCCAAGGCCGTCGCCTGCGACTATCCCGAGTACGCCCTCAACAAGATCGTCGCGACCACGTTCGCCGAGAACGGCGGCGCCGCGTACGAGGTCGTCAAGAACTTCACGTGGACCAACGAGGACCAGAACGTGGTGGCCGACTACATCACGAACCAAGGCATGACGGCCGACGAAGCCGGTGACAAGTGGGTCGCCGACAACGAGGCCAAGTGGTCCGCCTGGATGCCGGCCGGCTCCTGACCGAACCACCCAGCGCAACAGGCACGAGCGGCGGCGGGTTTCGGCCCGCCGCCGCTTCGTCGTTCCTGGCGGCCATCCATGCGTTCGGGGCTGACACACGACCCGCGTGACCCGATATCGTGGCGCACACGCGCCGTTAACAGACCCATCACATGGTCTTGACGCCCGCAAGCGCGGGATGTCCAATGCAGCGAACCGTGAACCAAGCGCCACCCCGGCATTCGTGACCGTGGTCCGGATGGGCGAGACCGGGACGATCACCGGGCTGAGGAGGGCCCGATCCACCGTCGGCTACGACCGAGTTCGGATCATCACTGGAGGACGGAATTGACCACCACACGAACGCTCACCCGCTGGGCGGGTCTCCTGGCCACGACCGCCATCGTCATCACCGCCTGCTCCACGGACGGCGGGGCCTCGGCGGCGCCGTCCGGCGGCGGAGCCGGCGAATTCGAGCAGTGGGTGCCTGACGCCGCCAAGCTCGAGAAGGCGAAGGCGGAGGGCACGCTCTCGACCATCGCGCTGCCCGACAGCTGGTGCAACTACCGCGAGTCGCTCGACACCTTTGCCGAGCGGACCGGCCTCACCCTCAACGAACTGAACCCGGACGCCGGTTCGGCCGATGAGCTGACCGCGATCGAGGCCAACAAGGACAACCCGGGCCCGCAGGCGCCGGACGTCATCGATGTCGGACTCTCGTTCGGCCCCGAGGCCAAGGACAAGGGCCTGATCCGGCCCTACAAGGTGGCCCAGTGGGACGAGATCCCGGATACCGCCAAGGATGCGGACGGCTACTGGTACGGCGACTACTACGGTGTCCTCGCGTTCGAGGTCAACACCGGAGTCGTGGACAAGGTCCCGGCCGATTGGGACGAGCTCACGGCCGCCGACTACAAGAACCAGGTCGCGCTCGCCGGTGACCCGCGTGCCTCCAACCAGGCCATCCAGACGGTCTACGCGTCGGCCCTCGCCAACGGCGGGTCGCTCGATGACGCGCAGCCGGGCCTCGACTTCTGGAAGAAGGTCGTGGACGCCGGGAACTTCGTCCCGACGATCGCGAATGCCGGCACCATCGCCCAGGGCGAGACGCCGGTGACGGTCCGCTGGACCTACAACGCCCTGGCCAACCGCGACGAAGCGGCGGCCGCCGGTGGTGACGCCCAGATCGAGGTCGTCGTCCCCGAGTCCGGTCGATTCGCCGGGGTCTACGTCCAGGCCATCAGCGCGTTCGCGCCGCATCCCAACGCGGCCGAGCTGTGGATGGACTTCCTCTACTCCGATGAAGGCCAGAACATCTGGCTCAAGGGCTACTGCCACCCGATCCGCTACGAGGCCCTCGTCGCCGGTGGCCGCGTCCCGCAGGCGCAGCTCGACAAGCTGCCCGACGTGACCGGTGCGGTCTTCCCGACCCTCGACCAGCTCAACGCGGCCAAGGAACTGATCACCACGCAGTGGGACACGGTCGTCGGCGTCGACGTCGTCGAGGCCCCCTGACCAGCCGTCATCGCGACTGACGTCCGATGACCACCGTGGAGGCGCCGCTCGTCGCGGCGCCTCCCGTCGCCCGCCCGCCCAGGCGCCGGTCCGTCTGGGCCTGGGTCGGCGTGCTGCCGTTCTTCATCTTCGCGATCCTGTTCATCGGGTTCCCGGCGATGTTCCTCGTCGTCGGCAGCCTCATCGTCGAGGAGACGGGAAGCGTCGGGCTCGACAACTACGCCGGGCTGACCGGGCCGTGCTGCGCGGTCGCGTTCCGCAACAGCATCCAGCTCTCGCTCATCACCGCGATCATCGGAGCGCTCTTCGGGCTCCTGCTCGCCGCGGCCGTGATCCTCGGCGGCCTGCCGGGGTTCCTGCGCTCGGCCCTCATGACCTTCTCCGGTGTCGCCAGCAACTTCGCGGGCATCCCGCTCGCGCTCGCGTTCATCTTCACGCTGGGGAACCTCGGCCTCGTCACGAACCTGCTCGACGAGGTCTTCGGCCTCTCGCTCCGCGACACCGGGTTCTCGCTCTACTCGCTGACCGGCCTTGCCATCGTCTACCTGTACTTCCAGTTCCCGCTCATGGTGCTGGTGATCGCGCCGGCGATCGAGGGGCTTCGGAAGGAATGGCGCGAGGCCGCCGAGAACCTGGGCGCGACCCCGGCCCAGTACTGGCGCAAGGTCGCCCTGCCGATCCTGCTGCCTTCGATTCTGGGTGCGGGGATCCTCCTGTTCGGGAACTCGTTCGGCGCCCAGGCCACCGCCTACCAGCTCTCGGGCGGGACGATCCAGCTGACGACCCTGGTCATCACGGCGCAGATGTCCGGCGACGTCCTGTTCAATCCGGGTCTCGGCTACGCGGTCGCCATGGGGATGGTGATCATCATGGGCCTGTGCATCGCCGCCTATAGCGTGCTGATGCGCCGCGCCGAGCGGTGGCGCTCGTGAGTGGCGCGTTCGTCACCGGGCGGGCCGTGGACGTGGCCGTCGCCGCCCCGAAGAAGCGCCGGCGACCTGGTCGCCCGGGCGGCCGGTGGTGGGCCTGGATCGTGTTCGTCATCGGGATCACCTACTTCATCGTGCCGCTCATCGCGACGCTGGAGTTCTCCCTCCGCCCGGAACCACCGACACGGGCCTACTCGATCGTCCTCCAGGACGCACGCTTCTACCGGGGGCTCGGCTACTCGTTCCTCATCGGGCTCATCACGATCGTCCTGAGCCTCGGGCTCATCATCCCGACCGCGTACTGGGTGCGCCTTCGCCTGCCCAAGCTCCGCCCGGTCGTGGAGTTCGTCACGCTGCTCCCCTTCGTGCTGCCCCCGATCGTCCTGGCCTACGGCCTGATCCGGTTCTACAGCCGGGAGCCGTTCGTCGTCACCGGGACCGATCTGGGCAGCTCGTTCCTGCTCGTCGCGGCGTATGTCGTGCTGTCGCTGCCGTACATGTACCGCGCGGTCGACAACGGCCTCGCGTCGATGGATGTACGGGTGATGACGGAGGCCGCCCAGAGCCTGGGGGCGGGATGGTTCCGGATCCTCTGGTCCGTCATCTTCCCGAACCTGCGGACCGCCGCGTTGTCGGGGGCGTTCCTCACGCTGGCCATCGTGGTCGGCGAGTTCACGATCGCCTCCGCGCTGGCCCGCCCGGCGTTCGGGCCGTACCTCTCGCTGCTGGGCAAGGACAAGATCTACGAGCCGGCAGCGGTGTCCCTGATCAGCTTCGGTCTCACCTGGCTCGCGATGATCTTCCTGGCGCTCGTGGCGCGCGGGAGCAGGACCCGGGTCCAACTCGGCGGAGCGCGTTGACCACCATGACAAGGAGACGGCACGGATGACCTTCCTGGAGCTCACCGGGATCCGCAAGCAGTTCGCGGGCGGGGTCGTGGCCGTCGAGCATTTCGACCTCGCGGCGGCGCGCGGCGAGTTCGTGTCGTTCCTCGGACCGTCTGGCTGCGGCAAGACGACGACGCTGCGGATGATCGCCGGGTTCGAGCCGCCGACGGCGGGGACGATCACGATCGACGGCAAGGACGTCACGGCCACCCCACCGAACAAGCGCCATGTCGGGATGGTCTTCCAGTCGTATGCGCTCTTCCCCAACATGTCGGTCGCGGACAACATCGCGTTCGGGCTCAAGATCCGCGGCGAGAGCGGCGAGAAGATCAAGGGCCGGGTCTCCGAACTGCTCCGACTCATCCACCTCGAGGGTCGTGGCGATCGCTACCCGTACCAGCTA
>CAYVJP010000053.1:0-1311 GCA_964451745.1 uncultured Anaerolineaceae bacterium | reverse complement strand
CGTCGCCCTGGCGCGCGCCCTGGCGATCGAGCCCACGGTCCTCCTGCTCGATGAGCCACTCTCCGCGCTCGATGCGAAGATCCGCGTCGCCTTGCGCCAGGAGATCCGCCAGATCCAGCGCCAGCTCGGGATCACCACGGTCTATGTGACCCACGACCAGGAAGAGGCGCTGGAGCTCTCCGACCGGATCGTCGTGATGAGCGAGGGCCGGGTGGAGCAGATCGGCACCCCCTTCGAGATCTACAACTTCCCCGCGACCGGGTTCGTCGCTTCGTTCGTCGGGACGCTCAACGCGGTCGAGGCGTCGATCGTCGAGCCGGCGGCCGGGGGCCTGACCCTTGGCGGCCACGCCATCCGCACGACCTCGAGCCTGGAGGGCGCCGCTGGCGATACCGTGATGGTCGCGCTGAGACCCGAGATGATCACCCTCGACGGCATCGACGGCCAGCCGGTGGATGGCGCCAACCGGGTGCCCGCCACGGTCACGGACGTCGCGTTCCTCGGCTCGGTCGTGCGCGTCAGCACGCGGGTCGGCGATGGCACGACCGTCCATGTCGACACGTTCAACAACCCGAACCTGGCCGTGCCGCCCGCCGGATCGCCGGTCACGCTGTCGTTCCCCCCGGAGGCGTGTCTCGTGCTGGCCCGCGACGCCGTGGTCCAGGAATCGGACGCGCTCGCCGCCGCGGAGGCGATGCTGTAGGCACGGCCGGGCCGACCATCGACCTGGGAGGCATCGACCTCCTGGTCTTCGACAAGGACGGCACGCTCATCGATTTCCACGCGATGTGGAGCGGCTGGGCGGAGACCCTCGCCGATCGCCTGGAGACAGCGACCGCGCGCTCGCTGCGCACGCCGCTGTTCGCGATGCTCGGCTACGACCCGACCACGGGGCGCGCCCACGCGGGCGGCGGACTGATCGCGACGCCGATGTCCCGGCTCTACGACCTGACCCTGGTCACGCTGATGGATGCGGGGCTGACCCCGGGCCTCGCGACACTGGCACTCGACGCTGCTTGGCACGCGCCGGATCCGGTGACCCTCGCTCACCCGCTGACGGACCTCGTCGACCTGTTCACGTGGCTGCGCGCCGGTGGTCGCCGCGTGGCGGTGGTCACGAGCGACGACCGTGAACCGACCGACCGGACGCTGGAGGCGCTGCACATCGCCGATCTGATCGACGCGACGGTCTGTGCGGACGACGGGAACGCGACCAAGCCCGCACCTGATGCCGTGCTCCACGTCTGCGCGATGCTCGGGGTCGAGCCGGGGCGAACGGCCGTGGTCGGGGATTCGCCGGCCGATCTCGCG
>CAYVJP010000052.1:0-14175 GCA_964451745.1 uncultured Anaerolineaceae bacterium | reverse complement strand
GAGCGCGCCGGGCTCGACATCGTGACCAACGGCGACTACCACCTCGATGAGGACTTCGCCGGTCGCTCGTGGCACCACTACCCGCTGCAGCGCTGGACCGGCCTCGAGCACGAGGAACTCCAGTACGAGCGCTCGCGCGACCGACTCCTTGAGTTCCCACCCGGCACGCTGATGAACGAGATCGAGACGACGTGGCGCTGGCCGCGTGTGGTCGGCAAGGTCGGGCACGACCCGCGCAACCCGCTCGAGTACGCGAAGCTCTGGCGGATCGCCCAGGCGCGCGCCGGCAAGCCGGTCAAGTTCGGGACGTGTTCGTCGCAGGTGCTCTCGATCTTCCTCGACAGCCACACGTCCGAATACGACCTCGAGGACAAGAAGCAGCTGATCTGGGACATGGCCACGGCCATGAACACCGAGCTGCGCCAGCTCGCCGCGGCGGGCGCCAAGGTGATCCAGATCGAGGAGCCGACGATCCACTTCGTCGCGAACTTCTACCCGGACCAGAAGGAGCTGCTCGACTTCCTCGTCGACGCGTTCAACCACGAGGTGGACGGCCTCGACGACGTCGAGCTGTGGATCCACACCTGCTGGGGCAACCCGAACATGCAGAAGGTCTACACCGGCGAGTCGTACGCGAACTCGATCGAGATCTACCTCGAGCGGCTCAAGGGCGACGTCTGGACCGTGGAGGCGACCGAGAACGAGCTCGCCGAGATCGACCTGTTCAAGCCGTTCGCGGGCTCGCTCAAGAAGAAGGTCGCCGTCGGGATGGTCAACCACCGGACGTTGCAGGCGGACATGCCGGCGGTCGTCGCCGCGCGCATCCGTCGCGCGCTCGAGGTGATCCCGGCGGACCAGCTGATCCTCTCGAGCGACTGCGGCTTCGGCCGCCAGGGGTTCAGCCGGACCATCGCCTTCTACAAGACGACCGCGATCGCCCAGGCCCGGAACATCGTGCTCAAGGAGCTCGGCGTGGAGCCACGCTACGTGCCGGCCGCCGACCCGGCGCTCCAGGTGGACGTGCTCCCGGACCGCGAACCGCTGACCCACCTGCCGACACCCTGGAAGTAGCGCGGGGCGCGTGGCCGGCGAACACTCCACCCCGCTCGTCGTCGCGTTCCCGCTGCGCGGGGAGGGGTGGGTGGCCGTCACGTCGCCCGCCGATCGCATCCCGAGCCACGGGACGGACATCCTCGGGCAGCGCTATGCCTTCGACTTCCTGGTCACGGATGCACGGCCACGCGATCACTACCACCCCGCGGGCTGGCTGCGCACGCTGCTGTTCGGCGTGCCGACCCGCGAGTGCTACGCGTGGGGCGCACCGGTCCACGCACCGTTCGATGCGGAGATCGTCCGCGCCGTCGACGGGCAGCCCGAGCGGGCTCGCGTCCATCCCGTCCGCGAAGCGATCCTCGCGATCAGGACCGCCCTGACGTTCCGGCCCGAGAACGTGTCATCCATCCTCGGGAATCACGTCGTCGCCCGGAGCGGCGACGTCGTTGCTGCGTTCGTCCACCTGGCGCCGGGCTCGGTCGCGGTCCGCGAAGGTGTGACCGTGCGCGAGGGCGAGATCCTGGGTCGCGTCGGGCACACGGGCAACTCCACGAGCACGCATCTCCATTTCCAGCTCATGGACGACATCGATCCGATGGTCGCCAAGGGCGTGCCGTGCGCGTTCCGAGCGTACGAGGTGTTCCGGGACGGCGCCTGGCAGCAGGTGCACGACGGGATCCCCGGCCGGTCCGACCGGATCAGGGTCCGTGCCGATCCGGCCGAATCCTGATGGACGCCTTCGTCCTCTCGTTCGCCGTGGTCTTCCTGGCCGAGCTCGGGGACAAGAGCCAGTTGATGGCGCTTGCCTTCGCGTCCCGCTATCGAGCCTGGACGGTCCTCCTGGCGGTGACGATCGCGACCCTGATCGTCCACGCGGGCTCCGTGCTCCTCGGCTCGGTCGTCGCGCTCGCGCTCCCCACGGCGCTCATCCAGGTCGTCGCGGGGCTCGCGTTCTTCGTGTTCGCCGCCTGGACGCTTCGAGGCGACTCGCTCGGTGAGGACGACGAGGGCCGCGCGAAGCGCACGGGGCGATGGGCGGTGCTGACCATCGGGACCGCCTTCTTCCTGGCCGAGCTCGGGGACAAGACGATGCTCGCGACGATCACGCTCGCGACCACGGAGGAGCCGTGGGGGACATGGCTGGGCTCGACGGCGGGCATGGTCGCCGCAGATGCCATCGCCATCGGGATCGGTGCGTTCCTGGGGACGAGACTCCCGGAGCGCGCGGTCAAGGTCTTCGCGGCCGTGGCCTTCGTGGTCTTCGGGGTCCTGCTGATCGCCGAAGGCCTCGGGTTCGTCTGAGCCCGGCCGGACGTCAGGGCTTCTTGACGGTCAGCTTGGCCCCGACCTTCGAGAACTTCAGCTCCAGCTGGTACACGACGCGCTGCAGCTGACCGACGCCTTCGCCGATGCGCGCCTGCGACCGGAGCTCCCAGGTCCCGGTCCGTGGCTTGCCCTTGTCGTCGATGCGTACCTCGAGGGTCAGCTGCTCGACCTTCTCCTTCTTCACGTTGTAGGGGATCGTCGTCGGGTGGATGAGCAGGGCTTCGGGGATGCTGATGCGGTGGAGGATCTTGCCGCCGACCTCCACAGGCCCGAGGTACTTGACGTTGCTGGTGTCGGTGACCCGCTTGAACGGCACGTACGAGTCGTTCAGGTCGTAGTTCTTCAGCGACGCCCAGGCCTTCCCCTCGCGCTTGATGTAACCCTTGCCGTTCACGCCCCGCACCTGGAGGTCATGCACCGGGACGCCTTCAAACAGGTACCGCCAGGCAGCAGCGAAATCCTCACCGGCCACGGTCATCGAACCCTTGATCTTGGTGGTCCGCGACGACCAGCTCACGGTGCCGGTGTAGTCGATGCGATACGTCAGCTCGCCGCTCGCGACCGACTCGACGAATGCCGCGATGGCCGCCGTGTGGGCGCTCGACGTCGGGGATGCGGTCGCCGCCGGCGGGCTGGTGACGACCGGCGTGGCCGGTACGACGGGTGCGCGGGGCGCCGAGAGCGACCCACACGCGACGACCACGAGCCCGACCGCCAGCGCGAGGATGATGGACCGGGCGGCGACGCCGGCCGATCGGGCCGGGGCGAGAGGCTCGGACATGGATCGTCTCCGTCACGACGGCACGCTCGCCGTCGCGCGGCAGGGTAACAGGCAGACGCAGGAGGGCGGCTACGCCCCGTCCGGGTCGTCCGGTCCGGCGATGGTCCGGGCCGGCGACACCGCTATGACGCTTCGACAGGCATGGCGATCTCCCGGAGCCTCGCCTCGTGACGAGGCAACTCGTCTCGCGGGCATGAGATCCAGATCGCCCACGCGCCCGCCTCCGTCTCGATGTAGTACTGCACGTGCGACTCGTTCTCGCCACCCGGTTCGGCCCCGGCCATCTCCAGGCGGAGTGCCTCACCGAGCGGGAGGTCGACTCGCCCCAGCGAGCGAACCAGCATCCCCGCCGCACGCGGGTGCATCCCGGCCCGCCACGGGTCGAACGACACAGCTGCCGACTCGTCCATATCGACCTCCAGCATCCATGGCTCAGCCCGGACATCGTACGCTCTCGCGATGCGCCTTCCGGACGGATTCGCCTTCCGCTCGCCGACGTTCGACGATGTCGATGCGGTGGCCGACGTCCATCTCGCTGATCAGCTGGCAGACGGGGTCGAGCCGACGCTCGATGCCTACTTCATCCGCCAGGTGTGGAATCGGCCGGGGATCGATCTCGCGACCGACACCTGGGTCGTGACCGATGCCGCCGGGGCCATCGTCGCGTACGGGCAGGCGGTCCAGGATGAGCCCGGCATCGTGGGGTCGTGGGGTGTCGTGCTCCCGGCATACCGCGGGCGCGGGATCGGCACGGCGCTGTTCGATCGCATCGAGGAGCGCGCGTCGGTCCAGCTCTCCGGGGCCTCCTCGCCGCGGTTCCGCCACTCCATCAACGCGACGGATACGGCCGCGGCCGAGATGGCTACCGCACGCGGCCTGCGTCCGATCCGGCACCACTGGCACATGGGGATCGACCTCGACGGACCGGTCGTCGCGGGATCGCCGCCTGCGGGGATCGAGATCGGCGGGGTCGATCCCGCCACGGAACTTCCGGCGATCCACGCGATCCTCGTCGCCGCCTTCGCCGAGGATCCAGCCGACCACCCCGAGCCGTTCGACGAGTGGGTCGCCGAACACGAGGCGAGCCCGAGCCACGATCCCTCGTTGTGGCTGGTGGCGCGTGATGGCGGGGTGCCGGTGGGCGCCCTCATCGCGAGCGACGGCGACGACGCCGGCTGGGTGGACTGGCTCGCGGTCCTGTCGTCGCATCGCGGGCGCGGGATCGCCGCGGCGTTGCTGCATCGAGCGTTCGCGGCCGCTGCGGCGCGCGGGCTTCGGCGCGTGCTGCTCAACGTCGATGCGGAGAACGCGACCGGCGCGACGGCGGTCTACGAGCGCGCCGGGATGCGCGCGGTGTTCCGGTGGGACCTGTGGGAGCGCGGCCCCGGCGTCGGCGCGGGATGAACGTCCACGACTACCTGCAGGCTCGTGGCAGGCCCGACTCCACCGTGGTCGGGGATCTGCGGGTGCTCGCCGGTCTTGATGGCCCGGCGTACACGCCGGCTCGCGACATCCTGGTCCACGTGCCCGCACGTGGCTTCGAGACCGGCCGTCGGTACCCGGTCCTGTACATGCACGACGGGCAGAACCTGTTCGATGCCGCAACGAGCTTTTCCGGCGAATGGCAGGTCGATGAGACGCTCGCCGTGCTCGCGAACGTTGGGATCGAGTTGATCGTGGTGGGAATCCCGAACAGCGGCGACCTGCGCTACGCGGAGTACACGCCGTACCGCGGCAGACCCGGTCCCTGGCCGCAGGGCGGCTTGGGTCGTGAGTATCTCCGCTGGGTCGTCGAGACAGTCAAGCCGGCGGTGGACGCCGCATTCCCGACGCTGACCGACCGCGCGGCGACCGGGATCATGGGCTCCTCCCTGGGCGGGCTCATCAGCCTCTGGGCGACCGTCGAGCACGGCGACACCTTCGGGCGGATCGGCGCGATGAGCCCCGCGTTCCCTGGATGGCAGGGCGTGATCCTCGGACAGCTCCGGCGGCTGCGCATCCGACCGGAGCGGGCCTACATCGATGTCGGCGGGCGCGAGGGTTCGCATGCGCCGACGCCCGCCGAGGAGCGACGATGGTCGGCGGGCTTCCCCTACGACGCCCGCCGGGTCCGCGACGCATTGGTCATGTCCGGCATGCGCGAGTCGGTGGACCTGCGGTTCGTCATGGACCCTGACGCGATCCACCACGAGTCGGCATGGGCTCGCCGGCTCCCCGACGCGCTGCGGTTCCTCTTCGGTCCCGCGCCGGATCGGGAGTAGACCCGCGATGCACGACGACGGTTACTCGATCGTGTGCTCGCCACCGATCGGGTGCGGCTCTCCGAACGACACCACGCAGCCATCGTCTGCCACGTCCAGCCGAACGTCCGTCTCCCGAGAGCTCGCGAGCGTGATCGATCCATCGCACCAGGTTCCGTCGAGGGATACGCGGTAGGTGCCGGGAACGACATCGGCGATCACCCGGATCAGGTCGTTGGCCGCGAACGGGTACGTCGGCGCGGGATCTTCGCTGACCGCGAGTCGCAGACCGATCTCCACCGGGACGTCGAGCGTGGGCGGGTTCGAGGTCAGGTAGACGCGCGCCGCCGACGGCGCACCGGGGTCGTTCGGGGCACCGAGCGGGCCGTCGGTCTTGGGGCCGGCAACAAGCGCGCAGGACGCCACGAGCGTCGCGAGCAGGACAGCGCCGGCCAAACGGACCAACATCGATACATCATCGCGTGGTTGGCCTCCGCACCAAGGGCCTGGCGTGGTCCCCGGGCTCTTCGAAGCTGACAAATGCGCATCTAGCGCCCCTTCGTCAGCCTCGAGGCGGCGCATCGCCACCACCTTGTGCAAGCGGCGGCGCCATGGACAGGCGATTCATCGTCAGATGGGCGTGACCAAGAGCGAACGTCAAAGATCGGCTGACGAGCGCCCGGGTGGTGAACATCTGACAGGAATCAGGCAGGCAACCTTCGAACCGCACCGACCCAGGTTCCAGTCGCGGGCAAGCCTCAGCTAGATTCGCCCGATGCACGACGACGGCTACTTCGACGAACACGTCGCGGCCACGTACGACGACTCCGAGAGCGAGATGTTCGGCGCGGCCGCGATCGAGCCAGTCGTCGATCTGCTCGCGGAGCTTGCCGGCGTCGGGCGGGCGCTCGAGCTTGGCATCGGCACCGGCCGCATCGCCCTGCCGCTGGCGAAGCGCGGCGTCGAGGTCCACGGGATCGAGCTTTCGAACGCGATGGTCGCGCGGATGCGCGCGAAGCCCGGCGGCGACGCGATCCCGGTGGCGATCGGCGACTTCGCGACGGCCACCGTGGATGGCACGTTCGCCGTCGCGTACCTCGTCTTCAACACGATCATGAACCTGACGACGCAGGCCGCCCAGGTCGCGTGCTTTCGCAACGTCGCGACGCACCTCGAGCCGGGCGGCGCGTTCGTCGTCGAGGTGATGCTCCCCGAGCTCCAGCGCCTGCCGCCAGGCGAGGCCTTCCGTGCCTACAACGTCACCGCGACCTCGTGGTCCATCGACGAGTACGACGTCGCGAACCAGGGGTTGATCTCGCACCACGTCGAGGTGATCGATGGCGTCGTCGACCGACTCTCGATCCCGTTCCGGTATGTCTGGCCGGCCGAGCTCGATCTCATGGCGCAGCTCGCAGGGCTGACCCTGCGCGATCGATGGGCCGGCTGGCGCCGCGAGCCGTTCACGAGCGACAGCACGAAACACGTGTCCGTGTGGGCAAACCAGAGGCCTGACGTGGGAACGCTCGCGTCCGCGTGACCGTCTGGCGGGCATGAGGAAGCTGCGCATCGCGGTCGGGGTCATGCTTGCCCTGTCGTTCGCGGTCGTCGTCCTCATCCTCGTTCCCAACTTCACCGGCCCGGCCCTTCCGGCAGGAGCGACCCGCCTCCAGATCGCGACCGAGGGCCCGAGCCTGCAGCTCGCTTGCCACACCGCCCTGCTATCGCCGGTTCGGATCGCGACCAACGGGGATGCGTTGGTCCTGGTCAGCGTCGAGTCCGGGGAGACCGTCCCGGTCGTCTGGCCGAGCGGGTTCGCGGCATGGCGGATGGACGGGCGCGCCGTGCTCGCAGGCCCCTACGGCAACATCATCGGTCGTGAGGGCGACGTGCTCGAACACCTTGGCGGGGGCACAGGCGTGGACGACACGTTCCACATCTGCGGCATGGGCCTCGTCGGAGCCGGACGGTAGGGTGCGGCGGCGTGGGATGATGACCCTTGCACGACTCGTTCGCAGGAGACCCGAATGGCCGAACCGACCACCGTGGACGAGTACCTGGCGTCGCTCCCCGACGATAAGCGCGCCGCGATGACGACCCTGCGCGAGACCATCCGCACGGCCGCCCCCAACGCGACCGAGGTCATCACCTACAAGATGCCGGGCTTCAAGAGCCACGGTGGCCAGTTCCTCGTCTCGTACGACGCGTTCAAGCAGCACTACAGCCTGTTCCCGGCGAGCGACGGCGTCGTCCAGGGGTTGGGAGCGGCCATCGAGCCCTACCTCGCCGGCAAGGGGACCATCCGCTTCCCGGCGTCGCGCCCCATCCCGACCGACCTCGTCACGCGAATCATCGAGATCCGACTCACCGAGAACGCTGCCCACGCCAAGCGCTGATCGGAGCAGATCGATGCTGATCGCCCTCCTGATCCTCGTCGCGCTCTTCGTGCCTCTCGGGCTGGGATATGCGGGCGTCCTGCCGTGGGGGATCGTCGTGATCGCGGAGTTCGCGATCCTGCTCGCGGCGGCGATGGGGATCGATCGCAACCGACGCCTGGGTGCCAGGGATCCGTTCCTGGACGCGAACCGTGCCGAATTCCCGGTCGGGATGACCGACACCGACCACGAGGTGCCGGTGGAGGCGGTGCAGAGTCCCGCGGATCGCCGGTCTCCAGAGTAGCCGCCGGGTCTACCATCTCGATATGCCTGAGGTCGGCCTCGTCGAAGTCATCGTGACGGCGCTCACCGCGATCGTGACGATTGCGGTCTTCGTGATCGCGATCTATGCCGTGATCGTTCTCCTGGCGCGCACCGCCCATCGCGTCCTGCCAGCCACGCAGCCGCCGCGAGATCCGGCGCTCGATGCGCTGCGGACCCGCCTGGCATCCGGCGAGATCGATGAAGCGGAGTACGAGCGCCTGCGATCGGTGCTGCAGCGCAGCTGATTCCGGCCGGATGCGACTAGCGCCCGCCCCCGGAGCGTTAGGCGGGCTCGGCGGCGGGTTCCATCGCCCCCGCAGCGTCGGTACGAAGGACGAGCTGCTCGGATCACGCACGATCCGGGATGGATTCGGTGGCGAGAAGAGCAAGATCGAGGTCTTGACGGGTGTCATGCCCGCCTAAGGCTCCACAGGCGGGCGTATGTCGCAGCAGACGGGCGCCGGGCGCGGTATGGACAGCCGTCGCGGCCCTGCCGTCGGCCTCGGCTCGATCGCGAAGGTCCCGGCTAGTGCTGTGGTGACTTCGCTACGCGCGAATCCCACCGAAACCGGGCGTTCTGGACCGCGTCGCGTCCCGGGTAGCCGTTGGGGACCTGAGACGGACGCCAGGGTGGGCAGCGACGCGCACGGGATTCACGTGGAGACTACGCGGGACGCTGGAACGTACCTGAGTGCGCCGCCAGATCCGCCCGCGGCCACGGACACCGCCCAGCCCCGCCCACGACCTCGGCCACGGCCCCCGTCACTCGACCGGGCGCCGCCCGACATGGATCGTGACCATCCCGAACGTCATCGGCGTGAACGTGACATCCACGAGCCCCGCCTCGCGCATGATCGCCGCGATCCGCTCTGGCGCCGGATAGTTGCGGACGCTCTCCACGAGATACCCGTACGCATCGCCCTGCCCGGCGAGTCGGCCGATGACCGGCACGATCCGCTCGAACCAGATCCGTCCCAGGCGCGCGAGGAGATGGTCCGGCCGGGCGATCTCGAGGCACACGACTCGCCCACCCGGGCGCACGACCCGACGCATCTCCGTGAAGCCGCGCCCGTAGTCGGGCAGGTTGCGCATCCCGAACGCGATCGTCGCGGCGTCGAACGTCGCGTCCGGCGCCGGGAGCTCCATCGCGTTCCCGACGACGAACTCCAGCCCGGCCCGGTCCGCATACGCGCGCTGGGCGCGCTTGATCATCCTCGGCGCAAGATCGACTCCGAGCACCCGACCCGTCGGCCCCACCTGGTCCTTGAGGGACGCAGCCACCTTCCCGGTCCCGGTCGCGACATCGATGACCGCGTCCCCGATGCCGACGCCCGCCACCGCCACCGCCCGATGCCGCCAGCGCGGTTCCTGGAACCCGCTGATGATCAGGTTCATGAGATCGTAGACGCCCGAGATGCGGTCGAACATCGCGCCGACCTCGGTCGGGGGCGCGGCATTGCCCTGGTCGGTCGCCTGGCCGCTCGGCGTCGGGGTGGGCGTCTCGGTCATGCGCGGCTCTCCTCATCGATGTCGTCGAGGTGCCGCTGCACGGCGTCCGCGACGGCGGCCGGGTCGGTGATGGGCGCCATGTGGCGCAGGTCGGGCAGGTGGATCCTGGTGGCGGCCGCGCCGATCCGCTCGGCGAGCGCATCCGCGATCGGTCGATAGAACCGCTCGCTCGCGGTGCCGGTGAGGACGAGCGTGGGCGCGGCGAGTCGTTCCAGCCCGTCGGGCGTGAGCCCGCCCATGGCGACGTCGGCGAGCGCACCGGTCCCCGACCGCCCGATCGCCTCGCGCTGCCGGGGGTGCAGCCGGTCCCACGCACCGTCCCCACTCACCGTCTCCAGGAAGAGGCGAGCCGCCGCCTCCGAGCCACCGGCCGCATAGGCCGCGGCGACGTCCTCGCCGATGTCCGCCATGCCCTCGCGGACGCGCCTCGGTGCCAGCGGCATGAACGGCGGTTCCCAGGCGACGACCGCCGCGACCCGGCCCGCCTGGTGGACGGCCGTCTCGAGGGCGACGACGCCACCGAAGCTGTGCCCGACGAGGGCCGCCCGCTCGATCCCCAGCGCGTCGAGGACGGAGATCACATCCGCGACATGGCGCTCGACGTCCACCGGCCCCGGCTCGCTCATCGGACTGGCGCCGCTGCCGCGCCGATCGACGAGGATGACGTGCGCCCGATCTGCCAGGCGGCGCCCGAGCGCCATGAGCTGGTCGGCGCTCGAGAGCGTGGCATGGAGCAGCACGACGACGCGCGCGCCGTCCGCGCCCAGCTCGCGGATCGCGATGCGCTGGCCATCATCGGCGCTCACCGTCCGGCGCCGCTCCCCGGTCAGGGCGAGCGCCACGATCCCCGGCCCATCGACCTTGCCCAGCGACGTGCGCGGCAGCTCGCGGACGCGGACGATCCGCGCCGGGATCTTGAACCCGGCGAGGCGCGAGCGGGTGTGGTCACGCAGCTCGTCGTCGGTCGGGTCGGCGCCGGGCGTGGGGACGACGACCGCCGCGACGACCTGCCCCAGGGCCGCATCGGGGATCCCGACGACCGCGACCTCCGCGACGCCCGGGTGACTCGCCAGCACGGCCTCGACCTCCCGTGGAGCGACATTCTCGCCGCCCCGGATGATCATGCCGTCGCGTCGTCCATCGACCACGAGTCGTCCGTCGTCGTCGAGCCGTCCGAGATCGCCGGTGTGCAGCCAGCCGTCGGCATCGATGGCGGCGGCGGTCGCCCCCGCGTCGTCGAGGTAGCCATCGAACGCCATCGGCGCGCGGACCAGGATCTCGCCGTCGCCGGCGACGCGAAGCTCGACCCCGGCGAGCGGCCGGCCATCGATGACCACGCCGGACGCGGTCTCGGTCATGCCGTAGGACTCGACGATCGGCCACCCGGCCGCGGCGGCACGGGTGCGCAGGGACGCCGCCAGCGGGCCACCCCCGACGATCACCGAACGCAGGCCTTCGGGCGGTGGGGCGTCGCCGGTGCCATCGAGGACGGCGCGCAGTTGGGCGGCGACCAGCGAGCAGTGGCTGACCACGACGCCTTGTGTCGCCGCGGCGGCCGCGATCGCCTCGAAGAGACCGACCGGGTCGTTCCGTGGCGAGATCACGATCGGGACGCCGGCGGCCGTCGCCCGGGCCACGATCCCCAGGCCCGCGACGTGCGTCAACCCCAGCGACAGGAGCCAGCCAGTGGCAGGTGGCAGCGCGTCGTTCCAGGCGGCGGCGCTCGCGGCCACGCGGTCCAGGGGCAGGCGGGCGAGCTTCGGTCGCGCCGTCGAGCCCGAGGTCGGGACGACGAACATCGATGGCCTGTCGTCGTGGTCCCGCCCGTCTTCCGTGTCCTCGACCGCGCTCAGGTCGACGATCGCGGTCCCGGCCGGTGCGGCGACCACGCCATCGACGCCATCCACCGCGAGGATCGCGGCACCCGACGCCTCCAGCACACCCCCGATCTCGGTGGCGGTCAGGCGCGGGTTCACGAGCACGGCCGTCACCCCGGCCCGCGCCGCCCCGTGGATCGCCGCGACCCCGAGGGCCGTCGGCCCGATGGCGAGGGCGACGCGGGGGTCGGGCCCGAGCGCGGTCGCGATCAGGGCGGCGGCGATCGCGTCGGCACGTCGGTCGAGCTCGCCCCAGGTCCAGCGGCGATCGCCATCGACCACGGCGGGGTCCGTCGGCCGCGCGACAGCGTGGCGACGCCCGTCGTCCGGCAGCAGGTCGAGGGTGCGCGTCGTCATCGAGCGGCGCCCACGCGCTCGACCGACCATCGGGCGAGTGCCTCCTCGTCGAGGACGATCGGTCCACCCGGGACCGCCATCCGCCCGTCGTGGACCTCGAGCGGTGTCGCGAGCAGGTCGCTGACGAGCAGGTCGGCGGTGGCCAGGCCGTGCGCATAGCCGCGGTCGGGGTCAGGCAGGCTCGCCGCGACCCGGAGGGCGGCCACGAGCCCCACGCCGGTCTCGAGCAGGTTGGAGATCGTCAGGCTGGCTCGGTGTTCCGAGGCCATCGCCGCGATCGCGCGCGCCTCCCGCGGCCCGCCGACACGAGCCGGCTTGACCACCAGGACGTCCGAGGCCGAGGCAGCGAGCACGGCCTCCGCGTCCGCGCGCGACGCGATCGCCTCGTCGGCGGCGATGTCGACGGGTGCGACGCGCCGGAGCCAGGCCAGCATCCCGAGATCGCCCGGCGGGATCGGCTGCTCGACATACGCGATGTCCAACGGGGCGATCGCGCCGATCCGCTCGGCGGCTGTCGCGGGGTGCCACGCCCCGTTGACATCGAGGCGCAGCTCGATGTCCTCGCCGGCGAGGGCGCGTGCGAGCGACAGGCGTTCGACCAGGTCCTCGGTCGTGTGCTCGCTGCCGCCCTTGAGCTTGAGGCAGTCGTATCCCGCGTCGAGGGCTGCCTCGACGGCCTCGAGGACCTCGTCGAGTGTTTCGCTCGCGATCGAGGCATTCACGTGGACGAACGTCGGCAGCTCGCGGGCGTCGTGTCGGCGCAGGTCCTCGGCCGCACCGGCGAAGGCGGCCCGGACGGCGAGGGTGATCGGATCGGTCGGGGCCGAGCGCGGAGCGCCGCCGTCACCAACCCAGCGCCTCGGGTCAGCGACGGCCGCGCGCACGGCCGCAGCGAGCGCCTCCAGTGCTCCAGGCCCGGCCGCCGGCTCCAGGCTCGCCTCACCGACACCCTCGCGACCGTCCGCGTCGCGCAGGCGCACGATCCAGGCATCGCGCTCGCGGAACGTGCCCGCAGCCGTCACGAACGGTCGTCGGAACGGGATCCGGACCCGGACCGCCGTTGCGCTCCAAATGCTCGTCACGCCGCGCTCCCTCCCACGGCCAGCCCGATCGCGAACAGCACGCCGTATGCCAGGGAGAGTCGAGCGGTCGCCTTCAGGACCGGGTTGAGCGTGCGCCGGTCGTCGCCGGGGCCCAGTCCGAGCACCGTCCGGACCGGCGCGACCGCCAGGACGAAGGCGACGAGCGCCAGGAGAACCGGCGGGCCGGCGAGCGATCCGACCACGAGCACCACCGGGACGACGGCGGCGACGGCGAGCAAGGCGATGTACTCGCCCTTTGCGAACCCCTCGCCGAACGTCACCGCCAGGGTCCGCTTCCCGGCCGCGCGATCGGTCGGGATATCGCGCAGGTTGTTCACGACGAGGATCGCAGTGACGAGCGAGCCGACGGGCACGGCCGCCCACCAGAAGAGCGGCTCGAGTCGCAGCGCCTGCAGATAGGCCGTCCCGACGACGGCCACGAGCCCGAAGAAGACGAACACGAAGATCTCGCCGAGGCCCCGATAACCGTATGGCCAGGGTCCACCGGTGTACGCGAGCGTCGCGGCCATCGCCGCGGCGCCCACGGCCAGCAGGACGACACCGCCGACCGCCACGAGGTAGAGCCCGACCACCGCGGCGAACGCGAGCACGACCGCGATGGCGGCCTCCAGCCGGCGCTCGGTCACGAGGCCGGCCGCGGCGACGCGAAGGGGACCGGTCCGCGCCTCGGTGTCGGCGCCGCGCCGGAAGTCCGAGACGTCGTTGGCGAGGTTCGCCGCGATCTGGAGCGACAGCGCGACGGCGAGACAGGCGAGCGCGGTGTCGAGGCGGAACGGCACCGCGAGCGCCAGCGACGCGCCGAGACCCACGAGCACCGGGGCCACGGCCGCGGGCAGTGTGTTCGGCCGGATGGCCAGCCACCAGGTGCGGAGCGCGGATGGGCGGGCGCCGGCCGCGAGACCGTCGCTCACGGCCGCCGCGGGAACTTCGTGTAGTCGGGCTTGCGCTTCTCGAGGAACGCCGTGGAACCCTCGTGTGCCTCGTCGGTCGTGTAGTAGAGGCCGGTCGCGTTGCCCGCGAACTCCTGCAGGCCGGCCAGCCCATCGGTGGCGACGAGGAAGGCGGACTTGAGGAAGCGGATCGCGGTCGGGCTCATCAGGAGGACCTCCTCGGCCCAGGCGACGCCCTCCGCCTCGAGGTCGGCCAACGGGACGACGCGGTTCACGAGTCCCATCGCCAGCGCCTCGTCCGCGTCGTACTGGCGGCACAGGAACCAGATCTCGCGCGCCTTCT
>CAYVJP010000051.1:0-14178 GCA_964451745.1 uncultured Anaerolineaceae bacterium | reverse complement strand
CCTGTGGCGCGGCGGGTTCCTCGGGCAGGGCTCCAAGATCTACGCGATGACCTCCGAGGGCTCCACCCGGGTCGTGCCCTCGTACGGCGTCGTGTCGTCGGCCAAGGCCGCGCTCGAGTCGCACATCCGCCAGCTGGCCATGGAGCTTGCCCGCCACGGCACCGGGGCGACGGCGAACTGCATCCGGGCCGGCGTGACCGTGACCCCGGCCCTGCTCAAGATCCCCGAGTCGCAGACGATGATCGACATCACCATGAAGCGGAACCCGACCGGTCGCATGACCACGCCGCAGGACGTCGCGAACGCCATCCTCGCCCTGTCCGGCGAGGGCACCGAGTTCATCAACGGCGACATCATCAGCGTCGACGGCGGCGAGTTCATCACCGGGTCGTGAGCGGACGGGTCATCGTCGTCGGGTCGGTCAACGTCGACCTGACGGTCACGACCGCGCGACTCCCGCGGCCCGGGGAGACCGTGACCGGGGGCCGCCTGGCGCAGCACGACGGCGGCAAGGGCGGCAACCAGGCCGTCGCCGCCGCGCGCCTGGGCGCCTCGACGACGTTCATCGGGGCGGTCGGGGATGACGCGTTCGGGGAGCGGGCGCGTCAGGCGCTGGCCGGCGACGGCGTCGACATCGAGCACGTGACCGTCCTCCCCGGCGAGGCGACGGGCGTGGCCTTCATCCTCGTCGACGAGCACGGCGAGAACCTCATCGCCGTCGCGAGCGGGACGAACATGGCCCTCACCCCGGCAATGGCGACCGCGGCACTGGAACGGTCCCGGGTGGGCCCGGGCGACGTCGTGCTCGTCTCGCACGAGATCCCGACGGCCACCGCGCGCGCCGCGCTGGAGGCTGGTCGGGCGGGTGGTGCGACGACCATCCTCAACCCGGCTCCAGCGCAGGGTCTCGATCCGGCGACCCTCGCCGCGGCCGACATCCTGACCCCCAACGAGGGCGAGCTGCTCGTCCTGCGCGACATCGGCCTGCCGGCAAGCGGATCGCGGCTGGTCAGCCTGGGCGCCGCAGGGGCGCGGCTGGAATCGGCCGATGCGTCGGTGCACATCCCCGCGCTCGCGGTCACACCGGTCGATACCGTGGGCGCCGGGGACACCCTGAACGGTGCGCTCGCGGCCGGTCTGGCGTCGGGTCTGGGACTCGAGGCAGCGGCGACACGGGCGGTTGCCGCCGCCTCCGTGTCCGTGACGCGTCCCGGTGCCCGTGGCGGGATGCCGACCGCCGCGGAACTGGAACGCGCACTCGCGGGCTGACGGGGCGGCGCTCGGGTTCAGGCCTCGCCGGCAACCCAGATCGTGCGGAATCGCGCCGCGGGTGTCATCTCGACGCTTCCGTCCCGATCCACCCACCAGGCGGCGAGTCCACGTGATCGCGCGATCTCGGCGATGCGTGTCCGGCCGGCGATGAACAGGCTCTTGCTCCACACCTCGGCCCAAGCCGGGTCCGCGGCGGCGACCGTCACCGCGACCAGGCCCTCGTCCGCGGGCTCGCCGGTGGCGGGGTCCACGAGGTGGTGGCGCACGCGGCCGTCCACGTTCCAGCGGAGACGTCGGATCGAGGACGTGGCGATCGCGCCGTCATCGAGGGCAGCGACCGCGAGCGGGTCCGGTCCGCCGCCCGGGTCCTCGATCCCGATCTGCCACCGGTCGCCGCCCGGCCCACGTCCGCGCATCACGATGTCACCACCCGCGTCGAGCAGGTAGCGCCGGACACCGAGGTCCTCGATCCGGTCGGCCGCCCAACGGAGGGCGAGGCCCTTGCCGATCCCGCCAAGATCGACGGGGTGGGGGACACGCAGGCGCCCGTCCGCGTCGCGCTCGACGATCCTCCCCGCCGATCCCAACGCTGACGGCGCCGCGACTCCCAGGGGCGCTCCGCGATAGCCCCACGCCTCCAGCCGGTCGATCACCCGCGGGTCGAAGCGGCCCTCCGTCACGCGCATCGCCCGATCGCAGGCGTGCAGGGCGATGGCGAGGCGACGATCGACCGACAGGAACGGGTCGCGGCCGCTCGTCTTGTTGAGGCGGGTGATGTCGCTGTCATCGCGGAAGCGCGACATCGCCGCTTCGCTCGCCTCGAACTCGTCGCGGACGGCCCTCCACGCCCGTTCACCGATCGAACGTCGGGCCGGCTCGTCCACGATCACGGCCAGCGAGAGGCCCGACGCCATGGCGCGGCCCTCGTAGCGGAGTGTCGTACCCGCCGTGGGCCCGGCGACGGGCTCGCTCACGGCAACCGGGCCACTCACCCCGAGGCGCGGGTCGTCGAGTCGGTCTTGGGCGGCGCCGCCTGACGCGGCGGGGCGGCGGTCCGGACCGCGGGCAGGCTGAAGCGAGTCGGCAACGACGCCGCCGACTCGAGGAGCGTGGCCGCCCGAACGGCCAGTTCGTCGAGCGAGCCTTCCATCTCGGTGATCGTGGCCCCGGTCATCCCGTAGCGCGTCGCCGTCGTCGTGTAGCGACGCGTCGCCGCATCGATCGCCGCCTCCAGGTCGCGATGCTCGGCCGCGACCGCCTCGGCGGCCAGCCGGTACGGCTCGCGCTGCTCGCGGATTCGTGCGTCCGCGCCCGCCTGGAGCGCGGTCATGCCCGCGAGGGAGATCGCATAGGCCCCAGCCGACACGCCGATCAGGACCGCGAGATGCGACGGGATGCGACGGTCAATCATCGTCATCCTCCTCGTCTTCGTGATCCTCGTCGTCCTCGTCGTCGTGGTCGTCGTCGTCGTGGTCGTCGCCATTCGAGCCATTGCTTGCCGGCGCCGCCCGGCGAGCGGACGCGGCTGCCGCCTCCTGGGCTGCCAGGGCCTTCCTTGCCTTGGCGATCGCCGATTCGAGCTTGGCCAGCTTCTTGGTGGCTGCGGCGAGCTGGTCCTCGAGATCGGTCGTGACCGTCGTGTCGTCCGCGATCCGCGTCTGCGCCTCGGCGAGCGCCGCTTCCAGGTCGCGAGACCGTGTGTCAAGCGCCTGGAGCTGTTCGACGAGCGCCTTCGAGCGCGCCTGTTCCTCGGCAAGGCTCGTCTTGAGCGTGGACAGGCTGACCGGGGCGACGGTCAACGGTGCGGACGCGGCCGTCCAGGCGGCCGCCGCCTGGATCGAGCCGATCCCCAGGGCGATCACCGCGATGACTCCGGCGGTGGTGGCGATTCGACGGATCAACAATCGGGTCGGAGACATCAGGCGTCGCCCTCCGTGCGTGCGGTCGAGAAGGTGGGTCTGGCCCGCTTGGCGGCCCAGTAGCGATAGGCGCCGGCCGCGGTCACCGCAACGACCATGCCGACGTAGAGACCCTCGAGTGCCGTGGAATCGGTGCCCGCGAGGATCCCGTGCAACCAACTGAACGCGAAGATCCCGAGGGCCAGGCGATGCAGCGAGAGCCACGCGCCGGCCGGCAGGAGCTTCGTGTAGCGAGCGGTGATCGCTGTGACCAGGAAGGCGTACAGCGCGAGTGTTCCGAGGGCCACGGGCGAGCTGCGGTACTGCGACATCCCCGGGATGAAGGCCCCGGCCAGGTCGATGCCCGACTTCGGGTCGGCCAGCAGGCTCGCGATGTGGGCCACGAGGAAGGCCATGACGAACACCCACAGGTGGTCGTGCCACGGGAAGATGCGCTTGGAGAGCTTCCAGGTGGTCTTGTTGTGCGGATGGCTGAGCACCAGACCGAAGACGATCTGGGCCGTCAGCAGCAGCAGGGCGACGACGCCGGTCGCTCGGGCGGCCAACCAGAATCGGAGCTCCGCCTGACGGTCGGTCGAGCCAGGCAGGATCTGGCCGGTCGCATAGATCACGATGAGACCGAGCACCGCGACCACGATCGCGGAGCTGCGCATGGTCAGGCGAAACGGTGGTCCGGATCGGGGCGCGGCGCTGACGGACAAGGGTTCCTCCGGCGGCAGGGTCGTCTACATGGTCGAGACATCCCGTCGCCGGAAGGTTTCAGGCGGATCCGCCGCCGATGGTCATCCCGGGCGGCGCCGAAGGTCCTCGTCGCCGACGCCGCATCAACCGATGTCGACCCCGATCGCGCCCACCCACAGGGAAAAGAGGTAGATGCCGATGGCGCTCATGACCGTGGCCACCGCGACCAACCTCGAGCGATCTCGCCGGTGCGCCTCGGGCAGCAGCTCCGCCGCCCCCACGTAGAGGAAGAAACCGGCGAAGAACCCGAGCATCGCTCCAAGGACCGCGTCCGGGACGGCAAGGATCGAGCCCACCACGACGCCCGCGATCGGCGCCACGGCCACGACGGTCAGCCAGCGCCATGCCGCTGAGGAGGTGGTCCGACTCGCAAGCAGGAACGACACCACCCCGATCCCATCGCTGAACCGATGGACGATGACCACCGAGGCGATGACGATGCCGAGTCCGCCCCCGACCGCGATGCCAGCGGCGAGGGCGACACCGTCCAGGAAGCTGTGGATTCCCATCCCCAGCGCTCCGGCAACCCCCAGGTGCTGGTGCGTCTCGCTGTCGTGGTCCAGTTCGACCGCCGTCTCGTGGCCCACGTGCAGCGTGGTCATCTGCTCGAGAACGTAGAAGGCAAGGAACCCGGTCGCCGTCCAGAGCATGGCCGACTCGAGCGACCCGAGGTGGGCGATCGATTCCGGGATGAGGTCCACGAACGCCGCCCCGATCCGGATCCCGGCGCCGATCGCGATGATCAGCCCGACGAAGCGGATCGCGCGCAGCGCGAGCCAGCCGCCAAGGAACGCGGACAGGCACGCCGCGAGGGAGACGATCAGCGCGGGGACGAGCATCAGCCGTGCTCCGTTGTCGACGGCATCAGCTGACCTGGCAATCGGGGCAGAGCCCGAACAGCTCGAGTCGGTGCTCGTCGATCCGATAGCCCGTCCGACGGGCCACGTCGCGCACGACGCTGCGCACCCGGACATCGTCGATGTCCCGGCTCCGGCCGCAGCGGGTGCAGACCACGTGATGGTGGTGGACGGGTTCGCAGGCGAGGTAGGCATGCTCCCCGTTCGGCAGGTCGATGCGCTCCACCACGCCGACCTCGGCGAGTGCGTCCAGCGTCCGAAAGACCGTCGCACGGCCGATCCCAAGGTGCCGCGCGCGGGCCTCATCGATGATGTCCGCCGCGGCGAAGTGACCGGCCTGGCCGGCGATCAACGACGCGACCTCACGGCGCGGCTCGGTCATCCGGTACCCGGCGCGTTCAAGGGCGGTGAGGAAGGGTGCAGCGTCAACCATGGTGGCGGAGCGTACCACCGATCGGGGGTTGTTGTCGATACTGAGTCTCAGTTACGCCGTCTTCTTGCCCTGCGCCCCGACCCAAACCGCTCGTCCGAATGTGAGCACCCCCGCCGCGCCGGCGGCCAGCGCCAGCGCGAGACCGACGGCGGTCATCGGCGTGTTCGCGGCGAGGACGCCGGCGCTCGCGGTCCCGACGCCCAGGTTCAGCGCGACGAGCCGGACCCCGGAGGCTTGGCCAAGGATGCGGCGCTGCCGAGCGTGCGCGACGGGATCGCCTGGACCGATGGACGGGATCAGGTGGCTCCACGAGCCCAGCAGGACCTGCAGGACCCAGCCGATCGCGAGCGGCACGGCCACCAGCGCGAGGGTCCAGGCCGCTGGGTCCGCGCCCAGCCACAGCACGCGGCCGGCGGCCACGGCAGCCGCGACGGCGAACCAGACCGATCCGGCGCGGAGGCTGCCCCGGGTGAATCGATGCCAGGCAGCGTCGGTCGTCCATCGCCCACGATCCCGAGCGATGGCCACCATGTGGACGGCGACGGACCCGGCCCCGACGACGACCGCCAACGCTCCGACACGGGCGACCTGGTCGGCTTGCAGTGCATACCCCAGGGCGACGAGCGGGGCGCCACCCGCCAACCCGACCACGGCCACGATGGCACTCCTGCGAGGCTGGATCCGGCCACCCTCGATCGTCGGTCCGAGATGCACAAGGGTCGCGACCATCACGACCGACAGGAACCCGACGACATTGAGCCAACCGTGCGCCGGCTTCAGCCATGCCCAGCGTTCCACCACCGGCGCCCAGCCGGCGAGGAACGCGGATGCCAGCGTCACGCCGAGGAAGACCTGCGCGATGGCCGCCAGGTAGGCGCGCTCGACCAGCGTTCGCCGGCGCCCGAGCGCCGATCGCAACGGGGCCAGGGCGGCGACCGCGACGGCCACGAGGCCCACGAGATACCCGAACGCGCCGACATGGCCGATCCAGCCGGCGCCCGCCGCCACCGAGGCGTTCACGACCGCGGCACCGACCGCGACCCCGCCGATGCCGAGGGCGCGCAGCCAGGCCGGCGCCGGCGCGGCAGCCGCCAGCGCCGTCGTGAAGAACGGGAGCACGGCCGAGATCGCCGTCCCGGCCGCACCGGCCAGCAGCAGGTGGATGGGGAGCCAGCCACCCGCCAGCCCGGTCGCACCCCGAAGCGCACCGACGGCGGTCACGAGGAGCGCCGCCAGGACGAATCCTGCCGCCATGGCAAGGCCGCCGAACGTGATCCGGCGATCGCGCCCACGGTCGAGTCGGACCGGAGCGGCTGCGGGGCGGTCGCCGGCCCTCGGCGTCGGCGTCGTCGCCGGTCGTTCGGCGACTGCGCAGGCTGCGCAACAGGCCCCCGTCTCCACGGGAGCCTGTTGGATGGTCGGGAGCGCGCGCCCGGTCATCGGCAACTCAGTTGAGCGGATCGCCGTCGCCCGCCTGGACCAGGCCAAGAGCCCCTCGTCCGACGAAGTTGAACGCGTGGGTGACCAGGGGATAGAGGCCGTCCTCCGCGGTCGTGAACTCGACGATCGCGCCCTGGGCCGGCGAGAGATCGACCGCCTGCGCGCCCCAGTTGCCGGCGTTGCCCTTGGCGAGCGTGATCCCTTCCTTGATGACCGTGTTGAAGATCGTTCCGACGATGTGGAACGAGCTGTCGATGCTTGGCCCGGCATCGAGGATGAAGATCCGGACGGTCTCGCCCGTCCCGACCTGGAGCGGCGCATCCACGTACTGGCTGGCGACGCCGTTGAACACGACGTAGTCGGGAGCGGGGGCCGCCGCCATCGCCTTGGTCAGATCGACCGGCTGCTTCTGCTCGCCCAAGTACCACTCGCTCTGGACCAGCGCGAACTCCTTGTCCACCGGCGGCAGGCCCTCGGCCGGCTCGACGATGACCATCCCGTACATGCCATTGGCGATGTGATGGAGAGCGGGCGACGTCCCGCAGTGGTACATCCAGACCCCGGCGTAATCCGCCGTCCACTCGTAGACCTTCTCCTCACCCGGGTCGATCGAGGTCATCTCGTCGTTCCATGCGACCTGGCTCGAATGGAAGTCGATGGAGTGCGCAAGCCCGTTCTCGATGGGGTTCTTGAGCGTCACGCGGATCGTGTCGCCCACCTTCACGCGGATCACTGGTCCGGGCACGGTCCCGCCGAACGTCCAGACCTTCTGGACGAACCCCTCGGCGACCGTCATCTCCTGCTCGGTCATGACCAGTTCGATGTCGTGGACCTCACCAGGCAGGCGGGCGGGGGCAGTCGCGTCGTAGGTGACTGGCGGGGGTGCGTTCGGATCGGATGCGACCGCGGTCGTCGGCGCGGGACCGCCGTGATCGTCTCCGCCCGCCGTGGTCCCGGCGACCGTGATCGCGCCGGTCATGCCCGCCTGCTCGTGTCCGACGATCGAGCAGATGAACGCGAGCCCTTCTGCCGGCACGTCGACCTCGACCGTCACCGATTCGCCGGCATTCGCGACCGCCGGCTGGCCGCCGGCGAACGTGATGTCGTGGGGGATCTGGCCGGTGTTGGCCAAGACGACGGCATACCGCCCAGGTTCCGGGACCGTGAGGTCCGCCGGTGTGAACCCAAGGTCGAAGGCTTCGATCTCGAGGGTGTCCAGGACGGCGCCTCCGACCGGCTCGGCGCTTGCGGCGGTCGTTGGCCCCGCCACGCTGGCATCCTCGGGTGGATACGTCCAGGTGGCGGGGCTCGTCGCGCCACAGGCAGCGAGGGCGAGGGCGGCAACGGCGAGGAGCGGGATGACGTGGCGTCGCATCGTGATCGCCTCCGAACGTGGCGTGAAACACATACTGAGTTGGTATATGAATCATGCGAGGCAGGGCGCGCGCTGCCATGGGCCGGATGGCCCGTGCTGGACGGGCCGCTCGGCCCGCAGGCAGCGATTCAGGAGGGCCGGGCCAGCTCAGCGAGGGTGGTGGCGGCGAGCCGGTCCTGCAGTGCGCTGCGGGCCTGGTCGAAGGTGTCGTGGACGGCACAGCGGCCATCGGGGTGGCACGGGATGCCACGCAGGATGCAGCGGCGCGCGTCGTCTTCGGGTTCGACGGCCGCGATGACGTCCAGGAGGGTGATCTCGTCGGCCGGCCGCGCGAGCCGATATCCCCCGGTCCGGCCCGTGCGCGCCTCCACTAGACCGCCGCGGGCCAGGTCGCGAAGGACGCGCGGCAGGAATCGCTCGGGAATGGACATCGCCGAGCTGATCCGGACGGCGCTCAACCACGGATCGACATCGGGGGCCGACAGGGCCAGCATCGCACGGACGGCGTAGTCCCCCCGGCGAGTCAGTTCCAGGCGCATGCCCGCAGTATCACCGGAACCGTCCGCGCCGACTGCCGACCGTACCGCGCAGCAGGGGACCTTCGTCGGGGTGCGCGACGACGGCGGACACCGTCAGACTCCACCTCACGATGTCCGGCAAGGTCCGGTCACGAGGGGACTGATGACGATCGAAGCCCTGCGCGGCAAGACGACTCGCACCCGGCGCACGCGACGGCAGGCCATGCCGATCGGCGAGGCCGACGCCAACATCTTCAACTGCCCGGCCTGCGCCCGACCGCTCGCGGTCGGGACGCCGCGCTGTCCCGAGTGCAACTCCCGCCTGATCGGCGGGGTCCGCGCGTCCCGCGCCGTCGGGTTCGTGGCGATCGGCGTGCTCATCGGTGCGATCGCCGGTGCCGGTACGGCGGGCGTCGTCGCGGTCGTGGCCCTCGCCGAGCCGGTCTCGGTCGTGGACACCTCTGACATCAGCGGGCCGGTCCCATCGGGAGGCCCGGCCGCCAGCGCGCCCGTCGCGGCGCCCGATCCGACCATCCCCGGGACGGCCCTGGCCGCCCTCCGCCAGTCGACGCTGCTCAATCAGCGCCTCGTGGTCGACGGCGATCGACTCAACGCGGCCCTCGCCGCGAAGAAGCCGTCCGCCGCCGAGATCGCCAAGATCCTGCGCGTCCTTGCCGCCAGTGCCGCCTTCGGTGACCGGATCGCCCCGGACATCGCGGTCTGGTCCGACGGGCAGCTGGTATCGGCGGGCTTCGCCGACTTCTACGCGACGGTCGGTGCGACCGCGCGGGAGGGCCTGGCGTCCTCGATCAAGAACACCAAGGCCTACGTTGCCGCCGGCAAGGAGATGAAGTCGGTCCTCGCCGGGCTTGACGATCTGGATGCCGAGGCACGCGTCCTCGCGGCCTGGGCCGACGTGACGCTCCCCCCGCTCGCACCCGAGTCCGACGCGCCCTGACCCACGCTCAGGGGCCTGGGGCCGTCGCCGCGGCATACCCGGTGAGCTCCACGTACGCCTCACCCCCAACCGGTCGTCCGGCCCGTGTCGCTCGAACGCGCTGCGAACCCTCCCAGTACACGACTCCGGTCGTCGCACGGGTATCGAGCTCCTGGACGGCGACCGTCGGTGCCAGGTCGATCGTGAGGTCCTCGCCCGGCAGCGCGATCGTCCAGCCGGCGGGGTAGTCCGCGCCGGTCGTGGGGCTCACCCAGCGATCGGTGACCTCGACCGTGAAGGCCGTTCGGTCCAGGTGCCGGGTGCGTCCATCGGCCTCCACCAGCGTGCCGTAGACCAGCGGATAGCTGCCGTCGGCGTCGCGGACGAGCGACACCGTCAGGTCGGTCCCGTCGTCGAGGTTGACCGCGAACCAGTCCCACCCACCCCCACCGACGCTGATGAAGTCGCCCCACTGGTGGTCGAACCATGCGTCCCCGGTCACGGTGAGCGACTCGCCGTCCAGGACGACCGTTCCCCCAGCGTCCATGGCGGTGCGCGAGTAGTAGTAGGAGCCGCCCGCCGGCCCGAAATCGATCCAGCCGTCGCGGTCGTGCAGGGCCGGCGGCTTGCGCGTCACGAGGTCCAGATCCAGGCCGAGGCCGCCGGGGACACCCGCGCCGGTCGCTTCATCGTCCGATAGCGCGGCGGTCAGGACGTCCCGTCCATCCGCCCCACGCATCGACCACGCCGGTCGCGCGAACGTGGTCGGGTCCGTGGGGTCGATACCGGTCAGCGTGAGGTCGAAGCCGGTCGGGGTGCCGGTGGCATCGCGCGGCGAGTGATCCACGGCGTCGCCCACCTCGAGGCGCTGGGCGTAGGCAAAACGGTCGCCGGTCTCGTCAGTGATGGCCAGGTGCGAGGCCCAGGTCGTCGGGAAGGCCCCGCGCTCCGCGCGGAAGATGACGTACTCGAAGCCCAGCTTGCGGGGGGAGCCGTCTGCGGTGGTCCCGGTCAGGTGACCGGTGTAGTACCACCACTCGGTCAGGCGGTCGTGCGGCCCGTCGTCGCGGGGCAGGACCACGGGAAGGGGGTCAGCGATGGCCGCCGGTGGCGGAGTGGCGGGCGCGATCGACGGTCGTGGTGCGGTCGGGTTGGCCAGGATCGGACCGCCGGCCGTGGAACACCCCGCGACCGCCACGACGGCCAGGATCGCCGAGAGCGCCGCGGTCAGGGTTCGCTGGTGGCCGGTCATCGCGCGGCGGCCTCCACGTCCGCTTCCGACGCCGGCAACCGGTTGGCGACGAACCGTTCCAGGGTGACCGGCATCCACCAGTTCCAGCGACCCAGGAGGCGCATGGTCGCGGGTACCAGCAACGCTCGGACCACGGTCGCATCGAGGGCGACGGCGATCGCCACGCCGAGCCCCAGTGCCTTGATCAGGACGATGTCCGCGAACGCGAACGACCCGGCGACCACCACGACGATGAGGGCGGCGCTGGTAACGATCCGGCCGCTGCGCTCGAGGCCACGGGCAACGGCCTCGGTGTTGTCGCCGGTCCGGTCCCACACCTCCTTCATCCGCGAGAGGAGGAAGACCTCGTAGTCCATGGACAGCCCGAACAGCACGCAGAACAGGATCACCGGGAGCGTGGTCTCCACGAATCCCAGCGGCTGGAACCCGAGCGGCGCGCTCAGGTTGCCGTCCTGGAAGATCCAGACGAGCGCCCCGAAGCTGGCGGTGAGCGACAGCGTGTTCATCAGGAGCGCCTTCGCCGGCAGCACGACCGACCGCAGGAGGACGAACAGGACGAGGTACGTCGTCACGATGATGAAGAGCGCGGTACGCGGGAAGTCCGCGGCGACGCGGTCCACGACGTCCGCCACGTCCGCGGCGCCGCCACCCCCGAGCACCGTCACGCCCGCCGGCGCCGCCAGCGCGCCGGTCGGGGCGCGCAGGTCCGTCACCAGCGACCGGCCCTCCTCGCGGTTGGGGCCGTACGGGGTCGTGATCGTGAAGGCCGTCAGGTCGTCGCGCGTCGTAGCGGCCAGGCCGGTCGCCACGAACCGGTCGCGCGGTCCGTTGGGGTCGCCGTACAGCAGCTGGTACTGCGCGAGGGTCATCCGCGGATCGACATCCACGAGGCTGCCCACGCGCGCGACCCTGGGGTCGGCCGCGAGGCGGCGCGAGTAGTCGAAGAGCGCCGCCAGGTTGGCGGGCGTCGTGGCCGGACCGTCCGTGTGCACCGCGAGCGTGATCGGCGCGAACTCGCCCTCGCCGAACTCCGCGCGGAGCCGGTCGAAGGCCTGTCGCGACGGCACGTCCGCCGGCAGGATGCTCGAGTCGGGGGCGTTGAACCGGACATGGAGGAACGGAGACCCGAGGATCAGGAGGAAGGCCAGGGTGGGGACGAGGACCGCGACGGGATGGCGCATCACCCGGCGGGCGAGGCGCGCCCATGGGCCGTCCGAGCCGGGAGCGACCGTGACGCGGCGCACGGCGAACCGGTCCAGCCGGGGTCCGATCAGCGTGAGCAGCGCCGGCAGGAGGGTCAGCGCCGCGGCGACGGCGAGGGCCACGACGATGGCGCCGGCGATCCCGACCGAGCGCAGGATCATGAACTCGAAGAGGACGAGCCCGAGCAGGCCCAGCAGGACCGTCAAGCCGCTGAAGAAGACGGCCCGTCCCGCGGTCGCGACCGTCACGCGGACCGACTCGCCGACGTGGTCAGGGGCGTCCACCGAACGCCTGGCCAGCTCTTCGCGGAACCGGCTCGTCATCAACAGCGAGTAGTCGACGCCGAGTCCGAGCCCGAGGAGCGTCGCGAGGTTGAGGACGAAGATGCTCATCGGCATCACGGACGCGACCACGAAGATCGCCGCGAGCGCGACGAGGACCGACGCCCCACCCACCACGAGCGGCACGCCCGCCGCGACCAGCGAGCCGAACACGAGTAGCAACGCCAGGGCCGCGAGCGGCAGCGAAATGAGTTCGCTGCGCTGCAGGTCGCGTTCGCTGACCTCCTGGACGTCCCCGTAGAAGGCGGGGCCGCCGGCGAGCTCCACCTCCAGCCCCGGGGCATCGCGGAGTCGCTCGCGCAGGATGGGGACGGCCTCGGGGGAATCGTCGGGTGGGAGATCGAGGAAGACGATGTCGTACGCCGTGTGGCCATCCGCCGAGATCTGGCGGGGCTGCAGCAGGTGGGACACGACGCCCGCGACATGCGGGGCCGTCGGGACGTCACGCATCGCCTCGGCGGCGGCCAGCTCGAACGCCGGCGAGCCGGCCGTGAGGGTCGGACTCGAGAAGACCACGACCAGCGCCGACGGCGGAGCCCCGAGCTCGGATTCCAGGACGGCCTTCGCCCGGGCTGACTCGAGGTCGTCGAGGATGAACCCACCGGCCGACAGCGCCCCCGGAACCTGTGGCGCGAGCGGCAATGCCGCGAGCAGGAGGAGCGCCCATGCGCCCACCACGAGGCGGGCGTGGCGCACCACGAATCGGCCGAGATGATCGAAGGGGGTCACAGACGGATTTCGAGCGGGAGGGTCAGGCGGATGGCCGGACGGCCCTCCGTGGCGCCATCGTAGCCGCGATCCGATGAGCGGGCCGGAGAGCCTGTGGATGGGCCGAGACAGCGCATGGACGGCCCGTGGCTCGTGCTATCTTCTCGACGTCGGACCCGGCCACCAGGAGATCTCCCGTCCGTGAACCTGCTGCTCGCCCCCTTCAGCGCGATGCCGGAGTCGCTGGTCGCCTTCCTGATCTCGGGTGCGGTCGTCACCCTGATGATCTGGATCATGGTCAAGGCCGTGCTCTCCAGCGAGGGCGGCCGCAAGTGGGTCAGGGCCATCACCAACGTGAACATGAAGTTCCTGTTCACGTTCCTGTTCATCGGCTGGGCGATCTTCTTCGGCATCACCCTGCAGCTGGTCCCGCACGTCGGTGCGAGTTCGCCCTACGGCTCGATCGGGCTGATCGCCCTGTTCACCGGCTTCTTCATCATGATGGGCCTGCTCTGGGCGGTGATCGGCGAATAGGGGACTCGTTCCGCGTTGCTCGCCGGCCCCGGTACCCGCCGGGGCCGCTTGATTCACCGGAGTCGACTGCTACGCTCCCGTCGGCGGGCGTGCAGGATCCGCCGCGAAGGAGTCGATCGACGATGGGCATGGCCGGGCTCCGGGCGCGCGGGCTTGCGCTCGCATCTGTCGCCGTACTGGTGGCTGTCGTCGCCCCGTCGTCGCTCGCACCGCATGTCCTGGCCGCTGATGACGTCACGCCGCCTGTCGGCACGTTCCCGGAATGGGGATTCGACAACATATCGGGGGAGTTGATCGTACGCGCCGATCATGACGACCCCGAGAGTGGCGTCGTGTCCCTGGGCGTATCGTGCGTCGGCGGCCCCGAGGTGCTCTATCCGTACGCGGAGACCATCCGCGTGCCCGCGATCGATCCGGCCGCCGGAGGGTGCCCCGGGTACGGCTATCACTCTCTGTACGTCCGCGTTATCAACGGCGCAGGGCTTTCCACGTACGCCTCGGACAAGGTCGCGATCGAACCGGCGGTGTGGTTCGAGTACCCGCTTCCTGCAAAGACCGGACAGCCGTTCACGATCCGTCCGGTCTTCTCGCCGGGCTACGTCGTGCCGCCTGATCAGACGTGTCGGATCGAGTTCCGGTGGGGCGACA
>CAYVJP010000050.1:0-14201 GCA_964451745.1 uncultured Anaerolineaceae bacterium | reverse complement strand
CGGCGGTGAGCAGGGCGACCTTGCCGATCTCCTTGAGGTACATCCGGACCGGGTCATCGATACCGATCATGTCGGCGCTGATGGCCTCGAGGTCCTCGGCCGTCGGCTCCTCGACCTCCTTGGGATCGAGCTTGGTGGGCCCCTCGACGGGCAGCAGCTTGGACCCCGGATCGATCGAGCCGTCGTCGGCCACGACCTCCACGGTCACGTCGGCATCGGCGTCGCCGGCGGCGGCTGCCGCGGTCTCTGGGTCGAGGTCGAGGTCGTCGTCGTCATCGTCGTCGTCGTCATCGGACGCGACGGCCGTCGAGCCGCCACGCGACGGACGCAGGCCGGCGAGCTTCGCCTCTTCCAGGTCCGCCTTGGCGCGGCGGGGCCGCGACAGGACGGCCTCCACGAGTTGCTTGTCGAGCGGGTCGGCGGCCATGGGTTCCTCCTTGGGTTCCGGGTTCGGGGTCGGGTTCGTCAGTGGGTGGTGGTCGGGGTCGGTCAGGCTGGGCCGGCCACGGTGGGCCGGGCGAGCATGCGAGTCTGGTCGAGGCGCTTGTCCAGCGATCGCCGGGCCTCATTGATCTGGCGGCGTTCGAGCGTGAGTCGCGCGATCGCCTCGGGGTCGTTGGCGCGTTCGGCCTCGGCCGTCGCGGCTTCGTTGTAGTCGCTGCGCTCGCGCAGCTGGTCGTCCTCGAGGGCGATCAGCAATCGGACGACCTCGTACGCGAGCTGTCGGTCCGTCAGCGTCCGCGGATCGGGGCCCGCTTTGGCATACAACGCGCGAGCGAGCGATGCCGTTTCGTCATCGACCGCGAGCAGCAGCGCTGCGCCGTCGAACGGCGCGTGGACGCCCTGGTCGTTCGGTGCGCGCTGGAGGACCATCGCCCGGTACAGCTCACGCGCGAGCGTGCTGGGGAGCTGGTCCGGCCCCAGCTCGTCCACGACCCGCAGTTGCTGGTCCGGGACGAGGAGGAGCAGGCGCAGCAACTCCGCCTCCACGGGGGTGACCGCCCGCAGGATGTCGCCGATCGGCAGGGCGTCGGGCGAGGCGAGCACGGCGTCGGCGGTGATCCGCGTGGCGGCCTCACCACCCGCGCGCCCGGGTCCCACGGCCGCGGCGATCCGGCGGTCCAGGACCTGGCGGAGCACGCGCTCCTCCACGCCCGACACGCGTCGGACCTCCTGGAGCGCCTCGTCGCGACGGAGCGGATCGGCGATGTCCTTGATGGCCGGCATCACCGCCTCGACGAAGCCGATGCGTCCGCTGCTCGTCTTGAGATCGAATCGATCGGCGTGATGGCCGATGAGGTACTCCACGAGGGGCTTGGCCTTGGTCACGGCGGCTTCCCAGTCGGCCGGCGCCTCGCGGACCACCTCGTCGGGGTCCTTGCCGGCCGGCAGTCGCACGACGCGCACGTCCTCGAGCTTCACGCCCGAGTCGTCGCCCTGGAGCTGCCCGATGAGGCCGGCGAGCGCGGTCACGCCGAGCGTGCCTGCCTTCTCGCCCGCCGGGTCCACGTCGTAGGCGAGGGCGATGCGGTTGGCATAGCGGGTCAGCAGGCCGATCTGGTTCGGGGTCAACGCGGTGCCCAGGCTCGCAACGACGTTGTCGAAGCCCGCCTGGTGGGCCATGAGGGCATCGGTGTAGCCCTCGACGATGACCGCCTGGCCGGTCTTGCGGATGGGCCCCTTGGCCTTGTCGATGAGGTAGAGCGTCCGACTCTTGTCGAACAGCGGCGTCGCCGGGGAGTTGAGGTACTTGGGCCCCTCCCCTTCCAGCAGCCGTCCGCCCAGGCCCACCGCGTGGCCGTTCTGGTCACGGATCGGGAAGATGACGCGGGCGCGGAACTTGTCGATGACGCCGCGGCCGCGCTGGCTGGGGCTGGCAAGACCGACCTCGACCAGTTCGTCGTCGCGGATATCGCGCTTGGCACGCAGCTGGCGGGCCATCTGATCCCAGCCGGCGGGTGCCCAGCCGAGCTGGTAGGTCTCGATGGTCGCGTCCGTGAACCCGCGCTGCTTGAGGTAGGCAAGGGCGTGCTCGCCGGCCTTGGAGCCCGTCAGCACCGCGTGGTAGAAGGCGATCGCCGTGTCGAGCACCTGGCGGAGTCGGGCGCGGCGGGCGTCCTCGCGCTTGGTCCGCTCATCGATCTCCACGCCGGCCTTGCCGGCGAGGGTGCGAAGGGCTTCGGGGAAGGTGGCGCCGTCGCGCTGCATCACGAAGCTGAAGATGTCGCCGCCCAGGCCGCACCCGAAGCAATGCCAGCTCTCGCGGGCCGGGGTGACGACGAACGAGGGCGTCTTCTCCCCGTGGAAGGGGCACAGGCCCTTGTAGGTGGTCCCCGCCTTCTTGAGGGTGACGGTCTCGCCGACCACGTCGACGACCGACAACTTGCTCTTGACTTCGGCAGTCGCGCCGACCGACAAACTTCCGCTCCCTGGCTCGCGATCTCGAGCCCTTCGCCGTGGTGCCCGTCCCGGTCCCGCCCGCACGGTCCCGAACATGGCTGTGGGCCTGTCAAGTCTTGACAAGCCCGGTGGAGACTGAATCTACCCCTTCAGGGGGCGGTTTGTCAACCCTTTGTCAATACTCTCCGGGTGTATCTATGGACGGTCCCCGGGCTCCGGTCCCCTCGATTCCGACACCAGGGCCGCGAGGTCATGGGCCACGGATGCGAGATAGCGCAGCGCGGCCTGGCGGGCCTGATGATCGATATCGGTCGGGCGCCGCGCGATCCCGCGCTTCACGTCATCCACGAGCTCGGCGGCGGCCATGCGAGCGGCGTCATCGTCGGCCACGAGCAGCTCCTCGATGGATGGCCACTCCTCGACCGGCCCGCGTGGGTCATCGGTCGTCGGTTCGGTCGCCAGCCGGACGCCATCGTTCGTCCGCCACCAACGAGCCCGCGTCGGGATCCGGCCGATCGACACGCGACCGAGGTCGAGCGCCAACGCCTCGGGGTCCGGGCGTTCGAGGCCGGATGCCGCGCTGATGGCCCGCTCCAGGAAGGCATCGTCGAGGTCGCGGGCGGCGCCGACGGTCAGCTCGTCGGCGACCGCCCGACTGATGCGCGACGCCCGGTCGAGGACGGCCTCGGCCTTGCGCGTGGCCGGCGCGATCCTCGACTTGTCGAGCGCGACCAGCGCCGATCCGGGCTGCCCGGGGTCCTCGCCGAACCAGTCGCCGGTCTCCGGTGATTCGAGGACGAGGAGTGCGAAATCGCGACGACCCGCCACGGCCAGGTCCGGGACGACGACCGCGCGGTCGAGGCGGATGTAGCGGGCCGAATCGGTCGGCCCGGCGCTCGGTCGGCTGCGATCGGGCGGCGATCCATCCCAGGACACCTTCATGCGACCAACTGTGGGGCCTTGCCGCCGCAAGAGCAATGACCCGCGGCGTCAGCTCCCCCGCCCCAGCGCGAGCAGTCGTCGGCGTTCGGCCGGTGGCAGCTTCTCGATCGAGTTGCGAAGCGTCGCGCGGGGCATCGTCGCGCCGTGGATCTCGAGGAAGGCGAGGAGACGCGCGGAGTCGTGGTCGCCGGTATTGCGCAGGGCCCAGCCGACCGCCTTGTTGACGAGGTCGTGCGGATCCTGGAGCAGGCGCTCGGCGATCCGGAACGTGTCGTCCAGCTCGCCGCGCCGGATGAACGCGAAGGTCGCGGTGATCGCCGAGCGTCGTCGCCAAGGATCGTCCGAACCCGCGAGCTCGTCGAGCACGTCCCGGGGCCGATCCACGAGCGAGCGCCCGAGCACCTCCCACGCCCCGAGGTCCACGAGATCCCAGTCGTCGATCCGATCGTGCCGGCGGAGATAGAGGGCCGCGAGGGCTTGCAGCCGTTCATCGGTCGTCGTCCGCGCCTTGGCTTGCTCGGCCATGATCCGCACGGCGCCCGCGCGGACCTCGTGGGCATCGTGCTCGAGCAGTCGCTCGATCTGGTCCAGTTCCATGCCGGCGGCGGCCTTGGCCGCGGCGAACACCGCGCCCATGCGCACCCCGATGAACTCGTGGTATCGCTCCGGAAAGTAGCGTCGGTACTTGATGCGCTCGACCTCGGAAGCCTCGCTGGTCAACCGGGCGATGAACGAATCCGCGGTGGGAGTGGCGGGATCGACGTGGTCGGTAGCCATGGGTGAGCGCGATGGTACGCGCCGTCGTGCGGCCTCTCTGGATCGTTCTTCGGGCCTTGTTCCCGTGACCGCGTCGTGGCAGTCTCCGGTACGGCAGACCTGGTGGAGGCCCCAACCATGAGCGACGCCGAAGACCGCTACCTGGCCAAGGTCATCGAAGACTGCGAGCTCATCCTGGGTCGCGGGATCGAGCTGGTCGGTTTCGAGCGCGAGGATGGACAGGAGATTCGACTCGTCGTGCGCTATCGATTGGGCGACACGACCTGGGTCAGCACCGGGACCGGCGACACGGTGATCGCCGCGCACGCCGACCTGCGTCCCCGCCTGGTGTTCGACCGGCTCCGGCTCGGCTTCACAGCGATGACCGACCCCGGACCCCGTCAGGACTCCGCTGCGAGCAGCGCGTCGGTGGTGGCATCGGGGACGCCGTCGAAGTAGCGGTCGAGCACCCGTTCGAACAGCGGTTCCTGCGGCGCCGCTCGATGGAACAGCGTCATGCATGAGCGGACCTTCATCGCATCGAGCGAGCCGAAGACCTCGGCGGCCGTACGACCGGCGATTGCGAGGATGATCTCGCAGCACTCGCGGAGGCGGGCACCGAGCATGGGATGTGCGAGGTACGCGCGGGCTTCGTCGAGCGAACCGATCGCGTAGTGCTGCGACATCGCGCTGCGTCCGAGGCCCGCGAACTGCGGAAAGATGAACCAGATCCAGTGGCCGGTCTTGCGCCCGGCGCGGAGCTCCCGGAGGACGCCGTCATAGACGTCCTGCTGCGCCGCGACGTAGCGCTCGAGGTCGAACGATGTCACGGCTCGTCGTGCTCGCGCTCGGCGGCCTCGAGCATCATCCCGATGGTCGGCGGGACGGCGAACAGCTGGAGGGTACTGAACGTGCCGCCCTTGGCATCGCGCCACATCCGATACCCCTCGAGCTCGTCCGATTCCAACGTCGCGATCCCGGCGAACACGGGCTTGCCGTTGCTGAACGCCGATCGATCGACCGGCGCGTGACCGATGCCCACCGTCGCGTCGGGATCCGCCGGTAGTTCGGGATCAGCATCCAGTGGCTTCGGGAGGACCCGCGATCGCCAGGTGTCGATGCCGGCGGGACGCTCACTCCAACGATCACCTGGGATCGCCAGGTGGATCTTCAGGATCTCCGAGCGCAGCACCTTGGCGACACCCCAGACCTCGGCACCGGCATCGTCCACGCCGAGGCGGAGCGTGCACAGTGGTGCGAGCGCGAGCTCTGCATCGATGCCGACGACCGGTCCGCCGCGCCGCCGCCAGTGATCCACGGCCGCCAGGTCGCCGTCGCTGACCTCCTCCGCCCCGACCTCGCTCGGATCGGCATCCGCCCACGCATCGAGTGACAGGGCGAGGTGGTCGACACCGTGTCCGCCGTCGCGGACCAGGAACGGCAGTCCTCGCGTCGAGATATCGATGGGGGCCCGCAACGGTGGCGAGATCGGCCACAGGTCCATCTGGTCCGACGGCGGCTTGGGCGCCGACGGCACGAGGTCGTCGGGGTCGCGGTCGCGCAGGTGGCCCGGGTGGAGTCGGACGTGGATCCGGTCGGGATCGACGCCGATCACGGTCAGGCGCCGTCGCGTCGCGGCGGCCCGCGCCAGGTACACGCCACCCACGCGCGCCGGACCCGGCTGGCGAACGGCGACGGCGGCGAACCGGTCGAGTTCGCGCTGGAACTCGCGCTGCGACCAGCCACGCACGTCGAGGCGGCTGAAGAACCGCAACACGGCGTTCATGTGGGCGTAGGTGACGAGCGTGACGAGTGTCCCCTCGCCGTCGGGCTCGAAGGTCGCGGCGGTCTGGTCGTGCACGCCCACACCCGTCTGTTCGATCACGTGTCGGACGGGTGGCTCCGCCGCCACGACGCGCACCTGACGCTTGAGCTTGGGCCCGTGGTCCAGGACGTAGGTCGTTCCCACCTCTCCCACCCTGCCGGTGAGGTCCTGCACCGCGAGTACGCCGCCCTGCCACTGGGGGTAGCGCGAGGCATCCACCCAGACCTCCCAGGCCCGCTCGATGGGCACCGGGATCGACACGGTGGCGCGCAGGCTCAGGGTCACGCCGGCGGCATCCCGAGGCATGCGCGGACGGCGGTCTCCAATCGGTCCGAGCGGTCGTAGTCGCCGATCTCACCCGTCGCGAAACCCAGGGCGTACTGCCCGGCCTCGCTCCACCAACCAACGCTGCCGCCCAGACCACCCATGCCGAAGCCGTCGGGATCCAGGACCACGCCGAGGCCCCACTCGCGTTCGTCGCCCATCACGCGATCGGTGCCGGAGGCGGCCGCCGTGGTCGCGGTCGCGAGCATCGCGGGCGACAGGACGCGGCCCGCACGCAGGGCGACATACAGCCCGGCCACGCCCTTCGCCGTCCCATGGCCGTTGACGGCCGGGATCTCCGCTCGCCGCCAGCGCTCGCCGTTGACCACGGCCGGATCGATGGCGCCGGGCGGGTTGCCGAGGCCGCGCCGGAGCAGGTCGGTCCAGTCGACCTGGGTGGCACGGAAGGCGTCGCCAAAGCCGGTCAGGTCCGCGACGCGCGGCAGCTCGTCGTCCCTCAGGCCGATGTGGAGATCGAGGTCGTTGGGCGCGCAGATCTCCTCGCGCAGGAACGCGCCGAGCGACCGGCCGTCCACGCGGCGGACGACCTCGCCGATCAGGTGGCCGTAGAACAGGGCCGCTTCGCCGTGGGCGGTCCCGGGCTCCCATGCCGGCTCCTGTGCTGCGAGCAGTCGGCACAGCCGGTCCCAGTCGTACCACGCGTCCTCGGGTGCCGGCGCATCGAGCACGACATGACCGGACTGATGGGCGAGCACCTGGCGCATGGTCGTTCGGGCCGTCATCTCCGGCCAATAGGTGTGGATGGGCGCATCCAGGTCGAGCCGGCCGCGATCGGCGAGCACGAGGGCCGTCGCCGCCGCGAAGGGCTTGCAGACCGAGTAGGTCATCACCAGCGTGTCGGGCCGCCACGGGCGTGTGTGCGCCGCATCCGTGTAGCCACCCCACAGGTCCACGACCCAGCGTCCGTCGTGCCACACGGCGAGTGCGGCGCCGGTCCCCGTCTGGCCGGCGACGACCTCGGCGAAGGCCCGAGCGACGGGCTCGAAGCGCGGGTCGACCGTGCCCCCGACGGTCACCGGAAGAACTCGCCCATGGTGTTCGCGGTGCAGCTCTCGGCGAGGCACTCGAGGCCCCACGACTCCTGCAGGGTGCGCAGCAGCGAGTAGTGGTTGTGCGGCACGTCCGAGCGGAAGCCGGCCTCGACGTTCGGACCGGCGACGATCGTGGCGAGGCGATTCCCGGCGTCCGTTCCCTCGTCGAAGGTGACGAAGAGCGCGCCACCGGAGCGGAACGCCTCCGATCCGAGGATCCCGGGCACGAAGTCCCGGAGCCATGCATCGCCATCGGCGATGGGGCAATCGTGCATGTCGTGACAGAGATTGGGGACGATGTAGACGAGATCGGCAGCCGCCGGATCGAAAGCCGTGAAGTCCTGGATGTACGCGCATCGTTCGGGCGAACCGCTGATCGCGGTGAAGCTGATCGCCGGGTTGTGCTTGCGTAGGTAGACGCCGGTCCCGTCGCGCCCGTCCTTCGCGACGGCGCCGGTGAAACAGCCGTCCGGGACGTTCTCGGCGAAGAGCCGCCACGACCTGCCGCTGGCTTCGAGCTGGTCGAAGATCGACGGGGCATCGATGTCATGGGCCTTGGCGTCGAGGACACCGTGGATCGAGCCGCTGACCATCGCGATGTAGTTCCCCTGCGACGGGTGGGCGACACCCTGGAACGCCTCGGCGAGCCCGTAGGCGGTGATCAGCTCGTTGAAGTACGGGGCCTCGGGACTCCCGACCATCTGGTCGAACGACTTGTTCTCGAGCACGATGATGTACGCGTGCGTGAACTCCGGGACGTCCACGATCGATCCCGGCGGTGGCGTGGCGAGGACCGTGACCTCGCCGCCCGACGAGTCCCTCGTCAAGGCGAACGTGGCGACCGCCACGATCGAGACGACGAGAAGGGCCGCGACCAGCAGGACGGGGCGCGGGTGGGCGCGAAGCGACGTCAGCATCGGTCGATGCTACGGGATGTCGAGCCAGCCCTCCCGGATGGAGCGCGACGTGAGCTCGGTGCGTGACGTCACGCCCGTGCGCTCGAAGATCCGGGCCAGATGCGTCTCCACGGTCTTGGACCCGATCCCCAGCGCCGCCCCGATCTCATCGTTGCTTCGGCCGTTGACGACAAGCCGCACGACATCACGCTCCCGCGAGGTCAGCCGAACGACGGCGGATCCCGTCGGGCGAACGGCGAACGCCATCCCACCGGCCGCGACCCGATGGATCGCGTCGAGGAGCTCGGCGATCGGGGCCGTCTTCAGCACGAACCCGGCCGCCCCAAGGCGGAGAGCGGCATCGGCGTACTGCGGGTAGTCGTAGGCCGTAAGGATGATGATCGCCGGGCTACCCTCGGTTATCGGGCTGTCGGCGAGGAAGTCCAGTCCGCTCCGCTCGCCGAGACGCAGGTCGAGCAACAGGACATCGACGCTCGTCGTCGAGTCGAGCCCGTTCGCCCGCGCGTCCGCGACCGACGACGCGACGCCCACCACGTCGAGGTCGGGCTCGCTTCCCAGGCGCGACGCCATCCCCTCGCCGACGACCGGGTGATCGTCGACGATCGCGATCCGGATCAGCTCGCCCGCCACTCGAGGGCCACGTGCGTCCCACCGTTGGGCCACCGACGAACGTCGAGGATGGCGCCGATCGCCTCCGCTCGTTGCTGCATGTTCAGCAGGCCGAAGTGGCCGGGTTGCTCGGCGGCGCCGACGACGTCGGGTTCGATGCCGGCGCCGGCATCATCGATCGACAGCGACGCCCCGCTCGCCGTCGTGCTGTAGCGGACCATGATGGGAGGGCGGCCGTGCTTGACCGCGTTCGCGAGGGCCTCCTGCGCCACGCGGAAGAACGCGAGTTCGACGTCCGCCGGCGGCCGCGTCCCGTCCGAACGCTCGAGGCGGACCTCCCCGCCGGCGAGGCGTTCGATCCGCAGGACGAGCCAATCGAGGGCCGGGCCGACGCCGAGGTCATCGAGGATCGGCAGGCGCAGGTCGCCGCAGATGGCCCGCAGTCGATCGGACACGGTCCGCGCGATCTCGGCACCCTCGGTGTCACCCGCCGAGTCGAGTCGATGGACGAGGATCGTCAGGTCTTGGAGTGCGTCGTCGTGGATGTCGGCAGCGACCCGCGCGCGCTCGGCTTCCGTGGCCGCGACGACGAGGTCCCGCTGGAGTGCCGCCCGGGAAGCGAGGCGCGCGAGCGGCCGGATCGTGAACCGACCAGCCAGCAGGACCACCGCGAACCAGAGCGCCAGTGGGAAGACGTAGGGCGGGGCATCCGTAGCGAGCGCGACGAGCGGCGTGGCGCCGACGATCGCGTATTCGGTCGACTCGAGCAGACGGCCACTCGTGGCCCCTGCCCCCCCGAATCCGCTCGCGCGGATCGGACCTGCGGCGGCCAGACCGGGGACCAGAGCGATGGATCCTGCGAGGACCCACTGCGCGACCCCCACCGAATCGACCGGGAAGACCGCGGCGACAGCGACGGCCAAGAGCGCGGACGCCGCGGCGCACAGGACTGCGGCCCAACGGACCAACCGCCGTTCGTCGGCGTCCCCCACCGCATCCGCAAGCCCGTCGGCGAGCGGCAGTATGCCGAGCGCGATGAGGATCCCGGCAAGAGCGGCGAGCGCGGGCGCCTGCGAGAGTGGCAGTGGTCGGGTCAGGAACCCGATGGCCGTAGCAGTCGCCAGCGGGATCGCGAGTCGCCGCAGGGTCGTGCCGGCGCGGCCGCTGGCGAGCCACCAACCGACGAGCACCCACAGCGCCGTTCCCATGAACAGCGCGGGGACGGCCGCGGACGTCCAAGAGAGTCGTTCGTCGTAGGCATCGAACGTGGCCCACCCGTTCTCGATCGAGCCCTGCTCGAGATCCCATGGCTGGATCGCTGTCAGCGTGACGACGGGAGCCGAGAGCAGTCGCTCGACGGCGGCCGCCGGTACCTCGACGAACGCTGGCGCCGCGGGCTCGATGCCGATCGGCTCCTCGTTCATCTCGCCGGTTACGGGGTCCGGGGTCGGGTTTGCCGGGTAGATGTACTCCGGGAACTGGATGACGGAGATGCCGTCCGCATAGACCACGAGCATCCCTGGCGTGATGCCGTCGCGGGCCGCAGGACCGGTCGAGTCCACGGACGACACCACGAGATGCCCGTCCGGCCCCGATGCGAGGGTCGCCATCGGGGCGTTGCGCCAGAGCGTCAGGACCCCGATCCCGACGATCAGCGCGATGGCAGCGATCACGGCGGCGGCCTGGTCGCGTCGGTCCAGTTCCATCGCCCGAACCGTAGCAGGGCACGTGTCGCCTGGATGTCCGGGAAATCCCGGATGGCGAGGTCCGGTACGTCACCGGTGTTCGGCGATGGCGTGCGGCGCGACGATCGTCGTGATGACAGCCCTTGAAGCCCAGGATGTCGGCAAGCGGTTCGGCGGCCCGATCCGCGGGACGTGGGTCGTCCGCCACATCGACCTGACCGTGCGCGATGGGAGCGTCACAGCCCTGGTCGGACCCAACGGTGCCGGGAAGTCCACGCTCCTCAAGTCGTGGGTCGGGTTCGAGACCGTGTCGGAGGGCCGGGTCCTCGTGGGCGACATCGACCCGCGTCGCCGGCGCGCCGATGCGCTCCGGGTCATCGGCTACGTCCCGCAGAGCCCGTCCCTGTACAGCGAACTGTCCGTCGCCGACCACGTTACCCTCGCCCGCACTCTGCGCCACGACTTCGACGAGGTGCTCGCCCGCCGCCGTCTCGACGACCTGCGGATCCCGCTCATTGCCCGTGCCGACACGCTGTCTGGGGGACAGCAGGCGCAGGTCGGACTGGCGCTCGCGCTTGGGACGCGGGCGCCGGTCCTCCTCCTCGATGAACCCCTTGCGAGTCTGGACCCGCTCGCGCGTCGCGAGTTCCTGGGGGTGTTGGTGGCGGCCGTACGCGAGTCCGGCACGACGGTGTTGCTCTCATCCCACGTCATCGCCGACATCGAGCAGGCGTGCGACCACCTCGTGGTGCTGGCGGCCGGCCGTGTATTGCTCGACCTCTCCGTCGCGCGCGCCGTCGAGGCACATCACGTGGTGGAGGCCGACGTGGGTCCCGGAACCCCGTCATCGATGGCGACGGTCGGAGTGTTCCCGGGTCCGGACGGTCGGGCGTTCGCCCTGATCGAACGCGGCGGCGGGCACGACGGCCGGCCGGCCACGCTCGAAGAGGTCGTGTTGGGCCACTTGGCCGCCGGTCGCGACCGTGACGCGACGCCCGCTGATCGGAATGTCGTCGCATGATGTCGACGGCGCGACTCTCAGTCCGGCTCTTCCGCTTCGAGCTTACGGCCGTGGTCAGCGTGCTGGTCCTGGCGTCCGCGCTGGCCGTGCTGGCCGCGGCGAGCATCAGCGGCCTCGCACCGCCGGCGCGGTGCTTCGAACCGTATGTGGACATGCCGCCACCCGGGTGTGAAGCAGTCGGTCAGGCCTTCTACGAGGCGCAGTCCCTGGCGAGCCCGCTCGTCATCGTGCTCGCCATCGGTCCGGCACTCGCTGGCGCACTCCTCGGGGTGCCCATCGTCGCGCGCGAGGTGGAGCGCGGCACGGCACGGCTTGCATGGTCGTTGACGCCATCGCGGACCCGCTGGTTCGCCGGCCGCGTCGTCGTCAGCCTGCTGGTTCTCGTCGCTGTCGCGTATCTGGCGGGCGCGGCGTCAGACCGCCTGCATGGCGCGTTCCGGCCGGATGTGGACCTGACGCATGCATTCGACAGCTACGGGCTACGCGGAATCATCGTCGCCGCTCGCGCGCTCCTCGTCTTCGGCGTCGCCGTGGCCGTCGGCGCATGGCTCGGTCGCGTCCTGCCCGCGCTGCTGGTCGGCGCCGGCCTGGCGACTGCCTTGCTCGTCGGGGGCACGATGGCGCAGCAAGCGGTCATGGCGACCGAAACCGTCGCGACGGATCCGGCCATGGTCGCGACCGGCGACCTGTGGATGGACCAACGGTTCCGACTTCCCGACGGCAGTCTCGTCGGATGGGCGTACTTCGTGGGCTCCGAGGACCAGCTGTATGACGAACTCGGGAACTCGCGCTATCCCGAGGTCGCGATGGTGGTTCCCGGAGCCAGGTATCGGTTCACCGAGGCGCGCGAGACGATCGCGTTGCTCGGCGCTTCGGCGGTCGCCCTCGTCGTCGCCGGGCTGCTCGTCGAGCGGCGTCGTCCGGACTGACCCGGCCGCCGGAGGTCTCGTGGCCTTGGGACCACGCCAGGCGCCCAGCGCGACATGGCTCGCGAGATCGATCATGCGTCATACGCCCGCCGACGGAGCTGTAGGCACCGCGCCGCACGCTGCGAAGATGGTGTTGGACGGCGGCAGATCGAACTTCTGCTCGCCGCACGCTCAGGGCGGGATGGGATCATGTCTCCGTTCGGCCGTCACGGACTCATGTCGCCGTGTTGCCCGCCTAATGCTCCGGTGGCGGGCATCTGACGCACCCGCGCCTCGGACCCGGGCCCCTACTCGATCGGGGCCGTGACCTTCGGGTCGCGCGGGCTCCGAGGGACGCGCGAGGGCGACGCGGCCCGGTTCGGGGCCGAGCGATCCAGCCCGGATCGCCCCGCTGCAGGCGGCTCTTCGCGGAACTCCGACACCGGACCCGGTCGCCCGAGCAGGAACCCCTGCCCGAGCTCGACGCCGAGCTTGCGCAGCGTGGCCCGTTCCGGTTCGGTCTCGATCCCCTCGGCGATGACGCGACAATCGGTGGAGCGGGCGAAGTGGAGCAGCGCCACGATGAGCGCTTGGCGGGCCGGATCGCTGTCCACGTCGCGGACGAGACCCTGGTCCACCTTGATGAACTGCGGTCGAAGCCCCACGAGGTGATGGAAGTTGGCGACCCCGGCGCCGGCGTCGTCGACGGCGAGTTGCAGGTCGCGACCGATCTCCCGAAGCGAGCCGCGAAGCGCGTCGTAATCGACGATCGCTTCGTGTTCGGTCACCTCCAACACGATCGGCCGATTCCGGGTGGCGAGCAACGCTCCCAGGCCCGTGTCGTGGGTGATGAGGGTCGGCGAGGCGTTGAGGCTGAGGAACAGGCGGCTCGGGAGGCCCTCGGCATCGATGAGCGCCTGGCGCATCGTCGCGATCTCGAGTTCGTGCTCCATCCCGAACCGTCGGGCCTCGCTGAACGCGATGTCCGGTCGCGTTCCGTCGTCGAACCGGGTCAGCGCCTCGAACCCGGCGATCTCCTGTGAGCGCAGGTCGATGATCGGCTGGAAGACGGGACGGAACGCCCGCTTGGCGATGACGGCGGCCAGGCGCTTGCGCGCGACCGCGGCTTCACTACCCGCGGCCAACGTCGGTTGCAGGAGGGCGCCGGCGACCTCGGCGAAATCGACCAGGCCGGGGAGCGCGCTCGAGAGCGCCACCGTGGCGCCCGATGTCCCCGCCCCCACGACGATGAGGCCGACGAGGTCACCCTCGGCCCGGACCGGGACATACGCCGCTGCGCGGACGCCGAGATCGCGCAACAAGTGGTTGTACGGATGCCCAGGGCGGTCCTTCCAGTCCTCGATCCACGGCCCTTCCGATGCCCGGGCATGGAGCACCAGGCTGCGTGCGATGGGTAGCTGGCGCCGTTCGGCGACCTGGCCCGTCCGGGTCGCCAGCCCGATGGGGACGGCGTGGCCATCGTCGGCGAAGAGGAACAGGTGGGCGTGCAGCAGGCCGGCCATGCCGACGATCTGCTGGCAGATGGCCTGCCCAGTCGCCTCGGACGACGTGCCGGTCGGGAGGTTGCGGAGGGTCTCCACGATCAGCGCCCGCTCGCGAATGGCCGCCGTGCCTTCGGCCTCGAGTGCGCGCTCGCGCGTCACGTCGCGCTTGACGGCGACGTAGCCCGTGATCGCGCCGGTCGCGTCCTTCATCGGGGTCACGACCGCTTCCTCCTGAAAGAGGGTGCCGTCCTTGCGGC
>CAYVJP010000049.1:0-14350 GCA_964451745.1 uncultured Anaerolineaceae bacterium | reverse complement strand
CAACGAGCCGCAGTTCTTCGTGGCCGACGCGAGCGTCTTCCTGGGTCTCGTGACGGACATCCTCGAACGCCTGGGGCCGTACCTGGAATCCGATGCGGTCGACGCCGAGACCGTTGCCCGCCTTCGCGACGCGATCTCGCTCGTCGAACGCAAGACCGGCGCCCACGGCTAGGGCGCGGTCGCGCCCCTGATGCGACACGTCTATCTCGCTGCGACCGGCCAGAACCGTGGCAAGACCACGGTCAGCCTCGGCGTCATGGACGGGTTCGAGCGCCGCGGGCTCTCGACCGGGTTCTGCAAGCCGGTGGGGCAGCGGACGGTCATCGAGGATGGCGTCCCCGCCGACGAGGACGCCGTGCTGATGAAGGCGGTCTTCGGCCTGTCCGAGCCGCTGGGTCGGATGAGTCCGGTCCACATCCCGCGCGGGTTCACCCAGGCGCACATCGATGGCAAGGTCGTCGAGGACCTGCCGGCGCGCATCCGCGACGCCCATGCGTCGTTCACCGCCGAGCGCGACATGTTGCTCATCGAAGGCACCGGGCACGCCGGTGTCGGGGCCGTGATCAACCTCTCGAACGCCGATGTCGCGGCCATGCTGGGCGCGCCGGCCGTCATCGTCTCCGAGGGCGGGGTGGGCCGGCCGATCGACGAGATCGTGCTCAACAAGTCGCTGTTCGAGCGGTCCGGCGTCCAGGTCGCGGGCGCGATCGTCAACAAGGTGGACCTGCTCGCCAAGCCGGATCTCGCGCGGACCCTGGAACGCGGTCTGGCGCGGCATGGGATCCGCCTGCTGGGCGTGCTCCCGTACCGTCCGATCCTCTCGAACCCCACGCTCGCGATGGTCCTCGAAGGCGTGCATGGCGAGACGATCCACCCGGGTCCGGATCTCGACCAGGTGATCGGCGGGGTGAGCATCGGCGCGATGGAGCCGCAGCACATGCTCCAGCGCATCGGTCCGCGCGCGCTGGTCATCGTGCCCGGCGACCGGGAGGACGTGATCGCGGCCATCGTCCACGCCCACCGGATCCGATCCGAGGCTGGGGGTGATGCCCTCGGGCTCGTCCTGACCGGCGGCTACCGGCCGCGCCAGACCGTGCTCGACGCGATCCGCTTCGCGGACCTGTTCGCCACGATCGTGGACGAGGACACCTACCAGGTCGCCTCCGAGGTGCACGACCTGTTGGTCAAGACCCACGCCTCGGACGCCGGCAAGATCGCCGAGATCAAGGCGCTCGTATGGGAGTACCTGTTCATCGATCGGATCCTGGAGGTCGCGACGGAGGCGCGGGTCTAGCAGCCGTCTCGTGCGGAGGGGCGCAAGACCTGCCCTCGACCACATGTGCGTTGCAGCACACCGTCTCACCATGAACGAGCGTGGCCGAGTCGAGATCCTGACGCGAACTGCTCGATCTGGTCCTCGTTCGAGCGCGTTCGTTCGGATCGTGTGTGGGCTCACGAACACCGGGCCGGATCCGCGGCGCGGGTGCCTTGGGGCGCGGTCGCGGCGCGGGGGGAGTCCCACGGCCGCTCGCGGCGGAGAGGCGCGAGCCGCGGCCGCGGCCCGCGCCGGCCGCCGTCGGACGGTGCCGATGCAGGGTCTACACCGCGCCACCGCGACGGGTTCCCGCGTCTAGGGCAGCGGCTCGTTGTCGATCAGGCGCACGTCATCGAAGCGGACCGCGAGTGACAGCAGCGCCGGACCGTCCACGCGGTCCAGCTCCGCCAGGGTCGCGTCGTCCGCCACCGACACGTATTCCACCTCGGCGAGGGGTTCGGCGGCGAGGGTCCGCTCCATCGCCGCCCGGAGGGCCGCCGCGGATCGTTCGCCGCCCTCCCAGGCGGACCGCGCATCGAGCAGCGCGCGCCGGACCACGGGAGCGGCCGCGCGGGCCGCGAGTGAGAGTCGGGCATTCCGCGATGACATCGCGAGCCCGTCCGCGTCGCGGACCGTGGGGCAGGGGACCACCTCGGTCGGGAGGGCCAGGTCCAGGGCCATGCGCCGGATGACCCGGACCTGCTGCGCGTCCTTCGTCCCGAAGTACGCCCGTTCGGCGCCGACCAGCGCGAACAGGATCGCCACGACCGTCGCCACGCCGTCGAAATGGCCCGGCCGGGCGGCGCCTTCGAGGGGGCGCGCGATCGCCCCCACGGTCACGACCGTATCGAAGCCAGGTGGGTAGACCTCATCGACGGATGGCGCGAACACGAGGTCCACGCCGGCGGCCTCGCAGAGCTCCAGGTCGCGGGCCTCATTGCGCGGGTAGAGCGTGAAGTCGCTCGTCTCGCCGAACTGCCGCGGGTTGACGAAGATCGAGACGACCACGGTCGCGCTCTCGCCGCGAGCGCGCTCGATCAGCGAACGATGGCCGTCGTGCAGCCAGCCCATCGTCGGCACGAGGCCGACCGGTCGCGGGGCGAGCGCGAGCGCGTCGCGCAGGGCGGCCCGGGTGCGGACGACGTGGGTCAGAGGTCGCGGTCGAGCGGGATACCGCCCGCGGGGATGTCGCGATCGGTGCCGGGCGCCGCACCGCCGATGCCGGCGCGATCGGGCGCACCTCGACCGAGGGCCTCGTCGAGCACGGCATCGTCCATGCGGACCGTCTCGGCCTCGCCGGGGAAGGCGCCCGCCTCCACGTCCGCGGCATAGACGCGGGCCGCGGCATCGATGGTCGCGCGCAGCTGCGCATATGGGCGCGCGTGGCGCGGGACGAAGTCGCCCAGACCGAGCAGGTCCGTGATGACCTGAACCTGTCCGCTGCAGCCGGGACCGGCCCCGATCCCGATCGTCGGGATGCGCAGGCGCTCGGTGATGGCCGCGGCGAGCTGCGCCGGGACGAGCTCCAGCACGATCGAGAACGCCCCGGCCTCCTGTACCGCCAGCGCGTCGGCCAGCAGCGCGCGGGCCTGGGTGCGGTCCTTGCCCTGGACCTTGACCTTGCCACCCATCCCGAGCTGCGCCTGCGGGGTCCAGCCGATATGGCCCATGACCGGGATCCCCGCCTTCACGAGCGCCTCGATGATGCGCGCGGAGCGCTGGCCGCCCTCCACCTTCACGGCCTGCGCGCCGGCCTCCTGGAGGAAGCGACCCGCGTTCTCCAGCGCCTCGTCGACCGTGGCGTAGCTGAGGAACGGCATGTCGCCGATGACCATCGCCCGCTTGCTGCCGCGGACGACGGCCCGGGTGTGGTGGAGCATCTCGGTCATCGTCACGCGGACGGTCGATTCGTAGCCGAGCAGCACCTGGCCCAGCGAATCGCCGACGAGGAGCAGCGGGATCCCCGCCTCATCGAGGATCTGCGCGGTGGGGTAGTCGTAGGCCGTCAGCATCGGCAGCCGAGCGCCGTCGGCATGGCGCTTGGCGATGTCGGCGACGGTGAGCCGCCGCGGGGTGTCGGTCGTGGTACTCATCGAGGCGAAGTCTGCGCGTCGGCGTCGCGGCCGTCCAGCGTGGCGGCGACCCGGTCCAGGAGTCGATCGGCGACGTCGCGTTTGGTGAGCAGGGGAAGATCGTCACGGGACCCGTCCGCGGCCAGGATGGTGACCCGGTTGGTATCGGTGCCGAACCCCGAGCCCGCCTCGGCGACATCGTTGGCGACCAGCAGGTCCACGCCCTTTCGCTTGAGCTTGTCGGGCGCCCGGTCGAGCGAGCCCGTCTCGGCCGCGAAGCCGACGAGGACCGGCCGACGCGGGGTACCGGCGACCCGGGTTGCGACCTCCGCGAGGACGTCGGGGGTGGGCTCGAGGTCCAGCGTGCGGCCTGTGCCACGCTCCAACTTGGTCGCGACGGCGTGCGCCGGTCGGAAGTCGGCCACCGCGGCGGCCATCACGAGGACGTCGACATCGGCGTCGGCCGCGCCGATCAGCTCGCCCAGGGCAACGCGCAGGTCCTCGGTCGACTCCACGTCGACGATCGTGGCGCGAGCGGGTGGGGCGACCTCGAGATTGGCCGCGACCAGGGTCACCCGAGCCCCTCGGTCCAACGCCGCCTCGGCGACGGCGACCCCCATCTTCCCGGTGGATCGATTGCCGATGAACCGGACAGGATCGATCGCCTCGCGGGTCCCGCCGGCGGTGATCACGACATGGCGCCCCTCCAGGTCGGCGTCGCGCGGCGCCTCGGCGGCGATCGGCGGTCGGGCGGCGGCATCGGGCGCCCGGACCGGCCCATCGCCGACCGCGCGCGCCAGCGCATCCACGATGGCCGCCAGGTCGGCGAGCCGGCCGATGCCCGACTGCCCGGACGCGAGCGAGCCGGTGTCGGGGGGCACGATCGCGTACCCGAACCGATCGCGCAGGCGCGTCACGTTGTCCTGCGTCGCGGGATGCAGCCACATGTCGCCGTCCATGGCCGGAGCGACCACCACCGGGGCGCTCGTGGCGAGGCACGCGGCCGTCACGGGGTCGCCGGTCAGCCCGGCCGCCATCGCCCCCAGCCAGTGGGCCGTGGCCGGCGCCACGACGATGGCATCGGCGGCATCCGCGACCACGATGTGCCCGATGCGACCGTCCGGGAGCAGGTCCAGGACGTCGGTCTCGACCGGGTGCCGCGAGAGGGCCGCGAACGACAGCGGGCCGACGAACTGGGCCGCGGCCGGGGTCAGCATCACGACGACGTCGGCGCCCTCCGTGCGCAGGAGCCGAAGCAGCTCCACCGACTTGTAGGCGGCGATGGAGCCCGTGACACCAAGGCCGATGAGGCGCCCGGCGAGGCGCCCAGGCCGCTCGTCGTTCACGGGAGCCCGAGTTCCAGCCGCTCGCCGCCCGCCACCTCGGCGTGGAGGATCGCCAGACCGCGGAGCGTCAAGGCGGGATCGATGGCGTCCACGCCGTCGAGCGCCGCCGCCCACGGGGCCGCCGACAGGCCGCCGGTGAGGATGGTCTTGACGGCACCGGGCTCGACGCCCGCCAGATCGCCGAGTTCGCGCCGGATGCGCGCGAGCAACCCGCTGGTGAGGGCCTGGTAGCCGAACACGGTCCCCGACTGCATCGCGGACACGGTGTCCCGGGCGATCGCCCTGTCGGGGGTGCGCAGTTCGATGCGCGGGAGCTTGGCTGTCCGGGCGGCGAGCGCCTCGAGGCCGAGTTCCAGGCCGGGGGCGATGGCGCCGCCGACGTAGGCGCCGTCCGCGCCGACGCAGTCGAAGGTCGTCGCGGTCCCGAAATCCACGACGACCGCCGGCGTCCCGTACAGACGTGCGGCCGCGAGCGCATTCACCAGCCGATCCGCCCCGACATCGCCGGGTCGGTCCACGCGGACCGCGATGGGCACGGTGCCGGCGGTCGCGAGGGTCAGCGGACGGTCACGCCGCTGGGCGATGGCCTCGATGGCGCCCGTGAGCGCGGGGACGACGGATGCGCAGGCGATCGCGGCGATGTCGCCGAACGTAGCGTCGTCCAGGCGCAGGAAGCCCTCGAGCAGGACCTCGATCTGGTCCGACGTCGCCCGCGGGTCCGTGGCGGCGCGGCGGACCGAGACGACCGTCGAGCCGCGGACGAGCCCGACCGTGATGTTCGTGTTGCCGATATCGATCGCGAGCAGCATGGTCGCGATGATACTTGGCCCGACCGTCGATTCCGGGGTCGTCGCGAGCGCTCGCGTGCGCTACCATCGGCGAGGTCCCCGCGCCGTCATCGCGACGTCCCCCAGGACGGCCCCCGCGCCCCGGAGGAGCAATCGCTCGTGTCCAGCCCGCCGGCTGCCAAGTTCTTCGTGAATCAGGGCGTCGTGTCCAGCCGGACGGACATGCTCCATCTCCTGCGTCCGCTCCTCAAGCAGACCGTCACGTACCGCTACCTCCGTGGTCGCGAGGTCGTCGCGCACGGCACCGGCTGGGTGGAGCGGATCGTCACTGACGCCCCCGAGACGTCCACCTACTTCACGCCACTGGCGATCACGCTCAATATCGATTCCTTCGAGCATCTCGAGTTCGAGACGCGACTCGACCAGCTGCTCGTGTACGTCCTCGTCCAGGGTGACGAACGCGTCATCGTCGAATTCGCCCCGATCGGGCCGGGTGGTGACGACGAGTCACCGTTCGCGCCCCGTCAGCTCGAGTTCGACACGTCCGATTACGTCCAGATGGAGCTCCTCGGCCTCGACGCCCACGAGGACGAGTAGCGCGATCCGGAGGCCGGCGCCCCAGTCGCCGGTGGAGGGAGCCCGGGGGGGCGGGTGACGACGGGATGTCGTCCACCTGTGAACACGTCGTGGTGCGGACCGAGCCCGCCCAAGATGGTTCGGCGCGCCGCCCGAGGGCAAGGAGGACTGCGACCCGGTGGACGGCATCGCGAACTACTTCAGGTTCGCCGAGCGGGGAACGACCCTTGGCACGGAGGTCCGTGCCGGGTTGACCACGTTCATGGTCATGGCCTACATCATCTTCCTGAACCCGGCGATCCTCTCCAACGCCGGGATGGACCCTGCCGCGACCGCGGCCGTCACCGCGCTCCTCGCCGGGCTCGTGACCATCGCGATGGGCGTGTTCGGGAACTTCCCGCTCGCGCTCGCGGCCGGTCTGGGGATCAACGCGATCGTCGCGTTCAACCTCGTCCTGACCCGCGGCCTGTCCTGGCAGGGCGCCATGGGCGTCATCTTCTGGGAAGGCCTGGTCATCCTCGTCCTCGTGCTCGTCGGCTTGCGCGAGGCGGTGATGCACGCGGTGCCCCTCGAGCTCAAGAAGGCCATCGCGGTCGGCATCGGCCTGTTCATCCTGTTCATCGGCTTCGTGAACGCCGGGCTGATCGCGTCGCCCGAGGGTGGGGTGCCACCGGTCTCGTTCATCTACCCGACGACCACCGGGCAGTTCCTCGCCCTGGGCGGCCTCTTCCTGACCATCGCCCTGTACGTGCGCAAGGTGCCTGGAGCGCTGCTGATCGGGATCCTCGCGACGACCGTCGTCGGCATCCCGCTGGGGATCACCGTCATCCCGTCGTCGGTCTCGGTCGTGCCGGACTTCAGCAACATCGGCCAGCTGAACGTCCTGGAGGTCTGGGACCTGGGCGTCCTGACCGCCGTGCTGATCATCTTCTCGATCATGATCCTCGACTTCTTCGACACGATGGGCACGGTCACCGCGGTCGGCGAGCAGGCCGGACTCACCGATGAGAACGGGCGCGTGCCCGGGGTCGGTCGGATCCTGATCGTCGACTCGGCGGCAGCGGCCCTCGGCGGCGTGTTCGGGACGAGCTCGAACACGAGCTACATCGAGAGCTCCGCCGGCGTCGGCGAGGGCGGACGGACCGGCTTCACGAGCGTCGTGACCGGCCTCCTCTTCCTGGTGGCGGTCCTGCTCGCACCACTCGCGACCATGATCCCCGCGGCCGCCACGGCCCCGGCCCTGATCCTCGTCGGCGCCCTGCTGTTCGAGCAGATCAAGGGCCTCGACGCCGCCGATCCTGAGCAGGCCATCCCGGCGCTGTTCACGATGATCCTGATGCCGCTCACGTACGACATCGCGATCGGCATCGGCGCCGGCGTCATCACGTGGGTCTTCATCAAGCTCGTCCGCGGCAAGGCCGGCGAGATCCACTTGCTGATGTGGGGCGCTGCGGTCGCGTTCCTCATCTTCTTCCTCAAGGACTGGCTCGAGCCGATCATCAACGCGCAGGTCTGATCGGCCCGCGCCGATTCGACGCCCGACGCCCCGCTCGGCGCACGCCGGTCGGGGCGTCGTCATGCCCGGAGGCCGCAGCAGCGCCCCGGCCACCCCGGCCACCCCGGGCGATCAGCCAGGGACCCGCCGTCCTGTACCATCCGTCGCGATGTTCGAACGGACCGCGCTGCCCAAGGGGCCGCGCGTCATCAGCTCCCGGCTGCCCGGGGCGCGTTCGGTCTCCATCGCCGCATACGTCCTGGCCGGATCGCGCCTGGAATCGCCGGCGGAGGCCGGCGTCGCCCATTTCATGGAGCACATCACCTTCAAGGGCACGCAGGCGTACCCCACGACGCGCGCGATCAGCGAGGCGATCGAAGGCGTCGGTGGCTCCTTCAACGCCGCCACGGACCGTGAATCGACGGTCTATTGGGTGCGCGTCCCGAGGCGCGAAGCCACGCGGGCGATGGACGTGCTCGGCGAGCTCATCGTCCGCCCCAACCTCGACCCGCGCGAGATCGAGGGCGAGCGCACGGTGATCATCGAGGAGATCCGCTCCTACCAGGACGACCCGTCGGAGTACGCGCAGACGCTCTTCCAGGGGGCGCTGTTCGGCGACGGGCCGCTGGGTCGCGAGATCTGCGGCGACGAGGCGGGGATCCGCGCGCTGCCCGATGCGACCATCCGCGAGTTCTGGGGAGCGCTGTACAAGCCGGCCAACACGGTCGTCGCGGTCGCCGGCGATGTGGACCACGCGGAAGCCGTGGATCTCGCCTCCCGGGCCTTCGGAACCGGCAATGGCGCCACCCCCGCCTACGCTCCGGCACCGACATTGCCGGCCGGCGAGCGTGTCCGGTTCGGCAAGCGCCACACCTCGCAGGCCCAGCTGGTCGTCGGTCTTCCGGGACTGCGTCGTGACCATCCCGACAGCTGGGCGCTGGCCGTGTTGAACGGCGTCCTCGGCGACGGGATGAGCAGCCGTCTCTTCCTGTCCGTGCGCGAGGAGCGCGGGCTCGCGTACGACATCGGCTCCGGGCTCGTGGACTATGCCGATGCCGGCGCGCTCGAGGTCTCGGCCGGTGTCGATCCCGAGGGTCTGCCGGAGGCGCTCGCCGCCATCCTCGCGGAGCTCGACCGCCTGCGCATCGAGGACGTCCCCGCCGACGAGCTCAGCAAGGCCAAGCGCTATCTCGCCGGCGGCCTCGAGTTGCGCATGGAAGAGACGCGCCACGTGGCGTCCTGGATCGGCGGCCAGGAGGCGCTGCACGACCGGGTCCTCACGGTCGATGAGGCGCTCGCCGCCATCGATGCCATCACGTCGGACGACGTGCGCCGCGTGGCGAACGACCTCGTCGTCGATTCCGGTCTGCGCCTGGCCGTCGTCGCCCCCGCGCGCTACCTTCGCGGCCTCGACCGACACCTGCGTCTGCCGGGATGATGCGTACCGCCGACCTGACCCTGGCCCGCGTGCATCTGCGCCTAGGTTGCCTGGCCCTGGCACGCGCCGAGCTCGAGGCCCTGGCGGGTCGCGACGGACTCGACGACGCGGGCATGGTGGACCTCGCCGAGGCGCGCTGGCGGACGGGTGATATCGCCGGTGCCGGCGATGTCGCCGCGGCGGTGCTGGGCGATGGCGACGACGGACCGCTCATCACCCTGGTCGTCGCCGCCGAAGCCTCGCTTGCGCGCGGTCGACCCACCGAGGCTCGTCGCTATTCCACGAAGGCGATGGAGGCGGCCGACGGCCGTATCGACGACGTGTTCGCCGGGATGCCGCGCGGGCCGGTGTGGCCCACCGACTCCACGACCTTGCACCTGCCGCCCCCGACGCTGTTCGACGTGCCGGCCGTCGAGCTGGCCGCCGTTCCCGGCCTGCCGACGGGCCGCGACACGACGGCGGACCCGACCACCATCATCGACGATCCGGGTGGTCCCGAGCTGCCGGGAGCGCACCAGCCCGACACCATCGCGTTCTGGGAGGCCGACGGACCCGCGACGGACGCGGCGGACGTGGCCCTGGCGGGCGCGTCGACCGAATCCGCGCCCGATCCAGCCCAGGCGTCGCGCGAGCCGGCGGGGCCGACCCCTGCCCCGACGCCTCCGAGCCCGGCGCACGCGCCCGACTCGGGGCCCGACGAGGAGGCTGGCGGCGATTCGTTCCTGATGGGAGCGGAAGCGCTCGATCGCGGCGACGTTCAGCGCGCCGCCGTGCAGCTCGCCCTCGCGCTGCGCCTCTCGCCCGCGCTCGCCCCCTCCATCCTCGAGGTCATCGACCGACGAACCGATCGCGAACTGGCGTTCGTGCGCGGGGATGCGTATCGTCTCGTGGGCCGGGAAGCCGACGCCCGACGCGCCTACGCCGACGCCGTCGACCACAGCGACGACCCGACCGACAACGCCCCAGAAGGAGACCCTGCGTGACCGAACGCACCCTCGTCCTGATCAAGCCCGATGGCGTCCAACGCCAGCTCACGGGTCGCATCCTCGACCGCTACGAGGAGCGCGGCCTCAAGATCGTCGGGCTCAAGCTCGTCCAGGTCGATCGGGGCCTCGCCGAGGAGCACTACGCCGCGCACCGTGCGAAGCCGTTCTTCGGCGGCCTCGTGGACTTCATCACCTCGTCACCGCTCGTCGCCCTCGCCCTCGAGGGGCCGAACGCGATCGCCGTCGTTCGCGCCATCAACGGGGCCACCCGGCCACACGAGGCGGCTCCGGGCACCATCCGTGGCGACTTCGCCCTCGAAACGGCGCAGAACATCGTCCACGCGTCCGACGGACCCGACGCCGCGGCGACCGAGCTCGCGCTCTGGTTCGACGCGGCCGAACTCTTCGACTACGAGCGTGACATCGACCGCTGGGTGCTCGCCCCCGCCGAGTAACGCCATCGCGGCGCGCACCCCAGGAGGATCAGGGCGCCGCTCCGTCGTCGGGCGCGAACGATTCGACCGCCGCATCGAGCGTCGGCGGCACGCCGCTGGCAGCCGCCGGTCCGCCGAAGGCTCCCACCGATACCGCCACCGCGAGGAGCGCAAGCACGAGCGCGCCGCCGATCGTCGCCGGCGCATGGTTGTCCGCCCACGAGCGCGTGGCCCACCCGCGCAGGTCCGTCAGGTCGAGTGGGCCGAACTCGGGTCGCCAGGTGCGCGATCCGGACGATCCATCGGGCCGTCCCAGGCCGATCGCGACGAGGCGCCCGTAGTACGCGAGCGGGGTCAGCGTGCCCAGGAGCACGATGATCGCCAGCGGTTCGTCGAGCGCGACGGCGACGAGATCGGCGCGGGCCTCGAAGGCGGCGAGGCCCGGCAGCCCGATGGTCGCCAGCACCACGAGGGCCAGCGCCACGCCGAGCAGCGGTGACCGGATGGCCCAACCACGCAGGTCGTCGACACGCCCGGTCGCGAAACCCGTGCGAACCGCAGCGGCCCATGCCGCGAACGCGGCGCGCGACACGAAGAACGCGAGGATCCAGATCCGGGCCGGTGCCCACGCCTCAGGGTCCAGGGCCGCCACGGCCAGGAGCACGACCCCCGCGTCTCCGATGATCGAGTAGCCGACGACGTGCTCGATGTCGTCCTGGATCCACGCCGCGACCGAGGCGAGGAAGATGCTCGCGATCGCGATGGCGAGGACCACGGCGCGCACCGAATCCAGGTCCACGAGCAAGGGCGCGATGGACCGATCCGTCCAGGCGAGGGCCACGATCGCGAACGCCGCCGGCCCGATGGCCGTGACCAGGGGCAGGGCCGTCTCGGGCACCGTGTCGGTCAAGCGCGCGGACCCCGCGTGGAAGGGGATCGCTCCGAACCGCAGCGCCACGGCCAGCGCCATCGCGAGGTACGCGAGCCCGAAGACGACCGGTTGGGCGGCGAGCTCGCTGAGGTCGCGTCCGATCCAGGCCGTGGCCGCGATCGCCATCGTGCCCGCGATCACGGTGGCGCGCAGGACCCGGGTGCCGACCGTCGCCCCGGCACGGGTCCCGATCGCGACGATGGTCAGCAAGGCCCCGGAGATGCCACCGGCGGTCGCGGCAAGCACCGCGAGGCGGGCGTCGGGGAGGGCCAGGGCCAGGCCCGACGTCGCCAGGATCGCGGCTGTCACCGCCGGGACGTGGCGATGATGACCCGCCGCCGCGCCGACGAACGCCAGCACGAGGCCGACCAGCGAGGCGAGCACCAGGAAGATCCGCAGGTACTCCGTGGTCACCAGGCCCGCCCCCCCGACCGCCAGGACCTCGCCGGGCCGGATCATCAGGGCCGTCACCACCATGCCCAGCAGCAGAAGGGACCCGACGACGGTCGCGACGCGCGCTGACGAGCGCACGAGCAAGGCGATCACCGAACCCGTGAACGCCACGAGCAGGAACGGCAGGAGGCTCATCGGTGGGGCATCGGGGCGGTCGGCCCGGGTACCGCGGCGGTCAGGGCGTGGCGGGCGGCGTGGGCCGCTCGCGCACGGGATGGGCGTCCGGGGGTCGGCTCGACCGCGACCATCCGGGATCGGACGAGAACGAGAACCCGCCGACCCCATCGGAGCGTGCCGCGCGCCCGAGCGCGGCGATGCCTCCGGCCAGCGCGACGAGCAGGCCCGCCGTGAACAGCTGCTCGAGTGGCTCGGGCGTTCCGCCCAGTCCGACGCGGACCAGGAACGCGGCGTCGATGAGGACCAGCAGCCCGAGGCCGACACGGAAGATGTCGCGGCCGGTCAGGACCGGAGCGACCGCCAGTGCCGCGAGGGAGAACCCCACGGCGCTGGCCAGCGCCGGCCCCACCCCCGGCGCCCCGAGGCCATGGGCCGCGTACCCGGCGACAGCCGCCGCGGCGGCGATCAGCACCTCGGCCGGCCAGCCGATCCGCGAACCCTCCGTCGGTGCCGGGGGCAGCATCTCGTCGGGACGGTCGCGGGCGGCGATCCACAGGAGGTAGCCCGCGAGGATGGCGCCGACGGCCCGGGCGGCCAGGCCCGCGGGCGCGGCCATCGGATCGGCCAGGACGGCACTGAGGAGCAGGACGACGGCCGTCGCGAGCACGACGATCCGCGCATCGCGAGCCGAGACGACCACGATCGCCCCGGCGATGACCGCTAACGCGACCCCCGCCAGGATCGGGTTCACGGCGTCGCCGGCCTCACGGCGTGGTGGTTGCGAGGTCCGGGTAGGTGGGCGTGTCGAGGATGCCGAACGCGCTCAACGGCCAGTAGCGCAACCAGGCGCGGCCGATGATCTGCTCCACTTCCACCGGCCCGAAGGTCCGCGAATCAGCCGAGTTGGAGCGGTGGTCGCCCATCAGGAAGACCTCGCCCTCCGGGATCGTCCACGTGGACTGGTCGAGGGGCGCGGTCGTGTCCTGTGGTGGACCGTCCGGCTCGTCACTGTAGACATACGGCTCATCGAGGGCGTCGCCGTTGATGTAGACGAGGCCATCGTCGCGGATCTCGACCTCGTCGCCGCCCTCGCCGATCACGCGCTTGATGAACGGCGTGCCGTCCTCACCCCATTCCGCCGGCGGCGTGAACACGACGATGTCGCCGCGCTTGTACGCGTCGAATCGGGGCGTCAGCTTGTCGACGAGGACGTACTCCTCCGGTTCCAGGGTCCGCTGCATCGATTGCTGCTGCACCTTGTACGGCTGCGCGACGAAGTTCTGGATGAGGAGGAAGATGACGAGGGTGAGGACGAGTGTCTCGACGATCTCGAACAGACACCCGAGCGCGGGTCGTTGGCTCACAAGTCCGGCAGTATAGGACCCACCGTCCGGACCCGCCGTCCGGTCCATCCGCCGACCGCCGATGGGCGATGCATATCCTGCGCCCGTCGCGAGTTTGACCCGCCGAAGAGCCGCGCGATACACTCGCGACCGGCCTGAAAGGTCCCAGTCGGCGGTGCATGCCGGCAGGACCCTCGGCAGCTCCCCGGACAACCGCCCGCAACGGCGCACGCTCACGTGCCACGGGACGGACGCCGGCCACCTGACCCATCGTGGAGGACCCGACGACCCTGATGGATGCGAGTTTGCTCCTGCCGATCGTCCCGATTGCCGGGATCATCGCCGTGCTCTTCGCCCTGTACCTGGCCCGCGACGTGTTGGCCCGTGACACGGGAACCCCGGAGATGCAGGCGGTCGCCGGCACCATCTTCGAAGGTGCGGTCGCCTTCATCCGGCGTCAGTACACGACGATCGGGATCATCGCGCTGGTCGGCGCGGTCGTCATCGGCGTCGTCATCACGCTCGTGGAGACCGAGGAAGTCGCCGACGTGCCCAAGCTCGCCGGCCTCCCGATCGGGCTCATGACGGCCTTCGCGTTCCTCGTGGGCGCCGCCTGCTCGATGGCGTCCGGGATCATCGGCATGTACATCAGCGTCAAGTCGAACGTCCGGACCGCGTCCGCGGCACGTCGAAGCCTGGTCGAGGCGGTGCAGGTCGTGATGCGCGGCGGCGCCGTGTCGGGCTTCCTCGTCGTCGCCCTGTCGCTGCTGGGCGTCTGGGGCATCTTCACCCTGTACGAGGCCGTCGTCGCCGACGTGACCGTCGCCGAGGCGCCGTTCCTGATCGTCGGGTTCGGGTTCGGGGCTTCCTTCGTCGCCCTCTTCGCCCAGTTGGGCGGTGGCATCTACACCAAGGCGGCCGACGTCGGGTCGGACCTCGTCGGCAAGGTCGAGAAGGGCATCCCCGAGGACGATCCCCGCAACGCCGGTGTCGTCGCGGACCTCGTCGGCGACAACGTCGGCGACTGCGCCGGCCGTGGCGCCGACCTGTTCGAAT
>CAYVJP010000048.1:0-14367 GCA_964451745.1 uncultured Anaerolineaceae bacterium | reverse complement strand
GCCAAGCACGGTCATCGGGACGTCGTGCGGCTCCATCGAGTCACCGTTGACGACGCGGCGGCCGATGAGCAGCGCGACGATCAGGGCGCTGACGCCGGAGCTGATGTGGACCACGGTGCCGCCGGCGAAGTCGAGGGCGCCCAGCTTGAACAGCCAGCCGTCCACCGACCAGACCCAATGCGCGAGCGGCGAGTAGACGAGGATGCTCCAGAGGATCGTGAACAACACGAACGCGCCGAAGCGCTTGCGCTCGGCGAACGCGCCCGTGATGAGGGCCGGGGTGATCGCGGCGAACATGAGCTGGAACGCGGCGAACAGCACGAACGGCACGGTCACGGCGTACACGGTGGACGGCTCCAGCCCGACGCCGTTGAAGAACGCGAAGTCGAGGCCGCCGATCAGGCCCAGGCCGCCGACATCGGTGCCGAACGCCAGCGAGAAGCCGACGACCACCCACACGATGCTGACGAGGGCCAGGCCGAAGAAGCTGTGCATGATCGTCGAGAGCACGTTCTTGCGGCGCACGAGCCCGCCGTAGAAGAGGGCGAGGCCAGGCAGCATGATCATGACCAGGGCCGTGGACATCAACAGCCAGGCGGTATCTCCAGAGTCCATCCTTCGATCCTTCCTCCCGATGTGTGGCAGGGACGATCCGGGGGCGACTCGCGGGAGTCAGCCGGATGTGATCGGAAGGCTAGGAGACGCGAAGGTGGCGGTCGTCCCCATGGCAGGACCGACAAGGTGTCGCTTCGGTGGCGACCGAGGGCGGCCCGCCCCGGACGGTTGCAGTCCGGGTACGGATGCGCGGGGGGACTGATGCGCTGGATCGCCGGGTTGCGGCGCGTGTTCCCTGGCTCGTCATCTCGGGGTCCGGTGTGCGTCTCGCCACACAGTCTGGCGACAGCCCAGCGCGGTCGACCCCGGATTCGAGCATTCATCGCTCGATTCGGGGCAGGTTCATGCGGGCTCGTCCCGATCCTGTGTGCTGTCACGCACGTCGGGATCGGCGACCCTGGTGCGGGGCTCGACTAGCTCCCGCTGACGATCCGCAATGACCCGACGCCGCCCTGGGCGTCGATATCCACCTTGTTGACCGCGCTGGCGTAGTCCACCGACTGATAGATGTCGCCCACCCGCGGGAACCGGGATTCGTCCACCTGGCTGCTGCCCAGGGCCATGCGGGTCCGGATCCGTGCCGCCACGCCCGCCGGGATCTCCAGCGTCAGGGCGGCGGCGCCGTGCTCGGTCCGGACCTCGGTCATGCCGGCCGCGCGGGGCAACCGGACACGCGTCTCGCTGGCCCCGGTCTGCAGCTCCAGCCGTCGGACCCGCAGGTCCGCGAGGTCGAGCATGGCCCGGGCCGCTCCGGTCTCCAGGCGGAGGTCCAGTGGGATCTCGGCACTCAGCCCAAGGGTCCACGAGGATTCGCGGTCCAGCCAGGGCAGGCCGTAGGTCGTGTCCTGCGTGAGCTCCACCCGACCCGGCCCGTCCTGGCGATGCGCGACGCCGCCAAGGAACTCGCCGTCGATGCGGTTGCGCGCCGCGGCCGGGCGCGTGGTCAGCTTGCCGGCGCCGAACTTGACCCGCACGTCCGCGGCCTGGACGCCGGCCAGCGGCACGACCAAGGCCTCCTCGAGGCGTGCGCCCGGGACGATGGCGCCGATGAGGAACCACACGCCCAAAACGATCGCGACCCACGGCCAGTAGGTCTCGATGAGTTCGGCGGGGCCCTGGTCGAGATTCCCCGTCGTGCTGGCCAGCAGGATGCCGCCGACCACGATCCAGCCGATCGGCCACGTGAACGACCACAGGTTGGCGAACCCCGGGCGCCACGACAGCGCGGTCGAGACGAGCGATCCGACGCCCACGAGGATCACGAACATCGGCCATGCCTGGGACCACGGCAGGTCGGTCGCCTGGCGGACCAGGAAGACGATCCCGAGCCCGATCAGCCACGTCGCTGCGATGAGCGACCCGCGACGCCCGCTGCTCATGAGGCGCTCCCCGGGTCCTTCGGCTTCCGGCCGAACGCGGCCACCAGGAGGATCACCCCGAGCAGGATCAGCATCGATGGCCAGAACCAGTCGAAATCGAACTGGGGCAGCCACTCGCGGGCAAGGAAGAACACGCCAAGGGCGACCAGCAGCAAGCCGCCGATCAAGGTGCCGCTCACGCCGAGTCCTCCGCCTTCGCGGCGCGCCGCACGACGAGCTGCGCGGGCTTCGATCCGGGCCGCGCGGCGCGGATCGACCGGCGGGGACGCCCACATGGCCCCCGGCTCCGGGGCCGGCGTGACCAACCCGCTCCCGACGGCCGGGTCACGCGCGATCGGCGTCCCCTCGACGGCCGCCATCGTGTCCGCGGATCCGGCGGCTGGGGCCGCCGCTGCCGCTGGCGAAGGCGCCATCGACGTCGCCGGCCAGACCTCGTCCTCCTCCGGGACCACGATGGCCATGACGATGTACACGACGAGCGCGAGGCCGCCGGTGAGGATCACCAGCAGCGCCCAGACGATCCGGATGAGGGACGGGTCCGCGTCCCACATCTCCGCGAGTCCGCCGGCCACGCCGGCCAGCATCCGGTCGCTCTGCGACCGGTACAACCGATCGTTCATTTGCAGCCTCCCTCGGGATCAAGCGTGAAGCTCGCCGCGTTGCCCTCGATCGAGAGGTCGATCGAGGGGCCGGTGCCGGTGCGCGTCCAGGTCTCGCCCGACTGCGTCAGTCCCCGGTCGTCCAGGTTCGTGGCGAACGTGAGCTGCTCTTGCACGTCGAAGCGCAGGTCGGCGTCCGGCGGGACGCACAATTCGATGGCGCCGGCGTTGGCGGACAGGTCGCCGCGCGAGGCACCCGCGAGGGTGATGCGCAGGCGCCCGGCGTTGAGCGACGCGTCGATCCGATCGATGGTGGCGCCGGTGCCATCGATGCGGAGGTCGCCGGCATTCATCTCGGTGGTGACCCGGGCCAGGTCGGCCCCGGCGAGGATCGCCGATGCGGATCCGGCGTTCATCTCGATGTCGAGGTCGCGCAGCGCGTCCGCTCCGACCGTGATGGTCCAGTCCTGGCGATGCAGACCCGTGAAGTCGGGCGTCCGCACGGCCAGTCCGCCACCGGACGCGTCGATCCGCGGCTCGTCGCCGACATACTCGGCATGGACCCGCCACGCGTCACCCGGCTCGGTCGCCAGGTTCGCGGTGCCGCAGTCGAGATCGATCGTCACCGATGCTCCACCCGTGAACGTACCGTCGCGATCGAGGAGGGTCGGATCGTTCGCCGGCCCGACGCAACCCCCGATGGAACCAAACGTCCAGCCGCCCGATGCCAGGGCGCTCCCACCAAGCGTCCCCAGGACGAGCGCGACGACGGCCGTTCCGATGAGGCCCGCGTTGCTGCGCCCCAGCAGGAGCGCGATGCCGAGCCCGATCAGCAGGATGGGCCACCAACGCCAGATGTCGGTGATGAGGTCGCCGGGAAGCGTGCCCGCTCGTACCAGGAGCGGGATCGCGCCGAGCGGGATGAGAAAGAGACCCCAGAACAGGAGCCCACGGCGGATACGCATGTCCTCCACCCTCTGCATGCTGTGCGGTCGCGCCGACGGGCGGCGCGGTGCAGCGGCAATCCCGGGGCGGTCAGGCACCAGTCTGCGGCATCCAGCAAGGGCGCCGCCGGTGCCGAACGTCACGGCCTGCCGGGCCGAGCGGCAGGCGGGGTCGTGCGTGGCGGCGGTGGGATCGACTGGCGAGCCGGGTGGGATTCGAACCCACGACCAAAGGATTAAAAGTCCCTTGCTCTGACCACTGAGCTACCGGCCCGCCGACAGCCTACCCGGTTGGTCGTTCGGTCGCGAAGGCGGCGCGGGCGGCGGCCTCGGCCGCGTCGAGGACCTCGGGGAGTGGCTTCGTCGCATCGACGCGGACTCCGCGCTCGTCGGCGTCGAGTGGCTCGAGCGTCGCCAGCTGCGAGCGCAGCAGCGCGACCGGCATGTAGTGCTCGCGACCGCGCATCCGCGACTCCAGGACGGCCGGGTCCACGACCAGCTCGACGAAGAGGGGTTCGGTCGGTCCGGCATCGGCGCGCAACACGTCGCGATAGGCCCTCCGTAACGCCGAACACGCCGTCACCGTGGCGGCGCCTCGGGCGTCGGCCGCGGCGATCGCGGCAGCGATGGAACGCAGCCACGGCCAGCGGTCGTCGTCATCCAACGCGATCCCCGCCGTCATCTTCGCGACGTTCGCGGGCGGGTGGTGGTCGTCGCCCTCGATCAGCTGGGCAGCGAACCGCTCCGCGAGGCCGGCCGCGACCGTGGTCTTGCCACTCCCCGAGACGCCCATGACCACGAGGTGGACCTGTGGCGGGTGGCCCGTCATCCGGGTGGCGGGACCTCGGTCGGGAGCGGCGCGCCGGTGACCCCGGCGACGAGATTCGCGGCAGCCATGGCGGCCATCTTGCCACGCGTCGCCCGGGATGCCGAGGCGATGTGCGGCACGATCAGGCAGTTATCGAGCCCGACCAGCGGGTCGTCCATGGGGATCGGCTCCGGATCGGTGACGTCCAGGCCGGCCGCCCAGATCGTGCCGTCGCGCAGGGCGTCGGCGAGGGCGCGCTGATCCACGACGGGACCGCGGGACGTGTTGACGAGCACCGCCGTCGGCTTCATCCAGGCCAGGGTCTCGGCGTTGATCAGGTGCCGCGTCACCGGCGACAGGTTCACGTGGAGCGAGACGAAGTCGCTCTGGGCCAGCAACGCCTCGAGCGGCAGATACGTCGCGCCCAACGGGCCGGTCACCTCGTCGGGCAGCTCCGCGATATCGTGGTAGAGGATCCGCATCCCGAACCCCTGGGCGCGCCGCGCGACCGCCTGGCCGATCCGCCCGAACCCGACGATCCCGATCGTGGCTCCGTGCACGTCGGGGCCGAGCAGCAACAACGGGCCCCACGTCTTCCAGCGGCCGTCGCGCACGTAGCGATCGCCCTCGGGCAGTCGGCGGGCCGCCGCCATGAGCAGCGCCCAGGCAAGGTCAGCGGTGGTTTCGGTCAGGACACCGGGCGTGTTGCCGACCGGGATCCCGCGCCGCGCGCACGCGGCGACATCGATGTTGTCGAACCCGACCGCATAGTTGCTCACGACCTTGAGTTCCGGCCCGGCGGCGTCCAGGAACTCGTCGTCGACGCGGTCGGTGAGGAGGGTCAGGACCCCGTCACAGCCGGCGACCCGGCGCAGCAGCTCATCGCGCGGCGGCGGCAGCTCGTCGTCCCACAGGTCGACCTCGCAGGCGGCACGGACGGCATCGAGGCCCTCCTCGGGGATGACCCGGGCGACGAAGACCTTCGGGCGGTCAGCCACGGCCCAGGCCGCCCACGAAGCGCTCGATCCGACCGAGCGCCTCGGTCAAGTTCTCGCGCGAGTTCGCGTACGAGATGCGGATGTGCTCCGTGCCGACGCCACCGAAGGCCGTCCCGGCGAGGACGCAGACCCCGGCCTCGTGGAGCAGTCGGTCGGCGAGCTCCTGGCCGGAGAGGCCCGTCCCGGCGATGGATGGGAACGCGTAGAACGCGCCGACGGGCAGCGCGCAGCGGATCCCGTCGATCCGGTTGAGGCCGTCCACGATGAGATCGCGCCGGGCCTTGAACTCGACCACCATCGCGTTCACGTCGTCCTGCGGTCCGGTGAGCGCCGCCACCGCGCCCACCTGCGCGAAGGTCGGCGCACACGAGATCGTGTTGATCACGAGTTGGCTGTAGGTCGGGATGAGGGACGGCGGCACGACCGCGTAGCCCAGGCGCCAGCCGGTCATCGCGAAGGTCTTCGAGAACCCGTCGAGGATGATCGTCCGCTCCGCCATCCCGGGGAGCGTCGCGATCGAGACGTGCTCGTGGCCGTCGTACAGGATCCGGCCGTAGATCTCGTCGCTGACGACCCACAGGTCGTGCTCCACGGCCAGGGCCGCGATGCGGGTCAGGTCGTCGCGCGTGAGCACGCCGCCGGTCGGGTTGGCCGGGGAGTTCAGGAAGAGCACGCGCGTCCGCGGCGTGATGAGCGATGCGAGCTCGTCCACGTCCAGGCGGAAGTCGTTCTCCATGCGGATCGGGATCGGGACCGGGGTCGCACCCACGAAGCGGGTCAGCGATTCGTAGATCGGATAGCCGGGATCCGGGACGAGGACCTCGTCGCCCGGGTCCACCAGGCCCAGGATCGCGTACAGCATCACGCCCTTGCCGCCCACAGTCACGAAGACCTGCGCGGGATCCGCGTCCACGCCCTTGTGCAGCGCCACGTCGGCCGCGATCGCCTGGCGCAGGGCGGGGATCCCGGGGAACGGCGCGTAGTGCGTCGCGCCGTCGTCGAGCGCCTGCTTGGCCGCCTCGCGCACGTGCGCGGGCGTGTCGAAGTCGGGCTCGCCGATCTGGAGGTGGATGATCGATCGGCCCTCGGCCTCCAGCGCGCGGGCGCGCGCGCTGACCTCGAAGGCACTCTCCGTGCCGATGGTGCCCATCCGGGCGGCGACGTGTAGACCGGACGCGATGGTCATGGCGGGATCTCCTCGCGGTGGGTCCGGCGAGCATCCGTTGCCGCGATGGATAACGTCAAGCGCGATTCTCTACGTCGACCGTGTAGCTCACCTTAGGTGAGGGCGTTCGCGGCGCGACCCAGCTCCTCCACCATCGCCGCGACCGCCGGGTGGCGTCGCCGCTCCGGCTTCACCGCGACCATCACCCGCCGCTCCAGCGGCGGATCGATCGCCACGACCGTGGCCCGCATCGGGCGGTCCAGCAACGCGAGCCCGGGCAGGACGGCGACACCGAGACCCGCCTCGACGAGCGCGATGATCACGCTGTAGTCCTTGCAGTTGGATCGAACGTGCGGCTCGAATCCGGCGCGCTGGCAGGCGCGCAGCACCGCCTGGTAGATCGAACTCGCCTCCGTGTCCATGATCCACGGGTCGTCGCGCAGGTCGGCCAGGGCCAGGGCGGCCCCGCCGCGGCGATGTCCGGGCGGCAGGGCCAAGTGGATCGGATCCCGGATCAAGGGCAGCAGGTCGAGACCGCGGTCGCCGATGCGCGTGGTCTCGTCGTATTCGTCGACCACGGCGAGGTCCACTTCATCGAGGGCCAGCGCGGCCAGGCTCTCGCGGGTCTCGAGGTCGCGCAGCGTGACGCGCAGGCCCGGATGCTGTCCGCCCAGGCGCGCGATCGCCACCGGCAGCATGGCCCGGGCTGCGGTCGGGAAGGCGGCGACCCGCAACGTCCCGGAGATCCCGTCGCGGGCGGCCGCCAGGTCGGATTCGGCGGCGGCGAGCGCGGTCGTGATCGCGTCCGCGTGCCGGACGAGCATCTCCCCGGCGTCCGTGAGGCGCACCAGGCGCCCATGACGCTCGACCAGGGGCACTCCGGCTTCGCCCTCAAGGAGCTTGATCTGCTGCGACACCGCCGACGGCGTCACGTCCATCGCCGCGGCGGCCGCCTTGATGGTCCCGCGCCGGGCGACCTCGCGAAGGAGCTGCAGTCGCCAGACGCCGAGCATCGCCCCGTCGGTCTCGGCCGTCCGGCCTACGGGAGGAGGGAGCGGATGGCGAACGTCACGTTGGCCGGTCGTTCAGCGAGCCGGCGCATGTACCACGGGTACCAGTGCTCGCCATAGGCGATGAGGGTGCAGACGCGGTACCCGGCCTTCGCGAGTCGGGTCTGCTCAGCGGTGCGGATGCCGAAGAGCATCTCGATCTCGAACCCGTCGTGGCCGATGCCGGCCGGGGCTACCGCCTCGGCGATCTGCTCGATGAGTTCGACGTCGTGGGTGCCCAGGCCCAGGCGGATCGGCCGGTCCCGGCCGTCCAGCAGGAAGCTGACGGCAAGCCCGACGAAGTTCGAGTCGACGCGCCGCTTGTCGCGGTAGGCGATGGCCGCCTTCTCGTCGTACGCACCCTTGACGAGGCGGATGGCCGGATCGAGCGGCATCAACCGGGCGAGGTCGCCGGCCGTGCGCTTGAGGTAGGCCTGCAGGCAGAGACCCGTGTTGGGCGCGACAGCGCGCAGGCGCTCATAGAGCCGGATGGTCGACTCGGCGTAGGCCGAGCCCTCCATATCGATCCAGAGGTAGGAGCCCGTCGTCGCGGCGTGCTCGGCGATCCGCACCAGGTGCGCCAGCGTGGCGTCCTCGTCGTGGTCCAGGCCCAGCTGCGTGGGCTTGACGGACACCTCGCCACGGATCCCCCGGGCCTTGATCGCGTCAAGGAGCGCGATGTAGTGGTCGGCGACCTCGTCCGCTTCCGACAGCGACGCCAGGTTCTCGCCGAGTCGCGTGTACATGGTCGCGATCCCGACGGCCTGCAGTGGCACGGCCGCTTCGAGCGCGGATTCCATCGTCTCGCCGGGCATGAACCGGCGGACGGCGCGCTGCATGAACGGCAGCCCCGGCAAGTGCTCCTTCAACCATCGATTCCGGGCAGCCCACAGAAAGACGCGACGCATCAGGGAAGACTCCTCACCATGCCACCGTCCACAGGCACGATGGCTCCCGTGACGTACGACGCCGCGGGCGAAAGCAGGAACGCACCCAGCCGGCCCACCTCGGCGGGGTCGCCATACCGACCCAGGGGGATCCGCGCGATGACCTCGGCTCGGATCGTGTCCGCAGAAGCGCCGCTCCGCTCGGCGGTCGCCGCATCCAGCTGGGCGATGCGCGCGGTCGAGACGCGACCGGGCGCGATGCCGTTGATCCGGACCGGCACGATCTCGGGAACGAGCGACTTGATCAGCCCCGCGAGACCCGGGCGGATGACGTTGGAGGTCGTGAGCCCCGGGATGGGCTCGCGGGCCGAGGACGAGAGGATGATCAGGATCGCCGCCCGGTCGCTCGCGCGCAGATGGGGCAACGCGGCCCGGATCAGGCGCAGGGCGCTGTGCAGCGTGCCATCGATCGCGCGCGTCCAGGCGGCCTCATCGAGGTCCTCGAACCGCCCAGGGGGCGGTCCCCCGGAGTTGACGAGCACGACGTCCAGGCCACCCAACGCCTCGACGGTGTCGGCGACGGCCGCCGCCGGACCGTCCGCGGCCGAGAGGTCGGTGGGCACAGCGATGGAGCCGGGCGTCCGCGCGATGGCATCGTCCAGGCGATCGGACGGCCGCGCCACCAGCGCGACCCTCGCGCCCTCCGCCGCGAGCGCGGCCCCGATCGCCCCGCCAAGGCCACCCGAGCCACCGCCGACCAGCGCCCGGGCACCATCGAGACCCAGGTCCATACGCTCCTCCCACACGTGCGACTGGGCTCGATGGTACGCCGCGCTCGGTGCCCCCGGGACCCCGGTTCGCAGGTCGGGCTAGAATCCGCGGCGATGACCCGGTTCTTCGACGTCGACGCCGCCAACGAGGCCCTCACCGAGGTCGGCCCGCTGCTCGCTACGCTCGCGGATCAGCGCAACGAGCTGATCACGCTGCGCGATCGGGCACTGGCCGCACGCTCGCCATCGGGAGCCGGGTCCGGGGACGAGGCCGAGGCCGATCGCGAGGAGGCGCGACGGATCCGCCTGCGGATGCAGGGCGTGATCGATCAGATGAGCGCCGCGGTCGCGCGGATCGATGCCCTCGGGATCACGCTCCGCGACATCGAACGCGGCCTGATCGATTTCCCCGCGCTCGCCAGCGGACGCCAGGTGTGGCTGTGCTGGCAGTTGGGGGAGCCCGATGTCGCGCACTGGCACGAGCTGGACACCGGCTTCGGCAGCCGTCGACCGCTCATCGAGCTGTTGTGACCGACGCCGGCTCCGCGGGGCGCGTGATCCAGGCCGATGGACGATCCAAGGCCTACCGGCCTTTGCCGGAAGCCGCGCGTGAGGCCGCGCTGCGATCCGGGCTGGACGCCTATTCGAACGGCGACTTCTTCCTCGCCCATGAACTCCTCGAACCGGCCTGGATGGGTACCGCCGAGCCGGGCGAGCGAGCGTTCGTCCAGGGACTGATCAAGCTCGCCGCCGCCGACGTGCACGGCGTGCGCGGCAATCCCCGGGGCGTGACACGGAACCTGGAGGGGGCACTCGAACGCCTGCACGAGGCGGCTGCCGCGGACGTGACGCCGCCGCCCGGCTTCCGGCTGGACGCGCTCATCGCCGACGTGGATGCCAGGCTCGAGCGCGCGCGGAGCGGCGCGACGACCACACCCACCACCCTGCCCTGGAGTCGATGATGGACCGCGCCCCCGACCTGCCCACCGTCGACGCGATCGAGGCGGACCGTCGCCTGCGCGAGGACCCCGATCGGCCGTTGCTGGTGGACGTGCGCGAACCGCACGAGTTCGTCGCGGTCCGGGCGCCGGGTGCCGCCCTGGTGCCGACGTCGTCGTTCCTCCAGCGGATCGCCGAACTGCCACCCGACCGCCCGCTGCTGATCATCTGCCATTCGGGCAATCGGTCCGCGGCCGTGACGGGTTACCTGGTCCGTGCCGGGCGCACCGATGTCGCCAACGTGGCCGGCGGCATGGACGCCTGGGAACGAGCGGGACTCCCGGTGCGGCGTGGGACGCCGGACCCCGACGAGGGTCGCATCGCCGACTGAGACGATTCCGGGCGGCGACGGTCGCCGCCCGATGGTCAGCGGCGGAGGACCCGCCGCACGATCCCGCGCGCCTGTTCTGGATGCGCGAACCCCCAGCCGATGAGCAGCAGGATGATGAAGTTCACCGTGCCGGCACCGGCGGCGTTCAGGTAGCCGAGCTGCTGCCCGATCTCGCCCTCGATCTTGAGCCCCGGGATGGTCGCACCGGCGATACCCAGCTGGAAGAACGGGCTCAGCGGCGCCACGTTGGCCCGGGCGCTGCTCGAGGTGGGACCCTCGGTCGTCTCCCCGCCCACCAGGATCGCGTTCGGACCGGACAGCACCGGGCTCGACCCGGTGAGCCCGAACGGCAGGTCGCTCTGGGTCAGGTGTTTCCATTCGAGGAGGTCGCCGGTGGTCGTCGGGATCGCCCAATAGAGCTCGCCCTTGGGCCCCTCGGCGTCGGCGCCACCCACGAGGTACAGCGCACCGCTCGCGGTCCAGGTCGCGGCATCGTCACGCGCCACCGGAAGATTGGCGGAGTCGGTCACCGCCCACTGGACGACCTTGCCCTCGTCGGGGTTCGGCGGCAGACCGGCGGCGGCGGGCAGGCCGATCGAACCGCGCTGGACGGCACCCACGGGGCCAGCCGCGTCGTGGCCGCCCCAGACCCAGACATAGTCGCCGATGACCGCCGCGCCGCCGTCGGCCTGCGGCCTGAGCATCGGAGCCTCGGCCGCCCAGGCCTGCAGGACCCCGGTCTCGGAGAGTGCGCTCTTCCAGGTCGTGGCGACCGGTCCATCGGGGCCTTCGCCACCGATCAGCAGGATCCCCGTCGGCGCCGAGACGCCGGCCGCCCCGGCCCGACCCTCGGGGAGCTGCAGCGCCTCGGGAGCGGCCGCCCACTCGCCGAGGGCGCCGGTCGTGCCGTCAGGAGTGAGCACGAAGACGGTCCGGGTCGGCGCGCCCGCGGCGTCGTAGCCGCCGATCACATAGATGCTGCCCGACACCAGCAGGACGCTCGCATCGGACCGTGGTTCGGGCAGCGCCGGCCCATCCGCCCATGTGTCGAAGTTCCCGGTGCCCGACATCTCGGCGACGTACACGGTGGACTGCGCCGTCTCGCCATCGCTACCGCCGATGTAGAGGAACTTGGTCCCCAATTGGACGACGGTGCCGTCGGTGCGCGGCGCGGGCAGGGCCAGTTCGGGGGGTGATGGGTGCCACGGCACCACCGCACCGACCGGCGCGGGGCACGGGAGCGACTCGTTCTCGGGCGGGCAGAAGTTGATCGGCGACCACGCCAGCACGCCGAGTTCCACGGTCCGATTGACCGTCAGGTAGTAGGCCCGGTCGGGGATGTACCCGAGCAGCATGATGATCAGGACGAGCCAGAACGCGGCCTTGACCCCGGCCCATGCCCAGCTGTCCGCATCCAGCGCGCCGAAGAAGACCCGCTTCCGCGGGACCGTGCTGCCGGCTTCGAGCGCCTGCTGGGCCATCGTCCTCCATCCTCACCGGGCCGCTGGGCGGCCGCGGTTCATTCCGCTGTGATCGTGCCCGTCATGCCCGGATGGACCGAGCAGAGGAAGGGATACGCGCCGGCCGGGAGGGCGGGCACGTCGTAGGTGGCCTCGGCGACGCCGGTGATGATGTCGCCGCGCATGAGGCTCGTCCCCGCGCTGTCCTTGACCTCGACGTTGTGCGGCACGCCGGCCTCGTTGTTCGAGAAGTGGATCTGGAAGGCCTCGTCCGCCGGGACCGTGAACGCGTTGGCATCGAACGCGGTGCTCGAGCTCGCGGAGATCTCCAGGACCGTCTCTGCCGGCTCGGCCGACGGGCCGGCCGAGGCACCCGGCGACGGCGCGCCTCCGGTGAGTTCGTCCGTCCAGCATGCGGGGAACGGCGTGGCTCCCGGCGCCGGCTCGTACTCGGGGTCGCGCCAGCCCGTGAACGTCTCGACCTCGCCCGTGATCGGATCGATCACGGGTTCGAAGAGATGCTCGTCACGGACGATGTACGTGACGTCATCGGTCGCCCGGAGGAAGGCGATCAGTTCGTCGATCTGGCGATAGTTCAAGGGCCCTGGCGGATTGCCGGTATCCGCCCACACCGGCATCACGGAGTTCGGATTGCCGCAGGCGTACCGGCCGCCGACCTCGAGGATGTTGCGCAGGTAGTTCTCGCTGAGGTGCGCGAACAGCTTGTCCTGGCGGTTGAGGGCCGGGCCGATCCCGGGCGGGTCGTCGTCGGGGCCAAGACCATCCACGCCGTGACAGCGGGCGCAGTTCGCCTCGTAGATGAGGTAGCCGCGCTCCACCTTGATGACCTGCTGCGCGGTCGCTTCGGCATCGAGCCGGGGCTCCGTCAGCCCGAGCGGGGTACCGAGCTCGTAGAACCAGTAGATCGCCACGAACAGGATCACCACGATGACCGCGAGGAAGCCCACCCAGCGAGCGTTCGACGACTGGCGTACGACCTGGGCGGCGCGTTCGGGCGTCAGTTCGAAGGTCCGCGTGGACGGCGCCGACGTGAACCGCTCGACCGGTGCCGGCTCGACCGGCGGTCGGGGCACGGGCAGGCGCTGTTCCGGCTCGGGCTCGCGCTCCGCGGGCTCGTGTCCGGGCTGGTCGGTCATCGGTCTCCTCGTGGAGCGGTCAAAGTCATCGTCACGTCAGATGCAGCCGGTGGGCGTGCGTGGCGGGATGATGCCGGGTTGCCCGAGGGCGACCGGGAGCGGGCCGAGCGTGATCTTGGAGGTGTCGATGGTCAGGGCGCCGTCGCCGTCCACCGTGATCCCGAAGCGGTCCATGCCGCGCGGCGCTGGTCCGTAGGCCGCCCCGTCCGCCTTGATCCCGAGGCGGTCGTAGCGCGACCCGTGACAGGGACACTCCAGCCAGAAGTTGCGCTCGCATGGGTTGGGCTTGCAGCCGAGATGCGGGCAGCGCTGGTAGAGGGCACGCACGTTGAGGGCGCTCCCATCCCCGGTGGAGTCCTCGCCGGCGATGAAGCGCTGCTGCGAGGGGTCCACGAGGATCACGAAGGCGCGCGCCTCGGCGTAGTAGGCCGGGAACCCCTCCTCGATCGGGAGCGTGGAGTTCTGGGTCTTCATGTCCTCGAGCGTCCCCACGCGGAACGGCGCCCCGAAGCCACTGGACAGGTTGGGCCAGATGAACCCGATCGTGCCGGCGCTCACCTCGAGGAGCCAGAGCCCGATCCCGGCACCCAGTGCTCCGCGCATCAGCTGGCGTCGCGAGAGGCCCTGGACCTGCTCCTTGCGGAGCGACTTGATGGCCTCCGACGTCAACGCGGCGGGCTTGGCGGCGGGTTCGACGTGGTAGTTGCTCATGCGCGAACGGATGTCCTCTGCTGCCGCGGGTTCACAGGGCGAAGTAGAAGCCGGCCCCGTCGACCAACGGGATCACGAACGTGTAGCCCGGGCCGCGGAAGAAGATGCCGACGAAGGTCAGGACCAGGCCCAGGATGCAGAACATGGTGAACAGGACGACCGCCGTCTTGCGCTGCGACGGCCGGGTCACCTGGAGGTCCTTGCGATCGACGAATGGGATGAGCGCCGCCCCGACCAGGACGAACGTCGGCACCAGGACGCCGGCGACCGTCGGGTGGAAGTAGGCCAGCAGCTCCTGGAGCCCGAGGAAGTACCAGGGCGCCTTGGCGACCGCGGGCGTGACATTGCCGTTGGCCAGCTCCTCGAGAGGAGCGTTGATGAACAGGCCCATCATCAGGAGGAAGATGCTCATGACCCCGGCGGCGAGGAACTCGATCGTCAGCAGGTGCGGCCAGGTCATGACCGTGTCGTCGGGTTCCTTCTGGACCCGGACCA
>CAYVJP010000047.1:8337-14404 GCA_964451745.1 uncultured Anaerolineaceae bacterium | reverse complement strand
TGGACGTACGCCGGGTCGAGCCCGACCAGCCGCAGCAACTCTGCGATCCGTTCGCGCTTGGCCTCGCCCTGGGCGAGCTCGTGCGTCTCCAACGGTTCGGCGACGATCGACCCCACCGTCATCCGGGGATCGAGCGACCCGTAGGGGTCCTGGAAGATGATCTGCATCTTGCGGCGCATCTTGCGCAGCGCTTCCGGCGGCAGGCTGCCGAGATCGACGCCATCGAATCGGACGGTCCCCGACGTCGGCTCGCGCAGGCGGATCATGGCGCGGCCGATGGTGCTCTTGCCACACCCCGACTCGCCGACCAGCCCGAGCGTCTCGCCGCGGCGGACCTCGAAATCGACGCCGTCGACCGCCTTGACGGTGCCCTTGACCGTCTTGAAGATGCCCGCCCGGATCGGGAAGTGCACCTTGAGGTCGTTGACCTCGACGATGTTGCGTTCGTCGTGCGCGGGGAGCGGCGGCGCGGTCTCGACGCTGGCGGTCACGAGATCCACCCACCGGGCTCGGTCGCCCAGCACCGCGCGAGATGCGCGTCCGATCCACGCGGGGTCAGGCTTGGCTCGCGCTCACGGCAGATGTCCCGGACATAGGCGCAGCGCGGACCGAACCGGCACGCATCGGCCGGCTGGATGAGCAGGGGCGGCAGGCCCTCGATGGTCCGCAACCGCTCGCCACGGACGTCGTCGATGCGCGGCAGCGAGTCGAGGAGGCCCCAGGCGTACGGTTGCTGCGGCGAATCGAACAAGTCGTCCACACTCCCGGTCTCCACGATGCGGCCGGCGTACATCACGTTCACGCGGTCGCACATGCCGGCCGCGATCCCCAGATCGTGGGTGATGAGCAGGACCGCTGTGTGGAACTCCTGCGACAGGGTCTGGATGAGCTCCAGGATCTGCGCCTGGATGGTCACATCGAGCGCGGTCGTGGGTTCGTCCGCAAGGATCAGCTTGGGGTCGCAGGCGAGGGCGATCGCGATCATCACCCGCTGGCGCATGCCGCCGGAGAACTGGAACGGATAGTCGTTCAGGCGCTCGCGGGGACGCGGGACCCCCACCTTGGCCAACAGTTCCACGACGCGATCCGCGGCCGCCTTCTGGGAGAGCCCCATGTGCTCACGGATGGTCTCCGCGATCTGGAACCCGATCGTCAGCGTGGGATTGAGGCTGGTGAGCGGGTCCTGGAAGATGAACCCGATCTCCTTGCCGCGCAGCTTGCGCATGTCCTCATCGCTGAGCTTGAGCATGTCGATCCCATCGAACAGGATCTCGCCAGCCACGATCCGACCGGGCGGGTCGGGCACGAGCCGGGCGATCGACAGCGCGGACACGCTCTTGCCGCAGCCGGACTCGCCGACCAGGCCCAGCGTCTCGCCGTAGCCCACCTCGAAGCTCACGTCGTCCACGGCCTGTACGACGCCGTCGGGCGTGAAGAAGTGGGTCGACAGGCCCCGGACCTGGAGGAGTGCGCCGGCCGTGTGCTCGGACGCGTGGCGTTCCAGTTGTTCGATCCGCTCGCGGCGGACCTCGTCGGCGGACAGGTCGACGACGGTCGGCGCTTCTTCGGCCGACACCAGCTCCCGATCCCCTGTCACTTACTGCTTGCCCTTGAGCTTGGGGTCCAGCGCATCGCGCAGGCCGTCACCAAGGAACGTGAAGCCGATCAGGGCGAGGGCGATGGCGATCGCCGGGAAGACGACGAGATGCGGCTCGGAGCGGACCCACTTCTGGCCCTCGGCGATGAGCGTGCCCCACGAGGCGCGCGGCGGCTGGACGCCGATCCCGATGTAGGCCAGCGTGGCCTCGGCCAGGATGGCGCCCGGGATGCCCAGCGTGATCGCCACGATGATCGGACCCATGCCGTTGGGCAGCAGGTGCTTGCTGACGATCTTGCGGTCGGACACGCCGATCGCCTTGGCCGCCTCGACGAACTCGGTCTCCTTGAGCGAGAGCATCTGGCCGCGCACGAGGCGCGCCACGGTGACCCAGGAGGTGAGGCCGATCGCGAAGAACACCAGCAGGAGGCCGTCCATCGCCTGCCCGAAGATGGTCTCGCGGAAGGCCACCGACAGCAGGATGATGAACAGCAGGTCCGGGAAGGCGTAGATGACGTCCGTGAAGCGCATCAGGAAGTTGTCGAGGCGCCCACCGAACCACCCGGCGATCGCCCCGATCGGGACGCCGATCACGATGATGACGAACTGGACCACCAGCGCCACGCTGACGCTGATCCGGGCGCCATCCAGCAGGCGACTCAGGAGGTCGCGGCCCAGCTGGTCCGTCCCCAGGATGTGCCCTGGCGATCCCGGCGGCAGCGGACCGCCACCGGCGGCGAAGACCGCCTCGAGGTCCTGATAGTCGTACGGCCACGGCGCGATGACGGGCCCGAAGACCCCGACGAACGCCAGGCCGGCGACCAGGACCAGGCCGACGAGGGCCAGCTTGTTCTTGCGCAGACGGCTCCACGCGTCCCACCAGAGCCCGCTGGAGCGACGCGGCTTGGCGATCTCGCCCGCGACCGGGCGGCTGATGGTGGCCATCGCGACGGGTCTCCTAGCTGTACCGGATCCGAGGATCGATGTAGGCGTACAGGACGTCGACGACGACGTTGAGGAACGCCACCGCGAACGCATACAGCATGGTCATCGCCATGAGCAGGCTGTAGTCCCGCGTGGTGATCGCGTTCAGGTAGTACTGACCCACCCCGGGGATGTTGAAGATCCGTTCGATGATGAACGAGCCGGTCACCAGGAACGCGAGCGTCGGCCCGAGGATGGTGATGACCGGGATCAGGGCGTTACGGATCATGTGCCGCGAGACCACCGCCTGGCGCTGGAGGCCCTTGCTGTGCGCGGTCCGGATGTAGTCCTTGCGCGTCACCTCGAGCATCGAGGCGCGCGTATAGCGGGCGATGACCGCGATCGGGAACCCGGCCAGCGCGATCGTCGGGAGGACCCAGTATTCGGGTCCCTTCCAGCCGCCGGTCGGGAACCACCCTAATCTGACGCTGAAGACGACGATCAGCAGGATGGCCAGCACGAAGCTGGGCGTGGCGATGCCGATGATGGACAGGCTCGTCGACGCGTAGTCCGGCGCGCGGTTATGACCGAGCGCGGCAAAGATCCCCAGGGGGATGCCGACGGCGACGGCGAGGACGAAGGCCATGACACCCAGCTGGACCGTGGTCATCAGACCGTCGGCGATGAGGTCGTTGACCCGGCGGTCCTGGAATCGGTAGGACGGGCCGAGGTCACCCTGGATGAACTGGGTAGCCCAGTTGATGTATTGGATATAGAGCGGCTGATCGAGGCCGTACTCCGCGTTGAGCCGTGTCTCGACGGCAGCGGGGAGGCGCTTCTCGCGGTCCCACGGCCCACCGGGTACCGAGTGCATGAGCACGAAGGTGATGATGGACACCGTGAACATGACCGGGATGATCCAGAGAAGCCTCCGGGTGAGATAGCTGGCCACGATGCCTCTCGCAGTGTCTGTGCGGGTTTGGGAGGATTGCAGGTGGGCCGGCCATCACGGCCGGCCCACCTGACGTAACAGTTCGCCGGTGGCGGACTACTGCTCCAGGATCTGGATCTCTTCCCAGTGTCGCTCGCCGGGCACGACCGAGTCCATCGGGCTCGTCGTCGCCTTGACGTACGGCTTGATCAGCTGGGAGTTGACACCCCAGCGCAGGAAGAGCGACGCCGCATCGTCGGCGATGATCTTGCCGACCTGCTCATACAGGGCAGCCTGCGCGGCCTGGTCGGCCTCGCCGGCAGCCTGCTCCATGAGCGCGTCGACCTGCGGGTTGCAGTACTGCTGGTCGTTGTTGCCGCCGCCGCAGGTGAACAGGCCAGCGATCTGGTTGTTCGCGTGCGGGTAGTCGGCACCCCAGCCGTTGCGGGCCAGGTCGTACTCACCAGCGGTGCGCTGGGTGAGGAAGACGCCGAACTCGCTACCGATCTGCTCGGTCTCGATCCCGAAGGCATCCTTCCAGGCCTGCGCCAGGAAGGCGACTCGCGGCTCGTGGCCGCTGCCGGAGTTGAAGCCGAACTTGAGGACCGGGATGTCCGCAGCGCTCGCGTAGCCGAGCTCCTGCATGGCGGTCGCCATGCTGGCCTTGGCCGCGTCGAGGTCGTACGGATAGGGCTCGTAGTCCGGCAGCGCGCCGGGGATGCCGGGCATGACCATGGTGCCGGCGACCTTGCCGACGCCCGCGAAGGTCGCGTTCTGGAAGGCGACCTTGTCGATCGCCTGCGTCAGCGCCTTGCGGAAGTTGAGGTTCGACGTCGGGCACGCCTTCGGGTCTTCGCAGCGCGGGTTGGGGCCGTCGCCGGTGGCGTTGAGGCCGTTGTTGTAGTTGTAGTAGGTGATGGCCAGCGAGGGGCCTTCGGAGTACTCCGCGCTCAGGACCGGATCGGCCTTGACGCGCTCGATGTCCTCCGACGGGACCGGCAGGAGCACGTCGATCTCACCGGTCTCATACGCGGCCATGGCCTGCGCGGGCTCCGGCGACATGGAGACGTGGATCTCCTGGAGGGTCGGCTTCGTGCCGGCGGTCCACTCCGGATTCGGCTTGAGGGTGATCTGCTGCTGGTGATCCCAGCTGTCGAGGATGAACGGCCCGGAGCTGACGAACTCGCCGGCCTCGGTCTTGAGCGACCCATCCGCGTTGACCCAGCTCTCCTGGATCGGGTTGAAGACCCACAGGGTCAGCGCCGACAGGAAGTAGCTCGCCGGAGTCGAAAGGGTGATGACGACGGTCTTGTCGTCGGGGGCGCTGACACCGAGCTTGTCGAGGAGCGCGGTGATCTCGGCCTCCGCCGGCAGCGGATCCTGGCCGGCCATGGCGAGCAGGTCGCCGGCGCCTTCGATCTCGGCCGCGACGTAGCTGTACGGGGCCGCGGTGCGCGGATCGGCCAGCCGCTTGATGCTGCGGACGAAGTCGCCCGCGACGATCGGCTCGCCGTTGCTGTACTTGAAGTCACCCAGGGTGAACGTCAGGGTCTTGGCATCGGGGGAGACTTCCCAGCTCGTGGCGAGCGACGGGACGACGTTGTTTTCCGCGTCGACGTACACGAGGCCGCGGCTCAGGCCGGACAGCATCGCGATGGAGTTCGAGTCCTGCGCCTTGTTGGTGTCAAGGGTCGGGGGCTCGCCGCCGATGTCGACGTTGAGGATCGGCTCGGCCGCAAGGCCGCCGGCCGGCGGCGCAGAGGCCTCACCGGACGCCCCGGGATCGGTCGAAGCCGGGGGCGCAGAACTTTCGGTCGCACCGCCGCAGGCTGCCACGATGATGGCAGCGCTGGCGAGCAAACCCAGGAGTCGCTTGTGCATCAATTGTCCTCCGAACGGGTGGATACCCGATATCTCCCGCTGTCCGATCCCGGGCTCGCGCTCTGGAATGCCGTGCCCGATTGCGACTGGATCAGGTCGGGCCTCCCAACTCGACATGGTCTCGGGGCAAGCGGCAGCGGCAGCACGATTCGGGACGGTGCGCTGCGGGTACTATCCACAGGCCTCAACGGGCTGTCAACCTGCAACCTAACGAGCGTTCGGTTGGCGGCGATCGCGGGGTCCCATCAGTTCGGACACGGCGTCTCCGCGCCGGCCATCGGACGCCAACGCAGATTGGGCTGGCGCGCCGCCGTGGCCTCGTCGAGGCGCTTCACCGGCGCCGTGTGCGGGGCCGAAGTGACCAGGCCCGGATCGCTCGCGGCCTCGGCCGCGATGGCGATCAACGTGTCCGCGAAGGCATCGATGGTCTCCACGGATTCGGTCTCGGTCGGCTCGATGAGCATCCCCTCCTCGACGATCAGCGGGAAGTAGATCGTGGGTGGGTGGAACCCGAAATCGATCAGGCGCTTGGCGATGTCAAGGGTGCGCACCCCGGTCTCGGCCTTGATGGTCGCCGCGGAGGCCACGAACTCGTGCTTGCACGGACGGTCGTAGGGCAGGTCGTACGTGCCCTCCAGCCGGTGCTTGAGGTAGTTCGCGGCGAGGACCGCGTCGTCGCTGACCTCACGGAGACCGGCGGCACCATGCGCCCGGATGTAGGCATACGCGCGGAC
>CAYVJP010000047.1:0-8327 GCA_964451745.1 uncultured Anaerolineaceae bacterium | reverse complement strand
GCCCACGAAGCTGCGCAATCGTCCGATGGACGTCGGTCGCTCGTCGGGCGTTTCGAGGCGGTAGGTACCCTCGTCGGTCCGCACCACCCGCGGCATCGGCAGGAAGGGCAGCAGCTTCTCCCCCACCCCGACCGGGCCGGCTCCCGGCCCGCCGCCCCCGTGGGGCGTGCTGAAGGTCTTGTGGACGTTGAAGTGCATCACGTCGAATCCGGCCTCGCCGGGCTTGAACCGGCCGAGGATCGCGTTGAGGTTGGCGCCATCCATGTAGGCCAGCGCCCCGGCCGCGTGCACCGCGTCGAGCAACTCGCCGATCCTGGCCTCGAACAGGCCCAGCGTGGACGGGTTGGTGATCATGACCGCCGCCGTCCGCGGCCCCAACGCCGCGCGGAACGCGTCGAGGTCCACCCCGCCGTCGGCGGCCGATGGGATGGTGATCGTCGTGTAGCCCGCCATGGAGGCGGTCGCGGGGTTCGTGCCGTGGCTTGAATCGGGGACGAGGACTTCCGTCCGGTCCGTATCGCCGCGCTCGCGATGGTAGGCGCGGATCATGAGGATGCCGGTCAGTTCGCCCTGGGCGCCCGCCGCCGGCTGGAGCGTCACCGCGCGCATGCCCGAGATCTCGGCGAGAGCCTCCTCGAGCTCCCACAGCAGCTGCAGGGTCCCCTGCGCGACCTCGTCGGGGGCCATCGGATGGAGCTCGGCGAACCCGCGCAGGCGGGCGGCCCACTCGTTGAGCTTCGGGTTGAACTTCATGGTGCACGACCCGAGCGGGTAGAACCCGGTGTCCACCGCGAAGTTGAGCTGGCTGAGGTTGACGTAATGGCGGACGACGTCCGGCTCGTTCATCTCCGGGATCGCCGGTGGTGACGTGCGGCGTGCGTCGGCCGGGATGCGCTCGAGAGCGCGCCTGGGGGCGTGCGGGATCTTGCCGCCGCCCCGGCCGGGTCGACTCCGTTCGAAGATGGTGGGCTGGAGGCGCGGGCCGGTGACGCTCATCGGGTACCTCCGACGCTGGTCGTGGCCACCCCCGCCCCGGCCTCGACCGCCACGGGCGGCCGGCCGTCCATCGCCTCCTCGAGGGCCGCCGCAAAGGCCGCGATCTCCTCGGGGGTCGTGACCTCGGTCGCGCACAGCAGGAGCGCGTCGGCGAGGGACGGATCGTCGGGCTCGGCATCGGCCAGCGCGAGTCCGGCGAGGAACCCGCGATCCAGCAGTCGGCGGTGGACCGTCCGGGCATCGGGGATGGCGACCGCGAACTCGTTGAGATACGGCCCGGGATGCAGCCGGTGCACGCCGATCTCGGCGAGCGCCGCTTCGAGTTCCGCGGCCCGCGCCGCCCCGAGCGCGGCGACGTCGCGCAGCCCGTGCGGACCGATCGTGGCGAGGTAGATCGACGCCGCGAGGGCGAGCAGGGCCTGGTTCGTGCAGATGTTGCTGGCGGCCTTGTCGCGGCGGATGTCCTGCTCCCGCGCGCGCAGGGTCATGACGAAGGCCCGCTGCCCGTCGAGGTCCGTGGTCATGCCCACGAGGCGGCCGGGGATCTGGCGCACGAGCGCATCGGTGGACGCGAGGATGCCCAGGTACGGTCCTCCGTACTGCGGCGCGATGCCGAGCGGCTGACCCTCGCCCGCGGCGATGTCGGCGCCGTAGGCTCCGGGGGGCGCCAGGACGGCCAGCGAGACCGGCTCGATCACCGCGACGAACAGGGCGCCGGCCGCATGCGCGAGCTCGCCGATCCGCGGCATGGGCTCCAGGAGGCCGAGGAAATCGGGGTTCGCGGCGATCACCCCCGCGACCGGCCGATCCGCATCGGCGAGCATCGTGGCGAGCGCTTCGAGATCGGTCGTGCCCGCTGCCGGGCCGTCCGCGACCAGGGGGATCTCGTCGAGCTCGAGGCCGCCTTCGAAGTACGTGGCGACCGTCGCGCGATAGTGCGGGTGGACGCCGCGACTGATGAGGACCCGCTCCCGACGCGTCGCGCGACAGGTCATCAGCGCCGCTTCGGCCGTGGCCGCGGCGCCGTCGTAATGCGAGGCCGATACGACATCGAGATCGGCGAGCTCCGCGAGCAGCGACTCGTACTCGTAGATCGACTGGAGCGTGCCCTGGCTGACCTCGGGCTGGTAGGGCGTATAGGCCGTGTACCACTCGCCGCGGAGGAGCAGCTGGTCCACCGCCGGCGGGCTCCAGTGCCGGTAGACGCCGGCGCCGAGGAACGAGATCAGGTCGGTCCGGTTCCGGGCAGCAAGGCCGCGCAGGCGCGCGGCCAGCTGGAGCTCCGGTTCGGGAGGCGGGAGATCGAGGGGCGAGGCGCGCAGGGCCTCCGGGATGTCGCTGAAGAGCTCATCGACCGTGGCGATGCCGAGGGCGGCGAGCATGTGCTCGCGATCGGCCGTCGTGTGCGGACCGTAGGCCATGACCTGGACCTCCCGTCAGCCGGCGGCGACGAGGGCGTCGTACGCGTCGGCGTCCAGCAGATCGTCGAGGTCGGCCGCGTCCGCGATCCGGATCCGGACCATCCAGCCCGCACCGTACGGATCGCTGTTGACGAGTTCCGGACCGCCGGTCAGGGCGTCGTTGGTCGCGATCACCTCGCCGGTCACCGGCGCGAACAGGTCGCTGACCGCCTTGACCGACTCCACCACGCCGAACGCCTTCGCGCCCTCCAGTGCCCGCCCGGTATCGGGCAGCTCCACGAAGACGATGTCGCCCAGCTGGTCGGCGGCGTACTGGGTGATCCCCACCGTCGCCTCGTCGCCCTCGAGGCGGACCCACTCATGGTCCCGCGTGTAGCGAAGGTCGGTCGGTACGCTCACGTCAGCTGCTCCTCCGGTAGAACGGCAAGGGAACGACTCTGGCAGGGATCCGGGCGTCGCGGATCTCGATCTCGAGCATGGTGTCAGGTTCCGCGTCGCCCGGTGCGACGTACGCCATCGCGATGGGCACGCCCAGCGTCGGCGACTGGGTCCCACTCGTCACGACCCCGGTCCGGCGCTCCCCGGCATGGACCGCATAGCCATGCCGGGCGATCCCACGCCCTTCGACCACGAGCCCCACGAGCCGGCGCTTGGGCCCGTCCGCCGCCACCTTCTCGAGGGCGGCGCGACCCACGAAGTCGCCCTCCTTGCCCAGCTTGACCACGCGCCCCAGCCCGGCCGCGAACGGGTTCGTGTCGCGATCCAGTTCGTTCCCGTACAGGGGCATCCCCGCCTCGAGGCGCAGCGTGTCCCGCGCGCCGAGGCCGACCGGCAGGCCGCCGGCGTCGCGGACCGATGCCAGGAGCGCATCCCACAGGTCGCCGGTCCGGTCGGTCGCCACGAAGATCTCGAACCCGTCCTCGCCGGTGTATCCGGTCCGTGCGACCTGCGCCGGGATGCCGGCCACGTGCCCCTCGGCGATCGCGTAGTAGCGGAGCGCGGGGAGGTCGACGTCGGTGTGCGGGGCGAGGACATCGTGCGATCGCGGGCCCTGGATGGCGACGAGTCCGGTCGCGAGCGACTGATCGTCGAGGACCGCGCGACTGCCGGCCAGCCGTTCAGCGAGCGTGTCGGACACGACGGCGGCGTTCCCGGCGTTGGCCACGACCATGAACCGGTCGTCGGCGACGCGATAGACGATGAGGTCGTCGATGATCCCCCCGTCCGGCGCACAGATCATCGAGTAGTGCGCGCGGCCGACCGCCAGGGACGGTGGGTCCGTGACCAGTGCGGCGGCCAGCGCCGCACCGGCCGTGGGGCCTTCCACGAGCAGTTCGCCCATGTGCGAGAGATCGAACAACCCCACCCGTTCGCGGACCGCACGGTGCTCGTCGATGATCGAGCTGTACTGCACGGGCATGAGCCAGCCGGCGAAGTCGATCATCCGTGCCCCGAGCGCCGTGTGTCGCGCCGCGAGCGGGGTCGTGTGACTGATGGGTGGGATGGTCTCCTCGTGGGTCATGCCGGCAGGTCCGCGTGCGACTCGGTCCGGAGCGAGCCGAGGACCTCCGCCGCTCGATCCACCAGGGCGCGCTCGGTCTCGAACGTCAGGACGGAGCCCGCCTCATCGAACGCGATCCAGCGCACCTGGTCGAACTCGCGGTCGTGACGCGACAGATCCCCACCGATCGGCTCCATCAGGAAATAGTGGACGGTCTTGTGGATCCGGGTCCCCGACTGGACGAACGTGTACTCGATCTTGTCCAGCGGACCCGTGATGCGGACCTCGAGCCCGGTCTCCTCGCCGACCTCGCGGATGGCGGTCTCCTCGATGGACTCCCCACGGTCCGGGGTGCCCTTCGGAAGGGTCCAGGTGTAGCTGTCGCGGTCCCGCCTCCGGCTCCCGATGACGAGGTGCGGATGTCCGGCGTCGTAGCGAACGACGATGCCGCCCGCAGACGTGGCGGTAGCGGTCCTCAGGCGTGCCACGGCGCCGTGGCGGCGCGCGGTCGCCGACCGGTCCCGGATCGCCCGGACCGTGCCCAGTGCATCTGGACGAGGGGACGCGGACGGCCACCGCGGACGGTCTGGCGAGCCGCCTGCGGGCCGTGCCACACCGACCGGAGCTGGGCCATCGGGCTCACCGGGGCGCCCTGCAGCTCGGTGGAGCGGGCGCGAGCCGCGGAAAAGGACGACAGGGCGCCGAGTCCGAGCCGGCGCTCGCGCGCCCGACTGGACGGACGCACGAATCTGGCCGCCGGCCGAGCCGCGTACTTGGCGGCGATGCTGTGTCCCATGGGCGGCAATGGTACCGCGTCAGAGGGGCCTTGCAAGCGCCCTCGTCAGGGCCGCACGCATCGTCGCCGCAGTCTCCGGTGCGAGGGCGCCCCGCTCGCTCGCGAGATCGATCTCACGCTGCGCCGCGGCGACATACAGCTCCACGACGCCCGGGGCATGCGCGTCCAGGGCGGCGAGGTGGGCCTCGAGCGTCCCCACGTCGCCGCGGGTCATCGGTCCGGTGAGCGCGGCGCGGATCCCGAGGGCCCGCGCGTTGCCGAGCGTGCCCTCGATGAGCGGGCCGTAGATGGCCAGTGAGCCTGTCTCATCGAGCCCGGCCACCCGTCCCAGCTCGGCGATCGCGTCGAGGAGGGCGACGAACCCGCCGGCCGCCAGGACGGCGGCCGCGTGATACGCCGCCTTGGATCCCGGAGCCAGGCGGACCGGCGTCGCACCGATCGTCTCCGCCATCTCAGCCAGCAGGGCGGCGAGCTGGTCGTCGCCCTCGATGGCCACGGTCGCCCCGTGGAGCGCGGCGACGGCCCGTTCGGTGTCGGCGAATGCCACCAGCGGGTGGAACGCCCCGACCTGCGTCCCGGCCGCCATGGCCGGTTCGAGGACCTCCGCCCCGAGCGCTCCGCTGGTGTGGACCATGGCCTGGCCGCTGTACATCCGGACGCTCGAAGCCAGCGCGGGGATCGCGTCGTCGGGGATGGCGACGATGATGAACTCGACCTCTTCGATGAGCGCCTGCGGTTCGGCGAACGCCCGCGCCCCGTCCAGGGCGGCGGCGATCCGGGCGCGCCGATCCGGATCGCGGCTCGCGACGGCGTGGACCGGCCAGCCCGCGCGCACCAGCGCGGTCCCGAGCGCCGTCCCGACGGCCCCGCCACCGACGATCCCCGTGGTCGGCCGCTCCCCGGGTCCGGCGTGCCGGTGGGGATGCGCGTGGCCGTCCGGATGCACCTCCTCGCCGTGGCGGTGGTGACCGGGCGGGACGGGGTCCAGGTCGATCCCCGCCTCGGCGATGGCCGCCTCGGTCTCCGCGCGGTCGCGCTCCGGGTCGTCCCCGGGCAGCGCGCCCCATGCCTTCACGCGGCCACCTTGGCGATCGCCGCGGCGGCGGCACGAGCGCGGTACGCTTCCACGCATCGAGTGTAGCGAGCCAATGAGGATGGACGCGTTGTCACGGAACGACCCCTTCGGCGCCCGGGCGCCCCTTGGTCCCGGCCTCCCGGACCTCTACCGCTTGGACGCCCTCGGGGGGCGGACCGGCTCGACCGGGTTGCCGGTCGTCGTGCGGATCCTGCTGGAGAACCTGCTCCGTCATGCGGGCGGCGGGATCGTGACCCCGGCCGATGTCGAGACGCTGGCCTCGTGGCGACCGGGACAGCCGGCGGAGGCGGAGATCCCGTTCATGCCATCGCGCGTGGTCCTCCAGGACTTCACCGGTGTGCCCGCGGTCGTGGACCTCGCGGTGATGCGCGACGCGATGGCCGACCTGGGCGGGGACCCGGCGCGCGTCAATCCGCTGGTCCCGGCCGATCTGGTGATCGACCATAGCGTCCAGGTCGACCGCTTCGGGACACCGGCCGCGTTCGCCTTCAACGTGGAGCGCGAGTACGAACGCAACGGCGAGCGGTACCAGTTGCTGCGCTGGGCCCAGACCGCCTTCCGCGACCTGCGCGTCGTGCCACCGGGGACCGGCATCGTCCACCAGGTGAACCTGGAGTTCCTCGCCACGGTCGTGGACGACCGGGATGGCGTGGCCTTCCCCGACACGCTCGTCGGCACCGACTCGCACACCACGATGGTCAACGGTCTCGGCGTGCTGGGCTACGGCGTCGGCGGGATCGAGGCGGAGGCGGTCCTGCTCGGCCAGCCGCTGTACCAGCCGATGCCACACGTGGTGGGCGTGCGCCTGAGCGGGGAGCTGCCACGGGGCTCCACCGCTACCGACCTCGTCCTCGTCGTGACCGAGATGCTGCGCGCGCACGGGGTCGTCGGGGCGTTCGTCGAGTTCGCCGGCGACGGCCTCGCCGGCCTCTCGCTCGCCGACCGGGCCACGATCAGCAACATGAGCCCGGAGTTCGGGGCGACCGCGACGCTGTTCCCGATCGACGACGAGACGCTCGCCTACCTGCGCCTGACCGGTCGCTCGCCCGAGCGGGTCGCGCTGGTCGAACGCTATGCGAAGGAACAGGGCCTGTGGCGGCTTCCGGGCCCCGGCCCCGAGTTCGACGAATCGCTGACGCTGGACCTCTCGTCGGTGGCACCGTCGGTCGCGGGGCCGCGCCGGCCCCAGGATCGGGTGATCCTGCCCGACCTGCCCGCCAACTTCCGCATGGCCTTTCCGGTCGCGGCACCGTCGGCCGAGACGCACGAGGAACTGGGTCGCCTGACCGACGAAGGCGGCACGACCGCCGCGACGGACAACGGCGCGATCGCGGTGGACGTGGACGGGGTCGACGCGGTCATCCGGCACGGCTCGGTCGCGATCGCGGCCATCACGTCCTGCACGAACACGTCCAACCCGACGGTCATGGTGGGGGCCGGCCTGCTGGCCCGGAATGCCGTGGCCCGAGGCCTGCGCGTGGGACCGACGGTCAAGACCTCGCTCGCGCCCGGGTCGCGCGCCGTGACCGGGTATCTCGAGGCGGCCGGGCTGATGGCGCCCCTCGAGACCCTGGGCTTCGCCCTGGCCGGCTACGGCTGCACGACCTGCATCGGCAACTCCGGACCGCTGGATGCGCCGATCGCCGCGGCGATCGAGGCGAACGACCTCGTCGTCGCGGCCGTCCTGTCGGGCAATCGCAACTTCGAAGGGCGCATCCATCCGCTCGCGCGCGCGAGCTATCTGGCCTCGCCCCCGCTCGTGGTCGCCTTCGCGCTCGCCGGCCGCGTCGATATCGACCTCGCCAGCGAGCCGCTGGGCATCGATGACGACGGTGCACCGGTCTTCCTCGCCGACATCTGGCCCTCGCCCGAGGAGGTGCGCGCGGTCATCGGTGAGGCGATCGATCCCGAGCTGTTCCGGCGGACCTATGCGGTGGTCTTCGAGGGCGACGAGCAGTGGCGCGCCCTGCCCATCCCCGCCGGCGACCGCTACGACTGGGATCCCCGCTCGACCTACATCGCCAAGCCGCCGTTCTTCGATGGGCTGACGTTCGAGCCGGCGCCGATCACCGACCTGTATGGCGCGCGCGTCCTGGCCGTGCTGGGTGATTCGGTGACGACCGACCACATCAGCCCGGCGGGTTCGATCGCCAGCTGGTCGCCTGCCGGAGACTGGCTCCAGGAGCGCAACGTCGGTCCACTCGAGTTCAACTCGTACGGCGCCCGGCGCGGCCATCACGAGGTGATGATGCGCGGCACGTTCGCGAACATCCGCCTGCGCAACGGGCTGGTCCCGGGCAAGGAAGGGCCGTACACGATCCACCTGCCCGATGGCGAAGAGCAGTTCATCTACGACGCGGCGATGCGCTACAAGCGGGCGGGGACGCCGTTGCTGATCCTCGCCGGCAAGGAATACGGCTCGGGGTCATCCCGCGACTGGGCGGCGAAGGGGACGGCGCTCCTGGGCGTTCGGGCCGTCCTGGCCGAAAGCTTCGAGCGGATCCATCGCTCGAACCT
>CAYVJP010000046.1:0-14426 GCA_964451745.1 uncultured Anaerolineaceae bacterium | reverse complement strand
CCACCCGCCGCGTCGTAGCTCCCACCGGCTTTCCCGGTCAGTCCACGCCGAGACGGATCCCCCGACCAGGGGTCGCGCCCGTGTGCTCGGCTCCGTCCACGACGAGCGTGCCGTTGACCACCACGTGGTCGATGCCCTCCGGGTACCGCCGTGGCTCGTCGTAGGTGGCGTTCGAGCGCACCGTCGCCGGATCGAAGACCACGACGTCCGCGAGCATCCCGTCGCGCAGGAGACCGCGCTGGCGCAGGCCGAGCCGCGCGGCCGCCGCGCCCGTCATCTTGCGCACGGCCTCCTCCAGGCTGAGGAGCGCCTCGTCGCGGACGAACTGTCCGAGGATCCGTGGGAAGCTGCCGTACGTCCGCGGCGAGGGCTTCGCGCCAATGAACGTGGAGTCCGTGCCGACCAGGCCGGCTGGGTGGACCACGAACGGCCGGAGCGACTCCGACCACGGGCCGCTCGTGACCTGGTTGATGCCGAGGTCCTCCGCGAGCAGGAGGTCGCACAGGACGTCGACGGCATCGCGACCGGTCTCGGCCATGACCTCGGTCACGGTCCGGCTCTCCCAGCGCAGCAGGTCGGGGCGACGGAATGCCCCCAGGCGCACGTCCGCCCAGTTCGGGGCGCTGGACGGGTTGACCCCGATCTCGGTGCGCAGTCGGTCGCGCGCCGACCGATCGGCGAGGCGCGTCTTGAGGGGTCCCGGTCCACCCGACTGGATCCAGCCGGGTAGCTGGATGAGCAGCCGCGTACTGGCCCACTCGGCCGGGTAGGTGTCGAAGGTGACGTCCTGCCCGTGCGCCCGAGCGACGTCGACCAGGGCCAGCAGCTCCTCGGGACCGCCGGGGTAGGTGCGCCGGTGATAGAAGTGGGTGATATGGGCCGGGCCCTCGGCGCGACGTCCGATCTCGATGGCCTCGCGGAACGGGTCGAGGAACCGGTCGCCCAGCTGGTAGCGAACGTGCGTGTGGTAGAAGCCACCGGCCGCAGCCGCCACCCTCGTCAGGGTGGCCAGCTCGTCGGTGGTCGCGTAGCTCCCGGGCGGGTAGTCGAGGCCCGACGAGAGGCCCACGGCGCCATCGGCCATCGCCTCGCGGAGGAGGCCGGCCATGCGGTCCGTCGCCGCGGCATCCGCGGGCTCGTCATCCCAGCCCAGCGCGCCGATGCGCAGCTGCGAGTTGCCGACGAGGGTCCCGATGTTGACGCTGACCGCGCCATCGAATCGGCGCAGGTAGTCGGCGACTGACAGCCAGTCGTAGTCGATCGCCGGACGGCCGTCCAGCCCGGAATCGAACTCGACGAACGCCGCGAGCGCGGCGCGATCCGCGAACGGCGCGAACCCATTGCCATCGACGCCGACGATCTCCGTCGTGACCCCCTGGCGGACCTTGGGTTCATGGCGGGGCTCGGCGAGGATCTGGAGGCCGCCGTGGCTGTGGAGGTCGATGAACCCGGGTGCCACCACCTTGCCGGTCGCATCGATCGTGCGAGCGGCGTACGCGGGTCGCGGTTCCGTCGCGTCGAGCAGTCGCAGACGCTCGCCCTCGACGACGACGGTCCCGGGCCGACCCGGGGCGCCCGTGCCGTCCACGAGGGTCCCGTTGACGATCAGGAGCTCGACGCTGTCAGCCACCGCGCGTCGGGGCGGGCCCGTCAAGCCGGCGGCCACGGACCCAGGCGGCGCGGACCATGTCGGGGTGCGACCGGAAGATGAGGCGCGACGCGAGGTCGACGAGGTCCTCGTCGGGCGGCTGGCCGTCGAGGGGAGCGACGAACGAGGGGTCGATCGCGATGAGGTCGGCCTCCTTGCCGGCCTCGAGGGATCCGATGACGTCGCCGAGGCCAAGGACCCGCGCGCCGTCCAGCGTGCCGAGGCGCAGCCAATCGAGTGGTTCCAACACCGTCCCGGTCTCGAGGCCGGCCACCGTCCGGGCATGCTGGGCGTAGAACCCGACGCGCATCGTCGTGAAGATCGAAAGGTCGGGCCCGCCGGCCACGTCCGAACCCAGGCCCACGGCCAGGCCGGCGTCCAGGTACCGGCCCAGCGGCATCACGCCGGAGGCGAGGAACAGGTTGGAGACCGGGCAGTGCGCGACCCGCGACCCGGTCTCCACGAGGCGCGCGAGCTCGCGGTCGGTCAGGTGGACCGCGTGGGCGAGGACCGTCCGCTCGCCCAGGCCGCCGGCGCGGTCGTAGACGTCCACGTAGTCGATGGCCTCGGGAAAGAGCCGCGCCACCTCGGCGATCTCGCCGCGATCCTCCGAGACGTGCGTCTGCCAGTACGCGCCCGTCGCGGCGGCCAGCGATGCCGATTCGCGCAGGAGATCAGCGGTGCACGACACCGCGAACCGGGGGGTCACCGCGTAGCGGAGGCGGCCGTCGTCGGCGCCGTGCCAGCGTTCGATGAGGCGCGCCGACTCGGCGAGCGACCGATCGAGGATGGTCGCGGGATCGATGGTCGGGTCATACGTGATCCGGTCCATCATCACCTTGCCGACGACCGCCCGGATCCCGTGCGCCTCGGCAGCCCGGAACGTTGCATCGAGGCTCGCCTCGTACACGGCGCCGTACACGAGGGCGGTGGTGGTCCCGGCAGCCGCGAACGCGCGCCATGCCGCGGGGGCGACGCGCTCGGCCGTTTCGGCATCGAACGCCCGCTCCAGCGGGAAGACGTAACGGTCGAGCCAGGCGAGCAGGTCCATGCCCGCGCCAAGGCCCGCGTTCGGGATCTGCGGCAGATGGGCGTGGAGATCCACCATCCCGGGCATCACGACCCAGGGGCGCAGGTCCGTGGACATCGCCGCGTCGTCGGGGTGGGCAGAGGCCGGACCGGCGTAGGTGATCCGACCGTCGGCATCCGCGAGGACCAGGCCGTCCGCCTCGTGGAGCACGCCGCCGGCGTCGAGCGGCGACAGGAGCCGGGCGCGGATCGCGAAGGGCGGCCCGGCCGGGATCGTGGCGGACGCGTTCACCGACCTAGGCTAGCAGGGCCGGCGAGCGCGATCGCCGGCAGTCGCCGGACAAGGAACGACCCGGATCGGGCGGGGATCCGGGTCGTGTCGGTGCAGCGAAGGGGTGGGTCAGCGCTTCTTGCCGCGGACCTCGACCAGGTGGGCCGTCCACTCGGAGCCGCCTCGATCGATCGTCTGGGAGCTCCCGTGCCATCCGCAGGTGCAGGTGATCGTCTGGGCCTGGTGCTTGTACTCGTCGATCACGTGCTTGAAGGGCTCGTTCGCGGCGGGTGGCTTGATCGGCGGGCGACTATTCAACGGGCAACTCCTGCACAGGTGGGCACGATCCGGTGCGCCGATCGGGGGACCGTTAGTCTAGCCGATTCGGCCGAAACCCGCAGGCGGGAGCGGGCGCGTGCGGGCGCCTGCGGGCGCGTGCGGGCGCGTGCGGGCGCCACCGAGTCAACACCCGCGCTTGATGACAATCGGCCGCATCAATCGAACGGTTTGGAGCTAAGAGCTCGTGCTGCTCATTGCCGGGCGCCGCCCCTTGCCCGTGGGCAACTTGCTGTGCTTTCGCTGTGGGCCGAACATGCGGCCGATTGTCATCACCGATGGGTAGTCGGTTCGCGTGGTGCTGTGCGGCGCGGGGGGGCAGCACCGGCGGCGGGCGCGAGCCGCTACTCCGGTCCCAGGTGATACCCCAACCGTCGCGAGATCCGGCTCAGCTCCCGCGTGAGTGGCCCCACCGGCTCGCCCCGCTCCTCGGCCGACTCGCGCCGAACGGCCGCCTCGCGGATGAGCCGCGCCCCGACGTACCGGGCGGGTTCCGGCGGGAACGCCCGCGGCAGGGCCCCGTCCGCGAGCGGCACCGCCAGGGCGGGATCGTCGGCGCGCTCCAGGGCCCGGGCGGCCAGGATCCGCCCGCCGACCACGGACGGCGCCACGCCGTTCCCGCTGTAGCCGTGCCCGTAGTGGATGGCGCGCCCCGGAACGGACGCGAACCACGGGAGATGGTCCGCGCTGATGTCGATGGGCCCGCCCCAGGCGTCCTCGAGGCGGACGTCGCGCAGGGACGGAAACAGCCGGCGCAACCCGGCCGCCGCCCGCGCGGCCGACAGGGAATCATCGGTGAACGCCCCGCCGACCCGGCCGCTGAACCCGGCCCGACCGCCACCACCGCCGATCGCGATCCGCCCATCGGGCGTGGTCCGAAGATAGTGCAGCGTGAAGCGGGCGTCGCTGACCCCCTCGCCGCCCGTCCAGCCGAGATCGGCGAGCCGGTCCGGGATCGGCTCTGTGATCACGATGTACGACGACCATGTGACCAGGCGTCGGCCGAACCACGGCCACGCGGCGGCCCAGGCGTTGAGCGCGACGACCGCGGACCCGGCGAGGATCTCCCCGCCAACGGCCGCGGACGAAGTCCGGACGCGGATCGGCCGCAACGAGCCTGCCGCCCCGATCCGCCGCGCCGGCGCGCGCCGGGCACTCGCGCCCACGGATCCCAGCCAGCCGGGCCGCTGCCCATCGATCTCGTCGGCTCGCGTCCCCTCGTGGATGACCACCCCGCGCTCCAACAGCACGCGCCGCAGGCCCCGCGCCAGCACCGCCGGCTGGACCGTGGCGGCACCCGGCATGAACACGCCGGACCGAAAGACCGGCGAATCGACACGGGCGCGGACCTCGTCGGCGGTCAGCGACCGGTAGCGGTCCTCGCGACCCGCCGCGCGGCACGCGGCGACGGCATCGTCCCAGCTCCCGTCCTGTGCCGGCGCCGCCGATGCCTGGAGCGCGCCCGCCTTCGTGTACCAGGCGTCGACCCCGTGCGTCGCACACCACGACCCGAGCTCGTCGACGGCGCTCTCGACCGCCTCCGCGACGGCCAGCGCGCCCGGCACGCCGTAGCGCTCGATGAGCGTCGGCAGCTCGTCCCACCAGTTCGTGGCGAACCCGCCGTTCCGCCCGGACGGCCCGCCGCCGCAGATGTCGGCCTCCACGAGGTTCACCCGCGCCCGGGGCTCCAGCTCCGTGAGCCGGTAGGCCGTCCAGAGGCCGGTATACCCGCCACCGATGACGACCACGTCGGCCGTGGTCGTGCCACGCAACGGCGGCGCGGCCCCGGCCAGGTGCGGGGCCGACACCGCCTCCGCGGCGAGGGCTTCGCGCAGCCACCACGACCGCCGCGCACCCGAGGGTCGGATCCCGCCGAGCACGACCGTCAGTCCCGCGTCGGCAGCAGCGACGTGTCGAGCATCTGGTCGGACGTGACCGGGTTGGGCACGAGATCGAGCGACGTCAGGTATTCGATCGAGGCATCCCAGTCGGCCGGGGCGATCGCGCCGAGACCCGCGGCTTCCTGCGCCGGCCCGCTCCACACCTCGATCGTGGCGGCGAGGATCGCCGCCTGCGTGTCGCGGGCCGTGCCCAGCTCCGGGACCGCCGTGATCGCGGCGTCCAGCCCGACCTCGGGGTTCGCGGCGATCTCCTCCATCGCCCGCAGGGTCGCGGCGATGAACGCGGCCACCGCGTCGCGCTTGGCATCGATGGTGGCGGTCCCGACGATCAACCCGTTGCCGGGCAGTGGCGTGATCTCGTCCACCCGCAGGATCATGGCGTCCTCCCCGGTCAGCTCCAGCTGGACCGGCTCGTTGTTGGTGAACCCGGTGGCGGCGTCCACGGCCCCGGCGATGACCGCCGCGCCCTGGCCGAAGTCCGGGTACTCGACGATCTCGAGGTCGTCGGGCGTCAGGCCGGCCGATCCGAGCAAGGCCTGGAGCATGATCCACGACGAACCGTAGCGACCCGGAATCCCGAGCCGCTTGCCGGCAAGGTCGGCCGGCGTGTCGATGCCCGCCGACGCCTTCGAGAACACGATCGAGGGGAACTTCCCGTAGATCGTGGCCACGTACCGGATCGGGATGCCCTGGCTGACGGCCGGGATGACGCTCGTGCCGTCGGCGAGCCCGATATCGATGGACCCCTGCCCCACCAGCGTGATGAGGTCGGGATCGATCTTGTTCTGGAACTCGACGTCGAGGCCCGCCTCGCTGTAGTACCCGGCCTGGTCGGCGAGGTAGAAGGGCGCGAACTGGACGCTGGGGATGAACCCGAGGCCCACGACGAGGGGCGTGGGTGTCGGGCTCGAGGCGGGCTCGCTGGCGCACGCGAAGGATGGGGCGGCAGGGTCGGCGGACGCTCCCTCCGCGCAGGTGGTGCCGCCGCTGCAAGCGGCGAGGACGATGACCAGCGCCAGGGACAGGGCGATGACGATCGGGCGGCGAAACGACACGGAGACCTCCAGGACGCGTTGGGCTACCGGGCGCCGACCAGGCGGCGCTCGATCACGATGACCACGAGATAGAGCCCGATCCCGACGAGGGCGATCGTCAGGAGCGTGGCGAACATGAGCGGGATGTCGAACAACGACCCCCGCGCGAGGTTGATGAGGACGCCGAGTCCGCGCTCCGCGCCGGCCCATTCGCCGACGATCGCACCCACGACGGCGAGCGTGATCCCGACGCGGATCCCACCCAGGATCGACGGCAGCGCCGCCGGGATCTCGAGCGTGGTGAGGATCTGGCGACGCGTCGCCCGCAGCGATCGACCGAGCTCGAGGAGCCGGGCGTCCACGGAGCGGATCCCGACCATCGTCGCGATCGCGACCGGGAAGAAGACGATCAACGCGCAGATGACCACCTTGCCCAGGAGCCCGGGGCCGAACCACAACGCGATGAGCGGGGCGAGGGCCAGGATCGGCGTGGCCTGCGCTGCCACGAGATATGGCGACAGGAGTCGTTCCGCGACGGCGCTGCGCGCCAGGGTGTAGCCGGCCACGAGGGCCAACCCGGCGCCGACCGCGAACCCGAGGGCGATCTCGACGAGGGTCGCGACCAGGTGCGGCCAGATCGTCCCGTCGGCCAGGGCCGTGCCGACTCGCTCGATGACGGCGGCCGGTGCCGGCAGGAGGCACTCGGGGAGGCCGCTGATGATGACGACCGCCTGCCACAGCAGGAGGAAGCCCGCGAGGGCCGCGACGACCGGGACCACGACGTTGCGGGTCACGAGGCGGCCGCCAGGGAACCGCCATCGGTGGCATCGTCCCCTTCCCCGAGATGGCGACGGACCTCGCGAGCCGTGTGCGACACGACAGCCGCATCGAGGTCCGCGATCGAGCGCGGGCGCGCGAGGTCGACCGCGATATCGGCGACGACCCGGCCCGGGCGCGGCGACAGCACGACGATCCGATCGGCGACGAGGATCGCCTCGGCGATGCTATGGGTCACGAGCACGATCGTCGTCCCGGCGCGGTCCCAGAGTCGCAGCAGCTCCAGATCGAACCGCTCGCGGCTCAGCGCATCGAGGGCGCTGAACGGCTCGTCGAGGAGCAGCACCTCGGGCTCCAGCGCGAGGGCCCGGGCCAGCGCCACCCGTTGGCGCGTGCCACCGGACAGCTCCGTCGGCCGGTTGGCCACGACCGATGGATCGAGGTCCACGAGCTCGGTCAGCTGGTCGAGGCGCGCCTGGCGACGGTCCGCCGGCCACCCGGCGAGTTCGAGCGGGTAGGTGATGTTGGCCGCGGCCGACCGCCATGGCAGCAGGCGCGGCTCCTGGAAGACGAGCCCGATCCGCGGGTCGGGGCCCAGGACGCGGGCGTCGTCGAGGGTGACGGATCCCGCGTCGGGGGTGAGCAGGCCGGCGGCGACCCGCAGGAGCGTGGACTTCCCGCAGCCGTTGGGGCCGATCAACGCGACGATGCCGCCGCCGGGGACCGCGAGATCCACGCCGTCGAGGACGGGCAGCGTGCCACCGCCACGCACCGGGAAGGCCAGCGTGACCTCGTGCGCGCGCAGGGAGCCACGGCCATTCATGGCTTGAGCCGGTGCATGATCGGGGCGACGGCCGGGTAGACGGCGGTGTACGCGGCGTAGACGCGGTCGTAGGTCTCGGCCGTGGACGGATCGGGGGTGAGCTCGCGTTCCACGCGGGTCATGGCCATGATCGCGGCGCGCAGGTCGGGCTGGACCCCGATGCCGACCGCGCCGAGCATCGCCGAGCCCAGGACCGCGGTCTCGAGCACGGCCGGGACGAGGACGCGAAACCCCGTGACGTCCGCCTTGATCTGGTTCCAGACGGCACTCCGGGCGGGGCCACCGCAGGCTCGCATGGCGGTGACGGTCACGCCGGCGGCCAGCATGGGCGTCGCGACGTGCCGCAGGGCGAGCGCGCTCGCCTCCATGATCGCGCGAGTGATATGGGCCCGACCATGGGCCAGGGTGAGCCCGGCGAGCACGCCGGTCGCGTCGGGATCCCAGATCGGCGAGCGCTCGCCGGCGAGGTATGGCAGGAAGACGAGCCCGTCGGCGCCGGGCGCGATGGCGGCGGCCTCCTCGATCAGGCGTTCGGTGGTCGTCGCGCCATCGATGACATCGTCGCGGAACCAGTCGAGCGCGCGGCCGGTGGCGGCCATCGCTGCGCCGACGCTGTAGAGGCCCGCGAGCGGTGCCGGCGACACGAAGGCCCCGGGCACCTCCACCGGCTCGTGCCAGTAGACGCCGAACCCGCCCGCCGACCCGCCCGGGTCGTAGGCGTCGCCTGGCTCGAGGAGCCCGGCGCCCAGGTAGCTCGCGAACGCATCGTTCGTGCCCCCGGCGACCGGGATCCCGGGTCGCAGGCCCAGCGCGTCCGCGGCCGTATCGGTGAGCCGGCCCACGATCGCGCCCATCGCGCCGTCGGGCGGCCGCCGGTCCACGCGTAGCCCGGTCGTGGCGGCCTTGCCGGCATCCGGCGTGACCTGGTGGGCGACCAGTGCGGCCACCGCTTCCCCGGTGAGTCGGAATGCGAGCCACTCCCACGTCGTGAGATACCAGTGGGTGGCCGCGGCGGCCGCCGGTTCGTGGCGCTCCATCCAGAGCGCGGCCGGCAACGGGCCGAGGCCCCAGCCGCGAACCCCGGTCGCGGCCTCCAGCTCGGCGGCCTCGCCGGCCGAGCGGGTATCGAGGAACGTGATGGCCGGGCGAGTGGCCTCACCACGGGCATCCACGGCGGCGAGCGTCGGGCCATGCCCGTCGACCCCGATCGCGACGATGTCGACGTCGCCGGCGACCTCGGACCGGTGGAGCGCGCGGACCGCGCCGACCACCGCGGACCACCACGAGCCCGGGTCCTGTTCCGCCCACCCCGGTCCGTGCCCCACCTCGAGGCCGTAACCGGCGCGTGTGATCGCGATGAGCCGGCCATCGAGCCCGACGAGCCCGGCCTTGACCTCGGTGGTGCCTAGGTCGATGCCGAGGATGGCGTCAGTCATGACGGCGCTCGGTCGATCGCGCCATCGTGGCGTCGTCGAGGGCCACGACCGCCTCGGCGGTCGCGACGTCCGTCACGAGGGTGCGCACGACACCCGCCCGCAAGGCGCCCAGGATCGGCTGGACCTTGCTCTCGCCCGAGGCGACCGCGATCGACGTCGGGACGCGGCCGAGCTCCCGGGCGTCGTAGGCGACGACCCGCTCGCGCAGCGCCGGGCACAGGAAGGTCCCGTCGAGATCGAAGGGGCTGATCAGGATCTCGCCGACGGCCGCGCGCTCCTCGAGCTCGCGCATGATCCGCGTCCCGACGGAAGCGACCCCCCAGGACGGACCGCCGATGCCGACGAGCGCGACATCGAGCCGCGACCACAGGTCGCGAACGGCCTTGACCCCGGCGTGGGCATCGAGGGCCCGCTTCGTCGCGGCATCGTCGAGGAGGCCCGGGGCCATGAGCCCGTGCGGCAGCGCCCCGAGCGCATCGGCCACGCGACGGAACGGGTCGCGGTCGGGTCCTGGCGTCCAGTACCCGCCGGCCATCGGCACGACCGTCGCCGCGACCTGGGCCGCGGTCTCGTCGAGCGCGTCAGCCACGGCCGACACGGACGCGCCGTCACCGATGCCCACGATGTCGCCGTCGCGGACGGCGGCATGGAGGACCTGCGCGGCGAGTCGCCCGACCATCCGCCGGCCAAGGTCCTCGGGACCGGTCACGGTCGGGGCGAGATGGACCGCATGGAGGCCGTGGCGCTCGCGCAGCGTCTCGGCCGCCGGGCTGTCGGCCGCCGTCGAATCGACGATCCGGATCTCGACGATGCCCTCGGCCCGCGCGCGCTTGAGGAGCCGGCTGACCTGGGGGCGCGTGACGCCGAGGCGTTCGGCGATGGCGTTCTGGGTCTCGCCGAGCTCGTAGTAGAGGCGGCTGGCCTGGACGAGCTGCTCGAAGTCACTCATCGCGCGACCGCCCGCCTGGACTGATGCCATGGAGTCCCCGGCCGCCGGTGCACAGATGTACTGAACAGATGTGCAGAGGTCACGCGAGCATCTTGGATGGGCCGACGGGAGGTGTCAACCGCGGTCGCGGAGCCCGCGGGACAGCGGCCCGGCCGGGGTGGCCGCGGGTGGGGGTGGGGGCGGTCGCGGGGCGGGGGCGGCCGGCGGCCCCGTTGTCACGCCCCGATCACCGGGTGATCGAACGGACCGCTCGACCGCTGGGTGACGACGTGGATCACCCTTCCTCGGTCGGGTCGATCGTGGGGCGATCGAGGCGGCGGAGGAACGGGGGGTCAGCCAGGGGAGCCGGCGGTTCCCCGGTCCGTTCGATCGTGGGGTGACCGAAGATCGCGGCCATCTCCCGATCCGGGCAACGGCGCGGGACGGGTCGGCGCCGGTCAGTCCGTGCGGCCCAGGATGTCCAGGAGCATCGCGACGAACGTCGGCTCGTCGGCATCGATCGCGAAACGGACGTTCGCGGGCCGTCCCGTGACCGGACGGAAGTCGCAGATCGTCCGCCCCGCCGCCAGATCGGACTGGACCTCGATCTCGACCGGGATGAACACCGTCGTGAGGATCGTCGGATCGATGATCGCGCAGACCGCCAAGGCATCGTGGACCGGGACGCCCCCGGCCTGGTCCTCCACCGGTTGCGTCGCCGCGTAACCGTCGATCCGCTGCCGGACGAACCGCGCGGCCGCCTCGCCGGCGGGCGTGCCGAGGTCGTGGAGCTGCTGGGCGGCCGCGGGTGAGACGCGCGCGCGGTGGGTGGCGTCGAGCGGCACCATCCGGATGGGCCGGCCGCAGTCCACCACGACCCGGGCGGCCTCGGGGTCGAGCCAGAAGTTGAACTCGGCCGAGGCGGTCTGATTCCCCTCGTGGTGGGCGCCACCCATGATCACGATCTCGGGGATCCGCTCCAGGATCCGCGGCTCCTTCACCATCGCCACGGCGATGTTGGTCAGTGGCCCGACCGGGCACAGGACGATGTCGCCGTCCGATGCCAGGTACGTCTCGATGAGCCAGTCCACCGCGTGACCCGGGTGGAGCCGGGCACCGTGCGAGACCGGCGGCAGGTCGAGCAGGTCGCCGTGGATCCGCTCGGCCATGCCGCGCGAGATCTGGGGCCGCGCCATCGGGCGGTCCAGGCCACGGATGACCGGGATCTCGGGCCGCCCGATCCAGTCGAGCACGCGCAGCGTGTTCTCCGTCGTGTAGTCGATCGACGTGTTGCCGTTGACGGTCGTCGCGCCCACGAGCTCGAGGTCAGGCGAGCGTGCCGCGACCATGAGGGCGACGGCATCGTCCGTGCCCGTGTCGACGTCGAGGATCACCTTGGTCGGCATGCCGACAGTCTGCCCCATGCGGGTCGTCGCGGACGTTCGCTGTCGGCGGTCAGGCCGGTGGCAGGACGCGCCCCGGGTTCAGCAGTCCCTGCGGGTCGAGCGCGGTCTTGATCGAGCGCATGATCCGGACGGCGTCGGCGCCCTTCTGGGGCTCGAGCCAGGCGGTGCGCGCCGACCCGATCCCGTGCTCCCCGGTCACGGTCCCACCCAGGTCAAGCGCGGCCTGGTAGAGGTCGTCCTGGATCGCCTTGGTGATGGCTTCGGCACGCGGGTCACCGCGCTCCAGGACCAGGTCCGGGTGGAGATTGCCGTCGCCCGCGTGCCCGAACGCCCCCATCCGGACGCCGTGCTTGGCCGCGATCCGGGCGACCTCGCGGAGCATGTCGGGGACGCGCGCCCGCGGCACGCCGATGTCCTCCATCTTCACGTCGCCGAGCCGCTCCAGCGCGTAGTGCGCCATGCGGCGCGCCTGGCGGAGCATGTCCGCCTCGGCCGGGGTCTGCGAGCGGATCGTGCTGGTCGCGCCGGCCCCGACGCAGGCGGTCTCCGCCCGGACGAGCTCGTCGTCCGCCGCGACGCCGGGCATGTCCGACTCGATCATGAGCATCGCCGCGGCCGTCCGGTCCAGGCCCAGGCCGTGCATGTCATCCACGGCTGCGATCGTGAACCGATCCATAAGCTCCAACGTCACCGGCACGAGCCCGGCGGCCGTGATGGCGGCGACAGCGTCGCCCGCCCCCTCGAGCGTCGGGAAGAACGCGAGCAGCGTGGCCCGCGGAGGCGGCGTCGGGCGGAGGCGCAGCGTCGCCTCGGTGATGATCCCCAGGGTGCCCTGCGACCCCACGATCAGATGCGTCAGCGAGTAGCCGGCGACATCCTTGACGTTCTTGCCTCCGGTCCGAACGACCGTGCCATCGGCCATCACGACTTCCAGGCCCAGCACGGCCTCGCGCGTCTGGCCGTACTTGACGCAGCACAGCCCGCCCGCGTTCGTGCCCAGGTTCCCGCCGATCGAACAGATCTCGAAGCTCGCCGGATCCGGTGCGTAGAACAGGCCGTGCTCGGCGACGGCGGCCTTGAGCGTCGCATTGATGACCCCCGGCTGGGTCACGACGCAGAGGTTCGCGGTATCGATCTCGAGGATCCGGTCCATGCCGGTGAGCGCGATCGTCAGGGCGCCCTCGATGCCGTTCGCGCCGCCCGACAACCCGCTTCCGGCACCGCGCGGGACGATCGGGACGTCATGCCGGCCGCAGATCCGGACGAGCTCGGCCACCTCGGCCGTGGTCGTCGGCAGGGCCACGGCTCCGGGCAGGCCCGGGTGCAGGTAGGCGGTCTCGTCACGGCGGTACGACTCGCGGTCGACGCCGTCGGTCAGCAGGCGCAGACCGGGGAGCGCGGCGCGCACGTCGGCCAGGAACGCGTCGTTGACGATGCCGCTGGCCATGTCCGGAAGTCTACGGTCGGACGGGACCGCTGACGGGGTGTCCCGGCGAGCGGCAGTAGGATGATGGCCACATGACTCGTATCGGACACCCTCGAGGCGACCGGACGGCCCGCCTCACGGCCGTCCTGGTCGCGCTGTTCGTGATCGCCCTGGCCGGCCCGGCAGGCGCCGCAGCTCGCGACACCCCGCCCGCCACCACGCTCCTGTCGCGGGCCGGGATCGTCCCGGGCGCCGTCAACCGCACGAGCCTGCATCTGCGTGCGACGTACTCGACGACCTTGAAGCTCTCCTACGCCTCGCGCCGGTTCGACGTCCATTCGGCGGCCACCATCACGAACACATCGGGCGGACCGATCGACCGCGTCGAGCTGAACACCGCCGCCGCCCACCTGGGATCGATGAAGCTGACCTCCGTCCTCGTCGATGGCCGGGCGGTCACCGGCAAGGTCGTGGACCAGACGATCGTGGTGCCGCTCGGCGGCGTCCTCCCCGAGGGAGCCACGACCGAAGTCCGGATCAAGTACCGGGCGCAGCTGCGGACGTCGCTGGCGGGCTCGTCCTGGCTGTTCACGAAGGCGAACGGCATCGTGAACGCCTATCGATGGCTGCCGTGGGTCAGCCGCAAGACCCAGTTCGACCGGGCGAATCACGGCGATCCATTCGTCACGCCGTCGAGCTCGTTCGTCCGGCTGACCGTCATCACCGACCGCAAGCTGGTCATCGCGACCACCGGCGATCGCGTCTTCCGCAGTGCCGACGGGCTCACCCAGCGGTTCGAGGCGAAGAACGTGCGCGACGTCACGATCACCGCCGCCCCGGACTACCGCACCCGCGAGACGACCGTGGGGGGCACGGTCATCCGCTACTACTACCGCTCCGCGGCGCATGCGGCGGCGACGCTGGACGCGGCCGCGGATGCGTTCCGCGCGATCCAGGCCAGGCTCGGCGACTACCCCTACCCCACGTTCAAGGTCGTCCAGTCGGCGGGTGGCTACGGCATGGAGTCACCGCGGCTCATCTGGATCCCGTACGGGGTGTCGTCGGCGAATCTGCGCTATCTCGTGGCCCATGAGACCGCGCACCAATGGTTCTACGGGCTCGTCGGGAACGACCAGTCGCTCCAGCCGTTCGTCGACGAGGCCGCCGCCGACTTCATGGGTCGCTACGTCACCGGGACGAAGCGCGCCAGTCGCTGCACGACCGGAAGGCTGGACCGGACGATCTACGAGTACACGGCCGCCTGCTACTACGAGAAGGTCTACATCCAGGGCGGCAACCTCATCGATGCCGCGCGCCGCGAGATGGGCTCGAGCGCGTTCTGGGCCGCGATGCGCGCGTACGTCGCCGATCACCGCTACGGGCTGGTGACGAACGCCACGCTGTTGCGGGC
>CAYVJP010000045.1:0-14515 GCA_964451745.1 uncultured Anaerolineaceae bacterium | reverse complement strand
CCGCCCCGACGGATCGGGCCGCAGGTCGATATCCGCGCCGAGCTCGGACAGGAAGGTGGCCACCCAGCGGCCGACCTCGTTGACCCCGTCGGGCGTGTACGACCCGCAATCGATGTTGACGAGCCGCTCGAGGTCCTCGAGGTACTCGGCGAGGTCGTTCGCGATGAAGGCGCGCAGGGCGTCCAGCTCGCGGTCGGCGGTGGTCTCGACGGTCATCGTGAGCGGCAGTCTACGCGTCGCCCGGATTGCTATCCTGCCGGGACCGTGCGCCTGGTCGAGATCCGCCTGCTCGAGGGTCCCAACGTCTACCGGCTGGAGCCGGTGGTCAAGGTCGAGCTTGCCGTGGGCCGGCGCCGCACCTGGTACGGGCAGCGCGACCCGGGTCGACATGCCCTCGTCCATCTCGGCGCGGCCGTACCCAGCCGCGACTGGCCCGATGCGATCGCCGCGATCGTCGCCTGGATCCGCCGCCTGCGCGTGGACCATGGCGAGGGCCGGGCGGGGCTGGCCGTCCATCGATCGTCGGATCCGGGGCACTGGATCATCACGTTCCCGTGGGCCGGCGAGGAGCGCGCCCGGACCCTGGCCGATGCGGCGATCGCGCTGGCGGAGCGGGACGTCTCCCCGTCGCGGACGGCGCGGCTCACGGGCGCCCAGGAGCGGCTCGTGGCGCGCTGGTCGGAGCGGATCGCCGAGGCCCGCACGTCCCCACCGACCTGGATCCGCGACGCCGATCGGCGGATGCCGGTCGTCTCGATCTCCGGGACCAACGGCAAATCCACCGTGACCCGGCTGGTGACCCACATCCTGGTCCGTGCTGGGCGCCGGGTCGGGACCACGACGTCCGATGGGGTGCTCGTCGACGAGCGCATGGTGGAGCCTGGGGACTGGACCGGACCCGGGGGTGCGCACCAGATCCTGGGCCGCTCGGACGTGGAGGTCGCCGTGCTCGAGACCGCCCGCGGCGGCATCGTGCTGCGCGGCATGGGCTACGAATCCAACGACGTGTCGATCCTCACCAACGTGTCCTCGGACCATCTCGACCTCCACGGCATCCACACCCTGCCCGAGCTCGCCGAGGTGAAGTCGACCGTGTGCCGGATCACGAAGCCCGATGGCTGGGTCGTGCTCAACGGCGACGACCCCCTGGTGGCCGCCGTCAGCCGGCGCGTCCGGGGCCGCGTCGCGTACTTCTCGACGGCGGGCCCCGATGGGCCACCGCTCGTCCGGCGCCACGTGGCGAACGGCGGGCGCGCCTATCTCGTCCGAAACGGCTGGCTCACCGAGGTGGACGCGGGCCGCTCGTCCGACATCGCCGAGATCGGTCGCATCCCGATCACGATCGGCGGTCTCGCACGGCACAACGTCGCGAATGTCCTCGCCGCGGCCGGCGGTGCGCGCGGCCTGGGCGCCACGATCGAGCAGATCCGTGACGGGTTGCTCGACTTTCGACCCTCGGCGGAGCGCTCGCCGGGTCGGCTCAACCTGTTTCGCCTGGGCTCGCGGCTGGTGATCGTGGACTTCGCCCACAACGAGGCGGGGATCGCGGCGGTCATGGACGTGGCGGAGGGCATCGCCGCCGGTGCGGCCGGCCGGGCCGCGCCGATCACGGCGATCGTCGGCACCGCCGGCGATCGGCCCGACGACACGCTCCGGGGGATCGGGCGCATCGCCGCGGAGCGTGCCCAGCGGGTCGCGATCAAGGAGACCCGCAACTACCTGCGCGGCCGAACCGAGGCCGCCGTCGTGGGGGAACTGCTTGCCGGGATCGCCGCGGGCGGTGTCGCGGCCGCCGACGTCCCCGTCTACGAATCGGAGACGGTCGCCCTGCGCGCGGAGCTCGTCGGGCGCGGCCCGGACGCACCGCGCGTCATCGTGCTGATGTGCCACGAAGACCGCGACGGCGTGTTCCGCCTGCTGGACGACCTCGGCGCCCGGCCCGTGGACGTCAGCGCCGAGCTCACGACCCTGGTGCCGCGGCTCCAGGAGCGCCCGCGCCGCGGCTGAGGGCCTTGTGAGACGCGTCGCGGACGCGCACGCGGATCGCGGCCGTAACCGACTCGCGAGCAGCGCGTGACACCAGTGGTGTCGCCATCCGCATGAACGAGCGTAGAGTCTCGCCCGTTCTGCAGAACGGCGGCCCGGGACGCGCACGCTCGTCCTGCTCGCGACATTGGTAGCTTCGAAGAGGACGACCCATCCTGTCAGCGTGGTCTCGAGTCTTCGAGCGGCCGCGCGTTGGTGCCGTCGTGGGCCTGCCGAAGATGCCGCGCGGTGGCTGGAGGTGGCGCTCGGCGCGCGCCGCCGGCTTGTGGCCCGGCGCGCGGACGCGCATGATGCGCGTCGGACCGGTCGGAGGGTCTGGCTGGCTCCTGGTCGGAGGGAGATGCCCCGTGGAGATGGCCGCTGGCCTCGTGCTCATCCTGATCTCGGTGCTGATGATCGCCTTCATCGTGCGGACGGTGCAGGCGAATATGCCGAGGTAGCGCTCGGGCCGAACGACTCAGGAGGGTCGCGGCCACCACGCGACGACATCCACGCGACGGGCGAACCGCAGGTGGGGCGGGTCGTCCGGTAGCGTCAGGCCGTGGGCGGCCGCCATCGCCGAGCCATCGATCTCGGCTGCGGCCGGTTGCAGCGGCCACGGCGCGTGGCGGATCTCCGTTCGTTCGATGCGGCCACGCGGCCCCCGCGCGAACAACCGCCAACGCTCGGTGAACCAGGCTTCGATCGATCCGGCGACCGCCGGCTCCACGGGCCCCGTCGCACGGTAGCGGGCGACGAACCGAGCCGGCGGCATCCAGACATCCCGTCGCACGGACTCGTACGCGACGCCGACCCCGTCCGCTTCGACGCGCATGTCCGCCAGGACATACGGAAGATGGAACCAGCGACGCGCCCCCTCGACCGCCAGGCGGCTCGTCGCGTCGAGGCTCAGGAACCACACGCCCGGCCGGCCGTTGTGGATCACGTACGTCCGAACGTTCAATTCCGGGAACGCTCCAACGATCGGCGGCGCGGGCAGGCCGCGCGGTCCCACGTCCTCCATCCGGAACGGGACGATGCCCAGCCAGGCGCGACCATCGAAGGTGTCGATCTCAAGGTCGGCGGGGATCAGCGGGCGGAGCACGTCCGGCGCCATCGGCCAATGCGCGAAGAGCAGGTCGACCCAGCGCATGCGCATCACCCACGGCCGCGGGCCGAGCCGTCCCGCGCGTGGCCGATCGTCGGGCCGCAACGCGTCCGGCATCAACCCGCTACTCACAGGTAGCACGATACGCGCGATGGCCATCGCGCGCAACGAGGACCCCGGCCGGTCAGCCCTCTGGGGCCTCCAGCTCACCGGGGTCGGCGAAGGCCGTTCCCCCGCGCGTCGTGCTGGTCGCGGCCATCGCCTCGCGATACACGCCGATCGCATCGTCCACGCAGCAGACCACGAGGTCGCCGGGGACCGCGCGCCGCAGCGCCGTCCGCACCGCCGTCATCTCGTCGAGCACCTTGTCCGCGCGCCCGGTTCGAGCCTTGCCGGCCGCCTTCGCCGCACGCACGCCATCGATGACGTTGGACGCCGCTTCGCCGGGCGCTCGGCCGCGGAGGTTCTTGTCCTCGCGGACGATCACCTCGTCGAACGCGGTGGCCGCGATCGCGCCGTAGTCGCGCTGATCCTCGTCGCGGCGGTCCCCCGGGATGCCCAGGACGCCGATGGCGCGGCCGCTGCGCGCCGAGGTCTTCGATGCCCCGATGCGACCGGCCTTGGTGGGCGCTTCGACCATCATCCGTTCGACGAAGTCCGCCAGCTGCCGCATGCCGTCGACGTTGTGGCAATAGTCGATCACCACGCGGACGCCCCCGACGTCGAGCAGGTTCAGCCGGCCCGGAGCCTGGAAGAACGAGGTCGAGAAGGTCCGCAGCCCCTGGCGGATGTCGTGCAGGTGCGCGCCGGCGGCCCACGCGGCTGCGGCCGCGGCCAGCGCGTTGGCCACGTTCATCCGCGCTCGACCGCCGAAGGTCGCCGGGATGAGGTGCGTGTACAGCAGCGGCATCACCCGCGAGCCGAGGCGCAGCACGATGAGTTCGCCATCGGGCCGCGATTCGAGGCAGAACGCCGCGTTGCCGCGGCTCGTGTGCCCATCGACGCGATCGAACCCATCCTCGCCCTTCTCGGTCGCCATGCTGAAGAGCACGACGCGCCCCGCGCAGTGGCGACCCATCCGGTAGACGTGGGAATCGTCGGCGTTGAGGACGGCGGTCCCCGAGCGCGGCACGGCCTCGACGACCACGCCCTTCACGTTCGCGAGCTGGCCGAGCGAGTCGATCCCGCCCAGGCCGAGGTGGTCGCCCGTGACGTTGGTCACCACCGCGACGTCGTTGCGGTCGTACCCCAGGCCCTCGCGCAGGATCCCGCCGCGGGCGACCTCGAAGACGGCCGTGTCCACGGTCGGGTTCTGGAGGACCATCTGGGCGGACCTGGGCCCGGACATGTCGCCCTTCTTGATGAGCCGCCCGTCCACGACGATGCCATCGGTGGAGGTCATCCCGACCCGCCGACCCATGAGCTTGAGGATGTGCGCGATCATCCGGACCGTCGTGGTCTTGCCGTTCGTCCCGGTGACCGCGAGGATCGGGATCCGTGGCGACGATCCCGCCGGGAACAGCGAGTCGATGACCGGCCGCGCCACGTACTGCGGCTCGCCTTCCGTCGGGTGCGTGTGCATCCGGAACCCCGGGGCGGCATTGACCTCGACGATCGCCCCGCCGGTCTCGCGCACCGGGGTCGCGATATCGGGACAGATGAAGTCGATGCCCGCGACGTCGAGCCCCACGATCCGCGCCGCCGTCTCGGCGATCTCGACGTTGTCGGGGTGCGCCTCGATGGTCCGGTCGATGGATGTCCCACCGGTGGACATGTTGCCGGTCAAGGCAAGCTTGATCCAGTGGCCGGCGGGCAGCACATCGTCCATCGCGAAGCCCTGGGCGCGGACCAGGTCTTCTGCCGCCTCGTCCACCTTGATCCGGGTCAGGACCTTCTCGTGACCGATGCCGCGCCGCGGGTCGCTGTTCGCGAGCTCCACGAGTTCGCGCACGGTCCGGACACCGTCACCGGTGACGCTCGCCGGGACGCGCTCGGCGATGGCCGCCACCTTGCCGCCGATGACCAGGCAGCGGTAGTCGTTCCCGGCCACGTACGTCTCGACCACGACGTCGCCGCTGCGGCTCTGGGCCAGGGCGCCGTGGAAGGCGGCCCGCACGGCGTCGTCGTCGCGAAGGTCCAGGTGGACCCCGCGGCCGTGGTTGCCATCGAGCGGCTTGAGCACGACGGGGTAGCCGAGTCGGCGGGCCACCGCCGAGGCTTGCTCCTCGGTCTCCACCACGTCGGCGCGCGGCACCGGCAGGCCGGCCGAATCGAGCAGGCGGTTCGTGAGGCTCTTGTCCGACGCGATATCGACCCCGATGGCGGACGTCTTGGAGGTCATCGTGGCGCGGATGCGCTGCTGGTGGACGCCGTGCCCGAACTGGACGAGCGAATGGCGGTCCAGGCGGATGAACGGGATGTCGCGGCTGACCGCTTCATCGATCAGCGCCTGCGTGGACGGTCCGAACGCCTGGCGCTCGGCCAGCCGGATGAGGGCCTCGAGCTCCGGCGCGAAATCGAAGAAGAACGCCGGATCGTCGGGGGCGACGAGGTGGTTGACCAGGGCGACCGCCATCCGGCCGGCCTCCAGTCCCACGGCCTCCTCGCGGTACTCGTAGATGCAGTTGTACTGGCCATGGGGCCCCGCGGCGCGCGTCTTCCCGTGGCGGACGTCCGTCCCGGCGAGGTTCTGGAACTCGAGGGCGACATGCTCCGCGATGTGCCCGACCCATGTCCCGTCGCGTAGCCGCGTGATGAACCCGCCACGCCGGCCCAGCGAGCAGGCGTGGTCCTCGAGGGTCGGGATGAGGGCGACGAGGGCGTCGGTGAACCCGGGCAGCCTGGTAGAGGGATAGTCCTCGAGCACGCCGAGGTCCACGAGCAGGCGGATGACCGGTTCGCGCGCCCAGTAGTTGGGGCCGCGCAGGACGCGGGTCTCGAGGATCCGCAGCGTCGGGGCCGGTCCGCTGGCGGGGACGCTGGCAGCCTTGGGCGAACTCCGGCGTCGGGCGCGCCGCCTGGTCGGTTCCGCCGTCTCGGTCACGCTGTCCTCCTGCGCTCGGGCGAGATGGCCGCCAGTGTACGACCGGGGCGCGGCTAGCTGGAGGCGGCCTCGCCCCCGGCGATGGCGTGCAGGGTCGGCGTGATGATCCGCTCCCGACGCCGAAGGTCGAACCGGGACCCGGCCGGGAGCGAGTGGAGCACGACCCCGCTGATCATCAGCGGGCGGTGGCCGTGGACCTCCCAGGCGTCCGTCTCGGACCGCGCGCCGTCCACGACCGTGATGCTGCCGCGGCCGATGACCTCCATCACGTGGTCCGGCCCCACGACCCCTGCCGTGTCCTCGTCCACGCCGAGCCCCAGGAGGCTCGGATTCTGGGCGATCAGGCTCAGGAGGCGCCCGAGTCGGTTCCGCTGCTGGAAGTGCTGGTCCACGATCACCCCGGGCAGCACGCCGAGACCCGCGGCGATCTGGGCCATCCGGTGCTTGGGGGTCGCCCCGCTCGCGCCGAACGCGATCATGTGGCTGGACATCGCGCTCGCCCCGGCGCTCGTGCCGGCCACCACCGCGCCTTGGCGGAACCGCTCCAGGACGGCATCGGCCAGGCGGGTCACGCCGATCGTGGACGACATGCGCAGCTGGTTGCCGCCGGTCATGAAGATCCCCGTGGCATCGCGCATCGCGAGGGCGGCCGTCTCGTCGTTGGCCTGGCTGCGGGTGACGGCGTGGACCGTGCGCACCCGGTTGACACCCAGTTCGCCGAGGACCTGCTTGTAGCGTTCGCCGGCCTCGAGACCCATCGAGGAGGCCGTGGAGATGACCGCGATCGTCGCGTCGCGGCCACCCGCCAGCGTGGCGAAGCGGCTGAGGATGACGCGGTCACGGACCTTGTCCTCCGCGCCGCCGATGATGATGACGGATCCCTCGGTCACGGGCGTCTGGGGCTCCCGAAGATGGTGCGCTCGTGCCATGGGCACGCCTGTCTGATCGCGACCCGGTGTCGCGATCCGTGTCCGCGACAGGATACCGGCCGACGGCCGGGGCCGCGGGCGCGGACCGTCATGCGAGAATGCCGGCGCGATGGCCGACGCCCCGCCTCCGTCCGACCTTCAGCCCGTCCCGGGCAGCGCCCGCGGTCGCGGCCGCGTCGTGGTGGACCTCAGCGACGTCATCGGCGAGCCGACGCGGCGGCGTGCCGGGGTCTTCCGTCGCGCCCTTCGCCGCGAGGTCGTCCGGCTGCGCGACCGGCGTCGCGTGCTGGCGATCGTCCTCGTCGCGGTGACGTTCTCGCTGCTCGCCGCCGGGATCGTCGCCCGGGGCGACGCCGCTGGCGCCGACGCCCGGGCGTACTGGGCCGGAGTCCGTCTGTGGCTCAACGGGGGCGATCCGTACCATCCCACCGGCCCGTTCCTGCCCTACGTCTATGCACCCTGGATGCTCCCCCTCTTCGCGCCGTGGGCGATGCTGCCGTGGGACGTCGCCTGGTTCGTGTGGCGCGGCGGCACGATCCTGTTGCTGCTCTGGACGTTCCACTGGGCCTATCGCCGACGGCCGCTCACGACCGCGGTCATCGTGGCCATCCTCGGGTTCTCGATCGGGGCGAACCTCGATACCGGCAACATCAACATCCAGCTGACGCTGATGATCTGGGCCGCCCAGTTCACCGGGCCACGGGTCGCCGGGCTGTTGTGGGCCCTCGCGACGTGGATGAAGTGGATCCCGATCATCCACTGGCCGATCCTGTCGGCGGGCGGCCGGCGCTGGGGGCTGGTGTTCCTGGCGCTCTCGATCGCGCTCAGCCTCGCCCTGTTGCCGCTCACGATCATCCAGTTCCAGACGCTGTTCGGGTTCGGGGCGCGTCCGATCCGCCTCGACTACCTGATCTACCTCTGGGCATTCGTGCCGTGGTGGTATCGCCGCGACGACCCGTGGGACGTGTTCCGGCCCGCGACGTGGCGCGCCTGGTGGGCGGAGCATCGCCCCGGGCGGCGCAGGCGAGCTGAAACGGAGCCCCCGGCCCGCGGCTGATCGCCGGCGTTCGGGTCTCAGACCGGCGCGGGTTCGAGCTCCGGCCCGGCGATCGGCCCGAGATCCTCGCGACGGCGCTCGTCGACGGGGATCAGCAACAGGGCGCCGATGCCGAACAGGGCGACGGCCATCCACAGCGCCGCACGCGGCCCTTCGGCACCGCCGACGATGTCCATCAACGTCCCGCCGATGGCGATCGCCAGGACACCCGACGAGGCGGTCGCGACATTCGAGAGGCCCATGTACCGACCGGTGGAGGCCTTGGGGATGATGTCGGTCATGAGGGCCCAGTCCACCGCGAGGAAGATCCCCGCCGAGAGGCCGTACAGCGCCGACCCGATGGCCGCGACCGGGAGCGACGGGGCGAGGGCGACGGTCGCCATCCCCATCGCGCCGATCACACACGACCCGTAGATGACCTTCTTCCGTCCGATCCGGTCCGACAGCCGCGCCGCCGGGACGATCGTGACGAGCGTGCCGGCGGCGGCGAGGCCGACGAGGATCGGCACCGAGCCACCCGCTGCCTGCTCGTCCATCCCGAGCGATCGCGCGAGGTAGAAGAGAGCGAGCTGCGTCAGGACGCCGCCGGCCATGAGGATCGCGAGCCGCGACCCGACGAGGAACAGGAAACTGCGCTCACGCAGGACGTCCGTTCCCCATGCCTCGGCGGCGACCGACCACCAGCTGCGTCCGCCGCGCGACTTGGGCGTGGTCCCCTCGCGGACGTTGATCACCACGCTGAGCATCGTGACGAGCTCGAGGATGCCCAGCGCGAGGAGCCCCAGACCGTATTCCCTGGTGGCGACCGCGATGCCGCCGATGATGAACCCAGCCACGTTCCCCAGGATCTGCATCAAGCCGACCAGGGCGCTGGCGATCCCGACCTGCGGCGCCGGAACGAGGTCCGGCACGTAGCCCTGGAACGGGCCTTGCGCGAAGTTGGAGCTGAATTGGAGCAGGGCGACGAACGCGGCGATCGCCACGAGTTCCTGGCTGAGCGCGATGCCGATGAGGAATACGACATCGAGCACGGAGCCGATGAAGATGTACGGCTTGCGGCGTCCCCACCGGGAGATGGTGTAGTCGGAGATGGAGCCGACCGTGGGCTGGACCAGGACGGCGATGACCGCCCCGCCGACGGTCAGGAGGAAGAGGGTCCGACCCGCCTCGGCGGGATCGCCGAGGCCACCGAACTCCAACCGTCCGGTGAGGATGATGACGAGGCCGCTGAAGATCGAGGACAGGCCCAGCCAGTACAGGGAGAGGCGGAACAGTTCGCGGATCGGCAGGTGCGCCGTCGGTCGCCCGGTGCGTGGGTCCACGCCTTGCTGGGTCATCACGATCCCCTTCGCGGCAGTGCCTGAGCGTGTTCGCTGCTTATGACGCCCCGATCGCTCCCCCGTTACGGTCGAGCGCGACCGTCGTGTGCAGATGGACCATCCGCCGGTCGGTGGCGCGCGGGGCGACGAACCGGAAGATCGATCGGTCCAGGGAGTAGATCCCGGTCGAGACGATGCCGATCCGGCCCAGGCGGAAGCTGAAGACCGGGTTCTCGCCGTTGCCCGCGTAGTGATGGGGCGTGCCGTCCGCGGTCAGCACCGCCAGGTTGGCCTCACCGCCGAACCGGTCGTGGAGCGCGCCGAGCAGGTGGGCCGGCGGTTCGCCGTCGTGCCAGGCATCCTCGAGCCAGCGGGCCCCGACTTCGGTGTCGGCACGGCCGTGGATGCGCCCCTGCTCGCGATACTGGGCCCGGAGCTGGCGGTAGTCGCGCAGGTCGCCGTTGTGGCTGAAGCTGTACCGCCCGGCGGGGTCATCGAACGGCTGGGTGTCGGCCATCGTCAACGTGGACAGGCGCGATGGGCGGCGCAGATGGACAAGGGCGGCCGTCGTCTCGGCCCGACCCACCCGCTCGCGTCCCGCGTGGTCGTCGCGGAAGGCCGGGACATCGCGGTGGCTGTGCAGCCGGCCGTCGTCGCCGAGCCATGCCGCACCCCAGCCGAACCCGGCGATCCCGAAGCGTTCGAGACGCTCCGCGAACGGCCAGAGCTCATCGAGGCGGAACGGTTGCGCGGCCCGCGCGATGAAGTGCTCGCACATGGGCCGCGATGATACGCGCCGGTCGGCTCACGACGCGAGGAGAGCGACGCTCCGGAGCCCGCGCGGCCAAGGGGCGGTGTCGCGCGACCAGGCGGCCCCAACAGGCCGTGGCGAAACCTCCAGTGTCGCGAAGCGCATGGCCGTGCAGGAGCATCTCGCTGGGACGGCCTGTCCGGCGGCGCGCCACGCTCATTCGTCACGCTCGCGGCGCCGGTGGTGGCGCGCTTACGGAGGCTACGACGCGCCATCGAGCAGCGCGACGACGTGGTCCACCTCCTCGGCCAGGTCCGCGCGCGCTGCATCTGCGAGATCCAGCGCCCGCGCCTCCTCGAGCGACGATCGCGCGACGTCGATACGACCCAGCCGGATCGCGAGCTCGGCCCGATACAGGAGGGCTCGCGCCCGCTCGACCGCCGGGGCGTCCGTGGCCCGCGCCAGACCCGACTCGAGCGTCCGCAGCGCGGCCGCCTCGTCCCCCTTGGCATCGGCCAACCGCGCGGCCACGGTCACGATCCGCTCGAGCCCCGGCTCGACCTCGTCCGGTTCGGCCTCGCGGTCGCCGATGCGGGAGATGCGTAGCCAGTTGCCGCCGACGTCGACCAGGCTGAACCCGTAGACGGTGCCCCAGCGCTTGCGGGGCCGGAGGATCCGCGGGATCCCGGCGACCGGGAGCCGACCGTACTTGGCCCGCAGGCCGGCCGCGAAGGACGTGTAGAGCGCATCCGGATCGGGCACGACGATGATGACGCTCGCGTACGACTGTGCCGGATCGAAGCCGTCGATCCCGCTCAGGTGGATGCCGATATCGCCGCGCTCGACGACCCCGGCCGCGTACGGCCGGATCTGGCGGAACGTGCGCGTGAAGCCGAGCGCCTCGTAGAACTCGATGGCCGCATCGAGGTCCGGACAGGGCAGGATCGGGTACATCCGGGCCCCCTTCACCGCAGGCCCTCCCGGGTGCGGCCAAGCCGCTCGGCGATCCGCTCCGGGTAGTCCGGGAAGTACCGGGAGACGACGGGCAGGTCGAACCGCCGGAGGATCGACTCCTTGGGTTCGCGCTCCAGCAGGAACTCGAAGGTCGCGCCCACGAGACGTTCGACGTCGGCGAGCTCGGCCCCGTCGAGCGCTTCGGGCAGGTCGATCTCGTCGACCGTGACCTCGTGTTCGGTCATCGAGTGGCCGTCGTGGACGCGGACCGCGCAGGTCCAGGTCCGGTCGGTCTCCACGCAGGCGACGTCGATCGTGGGGAGCGTCATGGTCGTCCTCCTTGGCAACGGGGGCACCAGTACGTGGATCGAGGCAGGTCCGTGCCCTGCCTGGTGACCGCGATCCGGCCACCGCAGCGGCGGCACGGCCGGCCGCCACGACCGTAGACGTACAGCGCCCCGGGAGCAGCGCGGTCCCCGGCGGTGGTCACGCGCTCCGGCCCGCGGCGCGGATCCGCGTTGGCCCGCAGCAGCCGCTGGGCCGTGGCGATCAATCGACGCAGCGCCTCGTCATCGACGTCGCGGACGGCAGCGAACGGGGACTGGCGTTCGATCCACAGGATCTCGTTCTTGTAGACGTTCCCGATCCCGGCCAGCGCCCGTTGGTCGAGCAGCGCGACGGCGATCTCGAGATCGGCGCGCTCGGGGGCACGCAGCCGGCTGGCCGCCTCGTCGGCGTCGAACGATTCGGCGAGGAGGTCCGGACCCAGCCGCGAGAGCGACGGATGGAGATGCTCGGCTCGTCGTTCGAAGAGCTCGACGACGGGGGCATCGAAGCAGACCGCGACCGAGCCCGGGACTTCGATGACGAGGCGAGCCCGGGCCGCAGGTCGACGCCACCGCTCGCCCGGGCGGTAGCGATGCCATGAGCCCTGCATGCGCAGATGGGTGCGCAGCTCGAGGCCGCCATCGAAGTGGATGAGCAGGTTCTTGCCGCGCGCCTCGACCGCATCGATACGGCGCCCGATCAGCCGGTGCACCTGCGGCACCGAACCCGGTCCCTGCGTGCGCGCGGCGGTGACATCGCGGCCGACCAGATGCGGACGGAGGCCTGCTGCCGTCCGGAAGAGGGTGTCGCCTTCGGGCATCGCGTTGGACCGGCGTCAGCGCGCCGCGCGCAGGGTCAGGCCACGGTAGCCCGTGACGAACCCGGCATCGAGGAGGCGCTGGCGCGCTGGCGCGTCCGCGACCGCGACCCCGTCGACCTTGCGGATCACGAGGTCCTTGTGGCGTCCGCTACGGACGAGCGCGGCCAGTCCCCCGACGGAGGCCGCGGCGATCCCCGGATCGTCGAAGGCGGGAAGCGTCTGGAGCGTGGATCCGCCGCGCTCGAGATACAGCGCGGCGACACCGTCCACCAGGACCACGTAGGCTCCTGCGGCGCGCTGGAACGGCCGACGGTCCGCCTCGCCGCGGCGCGGCCATGGCAGGGCGGCACCGTACGGGTTCGCGGGATCGGCCGCGGCCAGGACATGGACGACGGGGACCCCGGTCGACTCCCGGCCGGATCGCAACCGGTCCAAGGCCCCGGGCAGGGCGAACTGGGCGGCCCCGAGACCGTCCACGAAGTACCCGCGTCGGATCCGACCCGCCTCTTCGAGCGCGCGAAGGACCGGATAGACACCGGAGAAGCCGCCGTCCTGGCCCTCGGACGCGACGGCCTCGCGGGTCAGCACCCCGTGCCGCTCGAGGAGCGCCAGGGCCTGGGCGTGGAGTCGCTCCGTGGTCGTCGCCGGCGTCGGCGCATCGGGCGCTGCCACGAGCGACCAGCGGCCGGCCGCCTCGGGTGGACCGAGGGCCGTCAGGCGGCCGGGCCGCCCGCGCCGTGCGCCGTTGGCCGAGCTCCCGCTGGGTCGCTTCCAGCGCAGGGCTCGAAGCGGCGCGAACGTGTCGTTCGTGACCTCGCCGGCCCACACGAGATCCCACAGGGCGTCGAGCATGGCGCGATCCGACCCGCCGCCAGCCGCCGCATGGATCTCCCGGTAGAAGCTGGCTCCACGGCGGGCCAGGTGGTCCCGGATGCGATCGTGGCGGTCCCCGGTGGGTCGTTCCACACCGTCGGCCGGCCCGGGCGGTCGCAGGGCGTCGCGGCCCGGCCGGAAGAGCGCGAGGCGCCCGTCGTCACGGCCCAGGCTCCCCCGCCCCACCCAGCCGACCTCGCCCATCGCGCCAAGTTCGTCGAGCAGCCGTGGCTGGTACCCCGGGACCCGGGACGGCAGGACGTCGCGCTCCAGGACGGATGCGGGGATCGACACGCCCGCCAGCAGATCGACCACCTCCGCGAGTCGCTCGAGCGCGGCGGACCCGCGGAACGGCGCCGGGTCCGCGCCGGGGCCGGCGACGGGCGCGACCCCGTGCCACGCGGGCAGGAACCTGGCCAAAGCCACGGGTTCGACGGGCTCCACCTCGCGCCGCAGGCGGGCGAGGGATCGACGGCGGAGGAGGCGCAGGACGTCCGGGTCGCACCACTCGCGCTCGGCGCCCCCGGGCCGGAACTCGCCACGGAGGATGGTCCCGGCGGCCAGCAGCCGTTCGAGCGCATCGTCGACGATCCCGACGGGCAGCCCCCAGCGACGCGCCGGTTGGGGCGTGAGGAACGGTCCGTGCGTCCGAGCCCAGCGGGCGAGCAACCCGTCGAGGGCCGCGGTCACCGGGCCAAGGAAGGCGTCCGGCACACCGACCGGCGGCGTGACGCCGACCGCGTCGCGATAGCGCGCGACGTCCTCGATGGCGATCCAGCGCTCCTCCCCAGCGATGCGCGTCGCGACCGCGCGGCGTGTCCCGGCGAGCTCGCGGAGCCACGGTCCGGCCCGGTCGGCGCCGCCCTCGGTCCTGGCCGCGACCTCGTCGGCCCCGAGGTCGCCGAGTCGACGCAACAGGTCGTGGACCTGGTCCAGGGTCGTCGCCTGTCGATCGTCGGTCAGCGCCTGCAGCGACAACTCGAGATCGGCGAGGGCGTCCGGGTCCAGGAGCTCGCGCAGCTCCTCCTGGCCGAGGAGCTCGCGCAGCAGGTCACGATCGAGCGTGAGCGCGCCGGCACGGCGTTCCGCGAGCGGGGCGTCGCCGTCGTACATGTACGCCGCGACGTAATCGAACAGCAGGCTGCTCGCGAACGGGCTCGCCCGGACGGTCTCCACGCCGTGGACCGCGATCTCGCGAGCGGCGACGCCGCCCAGGATCTCGCGCAGGGCGTCCAGGTCGAAGACGTCCGAGAGGCACTCCCGGTAGGTCTCCACGAGGATCGGGAAGCTGCCATAGCGGCTGGCCACG
>CAYVJP010000044.1:11873-15302 GCA_964451745.1 uncultured Anaerolineaceae bacterium | reverse complement strand
ACCAGGCGGACGTTGTGGCGGGAGGGACGACGGATGCATGAGCGTGGAACGCTGCTGACGAGCGTGGTCGGCTCGCATGCGCGTCCGTCCTGGTTCCTTGCCGCGCTCGACGCCGCGGAGCGCGGGGACTTCGGGCCTGCGGACCTCGCCGAGCTGTACGACGACGCCGTCGATGTCGCGCTGCATGATCAGGAATCGGCCGGGATCGACATCGTCGCCGACGGGGAGATGCGCCGGGCAGGGTTCTTCACCGCCGAGTTCTATCGCCACCTGAGCGGTGTCCGACCGCTCCCGGCCGACCGCCGGCTGGGCGCGGGCGGGCACGACCAGCAGCATCGCTTCGCGGTGACCGAACCGATCGCCGCCCCGGACGGGCTCGGTGTCATCGCCGAGTTCCGGTACGCGGTGGGCCGGGCCACCCGGCCCCTCAAAGTGACGATCCCCGGGCCGTACACGCTCTCGGGCCGGCTGCGCACCGGGCCGGGCGAGGTCTACGCGGAGCGCGACGCCGCCGCCGCGGCCTTCGTCCCGATCCTGCGCGCCGAGGTCGAGGGCCTCGTCGCGGCCGGGGCCACGTTCATCCAGATCGACGAGCCGTCACCCGCGATCCACCCGGACGCGCCATCGGACTTCTCCGCGCTGTTCAACGCCGTGGTGGCGCCGGTCGCGGGTCGCGTGCGGATCGGGGCGCACCTGTGTTTCGGCAACTACCTCGGCCGGCCGCTGGCGCGGCGGACGTATCGGCCGGTCATGGATGCGATGCTCGGGTTCCAGGCGGACGAGCTGGTCCTCGAGTTCGCGAATCGCGAGATGGCCGAGGTCGAGATCCTCGGTGAGATCGCGACGGCCGGGCGGGACGTGGGGGCCGGGATCATCGACGTGAAGAACTACCACCTGGAGTCGGCCGACGAGGTGGCCGAGCGGATCGATGCCGTCCTCGCGGCCGGCGTGCCGCCCGAGCGCCTGACCGTCGTGCCCGATTGCGGGTTCAGCCAGACCGCCCGCTGGGCGACGATCGCCAAGCTCCGGGCCCTGGTCGCCGGCCGCGACCTCGTGCTCGGACGGGCCTAGGAGGAGGACCATGGACGGCCATCGCATCTCGATGCTCGGGACCGGACTCATCGGCGACTTCTACACGATGACCCTGCACGGCCAGCGCGGCCGTGACCGGGTCCAGGTCGTGTATTCGCGCAGCGAGGGCCGCGGGACCGCGTTCCGCGAACGCTGGGACATCGAGGAATCGACGACCGATCTCGCGGCCGCGGTGAACCACCCCGACACCGACGTGGTCATCGTGGCCCTGCCCAACTTCCTCCACGAGGAGGCCATCGCGGCCGTCGCCAAGGCGGGCAAGTCCGTGCTCTGCACGAAGCCCCTTGGGCGGACCGCCGAGGAAGCCCGCCGGATGCTGGCGCTGGTCGAAGACGCGGGGGTCTTCGCGGGCTATCTCGAGGACCTCGTGTACACGCCCAAGACGCTCAAGGCCATCGCGGCGGTGGAGAGCGGGGCGATCGGGGACGTGACCTGGGTCCGTTCGCGTGAGACGCATCCAGGCCCGCACAGCGCGTGGTTCTGGGATGGTCGGCTCACCGGCGGTGGCCCGATCATCGACCTCGGCTGCCATTGCATCGAGATCATCCGCAACTTCGTCGGCAAGGGGAATCGGCCGGTCGACGTGATGTGCCACACCGACACCCTCGTCCACCCCATCGCCGACGAGGACAATGCCATCGCCCTCATCCGCTTCGAGTCCGGCGCGATCGGCCAGTTCGAGGTGAGCTGGACGTTCCGCGGCGGGATGGACCTTCGCGACGAGGTCGCGGGCACGCACGGCACGATCTGGCTGAACCACTTCCTGCGGACGGGATTCGAGATGTTCACGGCCGGCGGTTCCGGCGGCGGCTACGTGGCCGAGAAGGCCGAGACCGGCGCTGGCTGGCTGTTCCCCGTGGGCGACGAGGTCTCGGAGCTGGGCTACGTCGACATGTTCACCGACCAGTTCCGGGCCCTCGACAACGGCGCCAGTCCGCGCGAGACGTTCTATGACGGCTACGTCGTGAACGCGATCATGGACGCCTGCTATCGATCCGCGAAGAGCCGCTCATGGGAGCCCATCGATCTCGAATGGCGTGGCGGCACGACGCCCCGGATCTCCTCGACGCCGGAGACGTTCGAGGGGCTCGTCGTCATCAAGCGCGAGATCCTCCCCGACGGGCGCCACAAGCTCATCCTCAAGGACGAGGCATCGGGCGACTTCACCGACCGGGTCGTGGCCGGGGCGTGACGCCCGGGCGCCCTGCCCTCGAGATCCTGCCGGCGGCCGCGTGGGCCGATCGCGTCGCTGACCTACTCGTCGAGCGGTTCCGGGATCGTCCGGACCTCGTGGTCTGCCTGCCGACGGGGTCGACGCCACTCCCCGTGTACGAGCGGCTCCCCGGGCGACTTCGCGATCGGGGCGTCGCGCTGGGCCGGGCGACGATCGTGCTCCTCGACGAGTACCTCGGCCTCCCGCCCGATCATTCGGCGCGCTGCGACAGGACGCTGGAGCGGACCGTGCTCGATCGGCTCGCGACGCCCGCGCCGGCGTTCGTCGCGTTCGACGTGAGCTCGGCCGATCCCGACGCGGCCGATCCCATCGACGCCTGCGCGGCGTTCGATCGCGAGATCGCCGCTCGGGGTGGCCTCGATCTCGTCGTGCTGGGCCTCGGCCGCAACGGCCATGTCGGCATGAACGAACCGGGCTCGGCCGCCGATGCCCCGACGCGCGTCGTCGAGCTGACTTCGGCATCCCGGCAGGCGGCGATCGGCTACGGCGTGGATCCACCGCCGACCCATGGCGTCACGCTCGGGATGGCCGGCATCCTCGACGCGCGCGAGATCTGGCTGCTCGCGACCGGGCCGGAGAAAGCCGACATCCTCGCCGCTGCGTTGGACGGACCGATCTCGAAGGACATCCCGGCATCGCTCCTGCGCAGCCATGCGAGGCTGCGGCTCATCGTGGACGAACCGGCCGCTGCCGCGGTGACCGGGCGTCGCGAACGGGCCGCATCAGCGCCGCGCCAGCCGGTCTGACGGATCGGCGGGTGGGCGCCGCCCGCCAGATGCAGGCACGGTCTGCACGTGCACGGTGTCGTCGGGGCGCCGGGGCGATGCGCCTCCGTGCCCGTGCGTGACGGCCGGCCACGTCCGCGCCGACTGCAGACCAGTGCTGCACCTGAAGGTACCTCCCAGGCGGCTGCAGACCAGTGCTGCAAATGGGAAGTTCGGGGATCGGTGCCGTGCGGGGATCCGCGGGCGGGGCGTTGCTGCCGGCTCAGCGCGCCGGCCCCCCGCCGTCCCCTCGCGCCGAGCCTACTCGGTGGTCGTTCCCGTCAGGTAGTGCGTCCGCTCGACCAGCTCGACGACGGGACCGCGCAAGAGGAGTTCGGC
>CAYVJP010000044.1:0-11863 GCA_964451745.1 uncultured Anaerolineaceae bacterium | reverse complement strand
GTTGTGGGGGGCTCCGGGGCCGGGGGGTGGCGGCCCCCCCCCCCCCCCCGCTCCCACGCCCGGGTTCGACGACGCGACGGTGATCCGCGCCGACGTAGGAGAACTGCTCGGTGGAGAGGCGGAAGACGACCGTCCGGCAATCGCCCGGCCCGAGGTGGACCCGCTGGAAGCCCCGCAGCTCGATGACCGGGCGAGCGACCGTCGCCTCTTCATCACGGATGTAGAGCTGGACCACTTCGTCGCCGGGCCGCGGTCCCGTATTGGTGACATCCACCCGGATGGTCACCTCGTCGCCCGTCGTCTCGAGGACGCTCCGATCGACTCGCAGGTGGTCGATGGCGAACGTCGTGTACGAGCGCCCGAAGCCGAATGGCCAGAGTGGCGAGACGCGCGAGTCGACGTAGTCCCCCTTCGGGTGGGAGCGACCGCCCGTGGGATGGTGTCGGTAGGTGAATGGCACCTGGCCCACATCGCGCGGCATCGAGACCGGCAGCTTGCCGCTGGGGTTCACCTCGCCGGTCAGCACGGCGGCGATGGCGTCCGGACCGGCGTCCCCGGGGACCCACGCCAGCAGGATCGCGGCGCAGTGTTCCGCCGCCCAGGGGAGGGCGAGGGGGCGACCACTGACGACGACGAGGACGACCGGGGTGCCGGTCGCGACCACGGCCTCGAGCAGCTCCTGTTGCCGGCCGAGGAACCCGAGTCCGACCCGGTCGCGGAACTCACCGGTCGTCGAGTCGTCGGTCAGGCCCGATCGCTCGCCGAGGACGACGATCGCGACATCCGCGTCACGGCCGATCGCCACGGCCGACGCCAGCTCCTCGTCCGTCCCGGAGGTGATGCCGGTCCCGCGGGCATACACGACCTCGGCGTCGGACACGGCCGTCCGGATGCCATCGAGGATGGTCCGTCGACCGGACAGCTCGTCGCCTGGCTCGAAGACATCTCCGCCGCCGCCGCCGATCACGCCGAGTGCGTCGACCCCCGAGCGCATCTCCCGGAGCGTCTCCATGTGGACGAGGTGGGAGTAGTCGCCGAGCAGATCGCGGGCGCTGTCGGCGATCGGCCCGATGACCGCCAGGCGGCGGATCGTGGGTGCCAGTGGGAGGACCCCGTCGTTCTCGAGCAGGACGAGCGAGCGCTCGGCAAGGGACCGGGCGATCCGCGACTCGTCAGCCGAGAGGTCAGCCAGCGCGGCCTCGGAGGGCATGTCGATATCGGGTCGCTCGAACAGGCCGAGTCGGAACTTCATTCGCAGGACGCGCGCGACCGCGGCATCGACGAGGCCCTCATCCATGCGTCCGTCCTCGAGCGCCCGCAGGAGCGGAGCTCCGAGCGCAACGGTCCGCGGGAGCTCGGCGTCCACGCCGGCGGCCAGCGCCAGGTGGGCCACCTCGCCCAGGTCCGGCGTCAGCCGATGAGCCGTCGCGAGCATCTCGACACCCATGTAGTCCGAGGCGACGATCCCATCGAAGCCCCATTCCTCGCGCAGGATCGTCCCGAGCAGCTCGCGAGAGGCGTGGCAGGGCACACCATCGACGTCGCAGTACGCAGGCATGACACTGGCGATCCCGGCGTGGCGGACCGCGGCCTCGAACGGGAAGAGCTGCTCGTCACGGAGCTCGCGCGGCCCGAGGTGCGCGGGTGCCTGGTTGAGCCCGCCCTCCGCGAGGCCGTGGCCGACCATGTGCTTGGCCGTCGCGAGCACGCCGTCGCTGAGGTCCGGTCCCTGGAGCGCCGTGACGTACGCGCAACCGAGGGCCGCGGCGAGATACGGGTCCTCGCCGTAGGTTTCCTCGATGCGTCCCCATCGCGGATCCCGGGCGATATCGAAGACGGGAGCCAGCGCGTGTCGCGCCCCCGTCATGAGCATCCGCCGCCGGATGGTCGCCGCCATCGCGGTCACGAGGTCCGGGTCGAAGGTGGCGGCGGCCCCGATCGACTGCTGGAAGCACGGCGCCGCCCACGCGATGAGGCCGTGGAGGCACTCCTCGTGGATGATCGCGGGGATGCCCAGCCGGGTCCCCTCGAGGAGCTGCCGCTGGATGGCGTTCGCGGCCGCGGCGACCTCGGTCGGGCGCAGGTTGGTCGAACCGGCCAGGCGCGTGATGTGGCCGACCCCGTCGGGCGCGAGCGATGCCAGCCGATCGGCATCGAGGCCCCGCTCCCCCACCACCTCGAACGCCCAGAACGACCCGAGTTGAGCCACCTTCTCGGCGCGCGACATGCGCCCCAGGAGGTCGGCGACGCGAACCTCGATGGGCTGGGCGGGGTCGCGATAGGGAGCGATCGCGGTCGTCATCCCTTCACCGATCCGGCGGTCAGGCCACCGACGAGCTCGCGCTCGGCGACGAGGTAGAACGCGAGCGCCGGGATGAGCGCCAGCGTCGTATAGGCGAGGATCCGCGCCGTGTCCGTCGTGTACTGGGTGCTGAAGTTCGTCACGCCCAGCGGGAGCGTCCAGTTCGCGGCATCGGACAGCATGACCAGCGGGAGCAGGAACTGATTCCAGCTCGACACCATGGCCAGCACCGCGACGGTCACGAGCACCGGTCGCGACAGTGGCAGCAGGATGCGGAAGAAGAAGCCCAGCGACCCACAGCCGTCCATGGCCGCAGCATCCTCAAGCTCCTTCGGGATGCTCCGGAAGAACGGGCGCAGGATGATGATCGTCAGCGGCAGCGCGAAGGCCGCCTCCGGCAGCGCGAGACCGAGTGGGTTGTCGAGCAGTCCGAGGTCGCGCACGAGGATCAGCAGCGGCAGGATCGCCACCGTCACCGGGAACAGCAGCCCGAGCGTGAACACCGTGTAGGCGACCTCGCGCCCGCGGAACTCGCGCCGGGCGAAGGCGAACGCCGCGAGGGCGGCGAACAGGACGACGATGGCGGTCGAGAGCCCGGCCACGACCGCGCTGTTGCGCAGCTGGATCCAGAAGCTCTCGGACGTGAGGGGCTCGGTGTAGTTCGTCCAGACCCATGGGTCAGGCAGACCGACGGGGTCCGCGGCCAGCTGCGGGGCGTCACGGAACCCTCCGAGGGCCGCATAGACGACCGGCGTGACGATGACCACGCTGACCGTGAGCAGCACGATCCAGCGCACCACGGAACCCGCGATGCGCCGAGCGCGGAACCGCGTGTCAGGTCCGGCCCGATGGTCGGCGACCGCGACACCATCACGCACGACCGTCGGCTCAGCCATAGGTCGTCGCTCCCTCCGTATCGCGGCGCAGGACCCAGCGCTGGTAGGCGAGGGCGAGGGCGAAACAGATGAGGAACAGGATCACCGCGACGGCGCTCCCGTATCCGAACTGGAAGCGCACGAATCCCTGGTCGAACATGTAGGTCGCCATCGTGTTCGAGGCGTTCACCGGTCCGCCGCGGGTCGTCACCCAGACGAGGTCGAAGAGCTGCAGCGCACCGATGATCGAGAGGAAGACGGAGACCCGGAGGGTCGGCCCGAGCAGCGGCAACGTCACGTAGCGGATCGACTGCCGACGCGTCGCGCCGTCGATGGCGGCCGCCTCCTCGAGCTCGTGGGGGATGCCCTGCAATCCAGCCAGGAGCAGGATCATGTGGAACCCGAAGTACTTCCACGTGATGATGAAGAAGAGCGCGGTGAGGACCGTCTCCGGGTCCGCCAGCCAGGGCTGATACACATCCTCGAGACCGACGGCCGTCAGGAGGTACTCCGCGAGTCCATTGGGCTGGAGGATGAGGCTCCACACGATCGCGGTGATCACCTCCGCGATGACGTAGGGGGCGAAGAAGATCAGGCGCAGGACCGTGCGCCCGCGGAAGCGACGGTTGAGCATGAGGGCCAGGGCCAGCGCGAACGGGATCTGGACGGCCAGCGACAGGACGACGATGAAGGCGTTGTGACTGACCCCGCCAAGGAAGACCGGATCGGCCAGCGCGCGCTCGAAGTTCGCCAGCCCGACGAACTGGTCGAGTGGCTCCAGACCGTTCCAGTCGAACAGGCTGTAGCGCGCGGCCTGGACGATCGGGAAGAGGACGAACAGCAGGTAGAGACCGAACGCCGGGAGCAGGAAGACGCCGGCGGCGAGCCACGGGCGCAGGTTCCGGCCGGTACGGGATCGGGAGCCGACAGCACTCGTCACGGCGATCACTCGGTCAAGTGAATGGGCCGGCGCTCGGCCGGCCCATTCACGGCTGCGTCAAGGATGGACTACTGGCCGGCGGCGGCGTTGATGGCCTCAGCCACCGACTCCGGAGTCCCGGTCCCAGCGTACAGGGTCGCCACGGCCTCGTTGATCGCGCCACCCAGTTCCGGCGTCGTCGCCTGATCGAGGTAGAGCTGGACGAAGTTGGCCTTGGCGCGGCCCTCGAGGACCAGCGACAGCATCGGGTCCGTGGTGGACGCCTCCGAGCCGTTGGTCGTGGGCAGGATGCCCGAGTTGAGCGCGCCCCACCGGTTCGCAGCATCGAGGCTGACGAGGTGGTGGAGGAAGTCGATCGTCTCGGGCGGCGCGTCCTTGCCGACCGCGAAGCCGTTGCCGCCACCGACGCCGTCGAAGGCGTCGCCGGGCGCTCCGGTCACGCCGGGGAACGGGAACCAGCCGAGGCCCTCGCCCATCGCCCGCTCATCGCCGGAGTTGGCCTGCACGGTGCCCGGGAGCCACTGCCCCATGAGCTGGATCGCGCCGTTGTACGTCGCCTGGGCGGCCGCACCACTGCCGGCACCGTCCCACGGCGCTGCCAGGAAGCCTTCCTGGAACGGCTCGAGGTCGATGAGCTTCTGGAAGTCCTGACCGGCCTTCACGAAGCACGGATCCGACCAGTCGCCGGTGGTGACGGCCTTGTCCATCCCGGCCTGGCCGCAGTTGCGGACCGCGAGGTACGCCCAGTAGAACGCGCCGGTCCAGGTGTCCTTGCCGGCGAGCGCGATCGGCGTCTCGCCCGCGTCCTTCAGCGTCTGGACCGTCGTCAGGAACTCATCCCACGTGGTGGGGAGGGCCGTGATCCCGGCGTCTTCGAAGGTCTGGGTGTTGTACCAGAAGCCCACGAGGCCGAGGTCGAACGGCATGCCGTAGTTCTTCCCGTCGACCTCGTACATGCTGAGGGCGCCGGCGTTGATCTCGTCCTTCCAGTCGGCGATGTCGGCGGTGATGTCCTTGACGAAACCGGCCTCCACCTGCTGGCGCAGGCCTCCGCCGCCCCAAGTCTGGAAGAGGTCGGGCACGTTGCCCTGCTGGAGCAGCGTGGTCAGCTTGGTCTTGAACGCTTCGTTCTCGTTGACCTGGATGTCGATGGTCACGTGCGGGTTCGCCGCCATGTACTCATCGGCGAGGTCCTTCAACAGGCTCAGGCCCGGGTCGTTGTTCTGGATGTGGTACCAGGTGATGGTGACCGGCTCTGCGGCCTGCGACGGCTCGCTGGTCGGGGCCGTGGTCGGCGCGGTCGTGGGCGCCGTCGAGGGCGCGGTGGAGGCGCCGCCGCTCGAACAAGCGGACACCAACAGGGCGAGGATCGCGAGGACCCCCACTGATCGCCAGCGTGTTGACACCACTCGACCTCCTCTTCCCGAGCTACCTCGGGGTACGGTGCGGGCTCACGGCACGGCGGCGTCGTCGACGGTCGACGACCGGCCCGACCGAACCCGGCCCAGATCTGAGGCTCCTCCGTATCGAAACTTTCGCATCACACTACGATACGGTTTCGACCACGCACACGATACGAAGGTCGCGATCGAGAGTCAAGACCTTTCGGCATGGTGTCGATCGGGCCATCCAGCACGACCCTGCCCTGGTCGTCGACCGTGCGGAACCGCGCAGCACGACCCCGAAACTTTCGGTAGACTCCCGCCATGGTCAGCACGCCCCGAACGACGATCGCGTTCATCGCCGAACAGACCGGTGTCTCCGTCCCGACGGTCTCGAAGGTCATCAACGGGCGGTCCGACGTGTCGAGCGAGACGCGGCGCCGTGTCGAAGCCGCGATCGTCGAGCACGGCTACCAGCGGACGCCCCGCTCGATCGGCCGCTCGTCGCTGATCGAGGTGATCTTCCACGAGCTCGAGACCGAATGGGCGCTCGAGATCGTGCGTGGCGTCGAACGCGTCGCGGGGCGCCACCACCTCGCCGTCGTCCTCACCGAGATGCAGGGTCGCCGGACGCCGGGGCGCGGCTGGATCGAGGGTGTGCTGGCGCGGCGTCCGACCGGGGTCATCGCCGTCTTCTCGGACCTGAGCGCGTCGATGCGGGAGCAGCTCAGCACGAGGGGCATCCCGTTCGTGATCCTCGACCCGGCCGGCGAGCCGCTCCATGCCACGCCATCGATCGGGGCGACCAACTGGAACGGCGGCCTGACCGCGACCCGCCACCTGCTGGGCCTGGGACACCGCCGCATCGCGGTCATCGGCGGACCCCCGGACATCCTGTGCAGCCGGGCGCGCGTTGACGGATTCCGGGCCGCGATGGACGAGGCCGGGGTCCAGGTCGATCCGAGCCTCGTGAGTCACGGCGCGTTCCATGTCGACGAGGGGATCGCGACCGGGCGCGCCCTGCTTCGCCGACCGGACCGGCCCAGCGCGATCATCACGGGCAACGATCTCCAGGCCCTGGGCGTGTACCAGGCCGCGCGCGAGGCACGCCTGCACATCCCCGAGGACCTCAGCGTCGTCGGTTTCGACGACCTGCCCGTCGCCCAGTGGGTCGGCCCGCCGCTGACGACCGTCCGCCAGCCGCTCATCGAGATGGCCGAGGCCGCCGCGACCCTGGTCCTCGAGATGGCCCGCGGCGAGGAGCCCGCCCAGATGCGGGTCGAGCTGACGACGGAACTGATCATCCGGGAGAGCACGGCGCCACCACGCCCCGCGTGAGCGCGGATCGGCTCCCCGGTCCGGGCATCCCGGCTCGGGCATCCCGGTTCGGGCCCCGTTCGCGTCCTGCCAAACGCAGACATGGTCTGCACGCGCGCGGATCGAGACAGGCGGTCGGGCCAGTTCCACGCACGCGTTGCCAGCAGGCGGTCGCCATCTGCAGACATGGTCTGCAGCTGGTGCGTCATCTCGTGTACCTGCAGACCATTTCTGCATGTGGCAGCAGGGCCGGCGGCGAGCGTGGGGTGTGGCATCAGGCCGGGCCGCTGGCGGCACCACCTCGCAACGCGTGAGGATCAGCTCGCGCCGGTGAGCGCGACTTCCGGCGTCCCGGCGGGCTCACCGGCCTCGATCCAGCGGCCGATCGACTCGCGTGAGAACAGCCGATCGACGACCATGGCCGATGCCCCGATGACCCCGGCCAGCCCGCCCAGCGACGAGCGTTGGATCTGGAGCTCCCGCGTCGCCAGGGGCAACGAGCGCCGGTAGATCGTCTCGCGGATCGCGGCCAGGAACTGGTCCGGGGAGTTGGCGACGCCACCGCCGATCACGATGAGCGAGGGATTGAAGAAGTTGACCACGCTGGCCAGCATCGAACCCACCCGGCGGCCGGCCTCCTGGAGCAGGGCCATGGCGACCGGGTCCCCGAACGACGCCGCGCGCGCCACGTCCTCCGCGGTCACGGTCCCGTGTTGGTCGAGGGCCGTCCGCAGACGATGGCTGCGGCCGTCGCGGGCGGCCGCCTCGCCGGCGCGCCCCAGGGCGGCCCCACCGGCATAGGCTTCCAGGCACCCGATGTTGCCGCAGCGACAGACGACATCGGGATCGTCCGAGACCTGGATGTGACCGACGTCGCCGGCGCTCCCCTGCGCGCCGCGATGGACCTGGCCGTCCACGATGATGCCGGCCCCGACGCCGGTCCCCACCTTCACGACCACGACGTCGTCGTGCCCGGCGGCGATCCCCGACCGCCACTCGCCGAGGGCCAGGACGTTGACGTCGTTGTCCACCCAGACCGGCGCCCCGTAGCGATCGGCGAATCGTTCGCGGATCGGGTAGTCGTCCCAGCCGGGCATGATCGGGGGCGCGATGGGTCGGCCGGAGCCGAACTCGACGGGTCCGGGCACGCCGATCCCCACGCCCCACAGGTGCCCGGGGATGTCCTTGGTGGTGGCGGCCAGCGACGCGAAGAGCGCTTCCACCCGATCCAGGCAGGCATCGGGACCGTCCTCTATCCGGGCAGGTTCGTCATGGTGGCCCAGGATCCGTCCGTCGAGGGTCGTGACCGCGACATCGATGCTCGTCGCCCCGAGATCGGCGACGAGGACATGGCCGGCGGTGGCCCGGAAGGTCAGTTGGCGCGGTGGCCGGCCGCCGGTGCTCGGGCCGACCAGGCCCTCGGACACGAGCCGCCGGTCGATGAGCTCGCCAACCCGACGAGCCACGATGGCGCGGCCAAGCCCCGTTCGCGACACGAGCTCGGACCTGGAGCGAGAGCGCCCGAGGCGGATCTCGTCGAGGACCGCGACCAGGTCGTCGAGGACCTCGTCGGGGAGTGCGGTGGAAGGTGGCTGGCTCACCGGGCGATGATACGTCGGTGTCACCCATCTAGACCACTTTTGCACTTGACAGATGAAAGTAGGATTGTGGTGGCGCGAAGCGCGAGGGTGCATCACGAGGAGCACACGCACCCTTGACCCGCCTCCGACCGCCTCATACCATCTGGCGTATCCATCTAGACTGTCTAGACAGTTCTGGCACGAGGAGCGAGCACCGGCCGTGCGGACGATCGCCGACATCGGAGCTGCCGTCATCGGCACCGGGTTCATCGGGACGGTGCACGTCGAGGCGCTGCGCCGCGTGGGCGTCCAGGTGCGCGGCGTCCTGGGGAGTTCCCCGGAACGTGGGGCCGCGCGGGCCACGGCGCTGGGGGTCGCGAAGGCCTACCCCGACCTCGACGCGCTGCTCGCCGACCCGACCGTGGACGTCGTCCATGTCACGTCCCCCAACGACCTCCACGTCAGCCAGGCGCGGGCGATCCTCGCGGCCGGCAAGCACGTCGTCTGCGAGAAGCCCCTCGCGATGACGGCCGCGGAATCGGCCGTGCTGGTGGATGTGGCCGCGCGCAGCGGTCTGGTGAACGCCACGAACTTCAACATCCGCTACTACCCGCTGAACCAGCACGCGCGCGAGCAGGTCGCGGCCGGGGTACTCGGCGAAGTGCGCCTCGTGACCGGCCGCTACTTCCAGGATTGGCTGCTCCTCGAGAGCGACTGGAACTGGCGCCTCCAGCCCGAACGCGGCGGCGCGCTGCGGGCGGTCGGCGACATCGGGTCGCACTGGCTCGACCTGATGACCTACGTCACCGGCCAGCACGTGAGCGCGGTGATGGCGGATCTCACCACGTTCATCGGGACGCGTCGCGAGCCGACAGGCCCGGTCGAGACGTTCTCGACGGAGCGGGCCGCTGACACGGTCGCCCGACCGATCGCGACGGAGGACACCGCGACGATCCTGCTCCGCTTCGACGGCGGCGCCCGCGGCGCGGTCAGCATCTCCCAGATCGCTCCCGGCCGGAAGAATTCGCTCGTCTACGAGATCGACGGGTCCGCAGCCGCCTGGGCGTGGGACTCCGAGCAGCCCGACCAGGCCTGGATCGGGCATCGCGAGCGCCCCAACGAGACCCTCATCCGCAACCCCGCCCTCATGGGCGCGGCCGGCCAGGCGGCATCGGCGCTGCCCGGCGGCCACGTCGAGGGCTTCTTCGACACGTTCTGCGCGCATTTCCGCGCCGTCTATGCGGACGTGGTAGCCGGGGCGCCCTCCTCCCGCCCCGGCTATCCCACGTTCGCGGACGGCCACGACGAGATGCTCGTCGGCGACGCCATCGCCGAGAGCGCCCGGCTCGGTCGTTGGGTCGAGGTCGCGCGCGATGCGGCCACGACCGCCACCGGCGCCGCCACGGAGGTCCCCGCCCGATGAGACTCGGCTTCCTGACCGCCCCGTTCCCCGATACCGACCTCATGGAGGTCGCGGACTGGGCCGTCGCGTCCGACTTCGAAGTCCTCGAGATCGCCTGCTGGCCGAAGGCCACCGGGCCGACCCGTCGCTATGCCGGCACGAGCCACATCGACGTGGCGAACCTGTCCGCCGCGCAGGCGACCGACATCCGCGCCGAGATCGAGGGCAAGGGCCTTGCCATCTCCGGCCTGGGCTTCTATCCGAACCCGCTGCACCCCGACCCTGAGCACCGGGCGTCGGTGATCGGTCACCTCAAGAAGGTCATCGACGCCGCCGAGAAGATGGACGTCCCGCTGGTCAACACCTTCATGGGCGGTGACGGCGCGAAGAACCAGGACGAGAACTGGGACGAGGCGCTCCGGGTCTGGCCCGACATCGTGGCCTACGCGCGGGACCACGGCCGCAAGCTCACGCTCGAGAACTGCCCGATGCTCTTCTCGTACGACGAGTGGCCCGGTGGCCACAACATCGCGACGACGCCCCGGATGTGGCGCCGGATCCTGGAGCAGTGGGGCGACACGATCGGGCTCAACTTCGACCCGTCGCACCTGATCCTCCAGATGATCGACATCGGGCGCTTCCTCAAGGAGTTCGGCCCGCATGTCCTCCATTACCAGGCGAAGGACCTGATGATCGATCGCGACGGCCTCTACGAGCGGGGGGTCTTCTCGATGGGGATGGGCTGGCAGATCCCGCGCATCCCCGGCCTCGGCGAGGTCGACTGGGGCGTCGTCCACGGCGAGCTCTACCGCCAGGGCTACGAGGGCGACTGCATCATCGAGCACGAAGACCGCCGCTTCGAGGGTACCGACGACAAGGTGAAGCAGGGCTTCCTCATCGCCCGCGACGTGCTTCGCCCGTTCTGCCACTGACCCCGACTTGGAGACCCCTTGACCGCCATCGATCTCGACACCCTCACCGAGCGCGACATCGCCAAGACCATCGACCATTCGCTGCTGCGTCCGGAGCTTGACGACGCATTCATCGAGGACGGCTGCCGGCTGGCCGCCGCCTATGACGTCGCGAGCGTCTGCGTGCCACCGATGCACGTCCGCCGCGCGGCCGCCATCCTGGCCGGGACGGACGTGGCGGTCGGGACCGTCGTGGGGTTCCCGCACGGGTACTGCACGACCGAGACCAAGGTGGCCGAGACCCGCCAGGCCCTCGACGACGGCGCGACCGAGATCGACATGGTCATCCAGATCGGCGCGCTGCGGTCCGGCCGCGACGCGGACGTCCAGGCGGACATCGCGGCCGTGGTCGACGCCGCCCACGCGGGTGGCGCGATCGTCAAGGTCATCTTCGAGAACGCCTATCTGACCGACGACGAGAAGATCAGGGCCTGCCGCCTGACCGAGGCCGCCGGCGCCGAGTTCGTCAAGACCTCGACGGGCTTCGCCCCCACGGGCGCGACCCACGAGGACCTCGTCCTGATGCGCGCCAACACCTCGCCGCACATCGGGGTCAAGGCCGCCGGGGGCGTCAGGACGCTCGATGCCCTGCTCGAGGTCATGGCGCTCGGGACGACCCGGATCGGGGCGACGGCGACGGCCGCCATCATCGACGACTTCCGGGCGCGCAAGGCGGGGGGCGCACCCGTGGCGGCTGCCGCCGCCTCGCTCGAGGGCGGCTATTGATGTCGTCCACGACGTCCGCCACCGCCCCGGTGCTCACCTGGCTGACCCATGCCCAGCCGGTCCTCGACCGGTTGGCGGCCACCCAGGCCGACGCGATGGAGACCGCAAGCCAGTGGTGCGCCGATGCGATCGCGTCGGACGGGCTGGTCCACCTCTTCGGGACCGGCCACTCGCGCATTCCCGTCGAGGAGATGTTCCCGCGCTACGGCTCGTATCCGGGCTTCAACCCGATCGTCGAGCTGTCGATGACGTTCCACACCCAGGTCGTGGGCGCCAACGGCCAGCGCCAGGCGATGTTCTTCGAGCGGATGCCGGGACTCGCCGAGGTCATCCTCGACAACTTCGCGTTCGGGCCCCACGACGTGATG
>CAYVJP010000043.1:0-15316 GCA_964451745.1 uncultured Anaerolineaceae bacterium | reverse complement strand
GTCGGCGATGGCCGGGCTGGTCGCCCATCGCGCGCGGTTCGACATCGCCCTGGGCAACGACGCTGACGCCGACCGGCACGGCATCGTCACGCCGTCCGACGGCCTACTCAACCCGAATCACTTCCTGTCGGCGGCGATCGCCTACCTGTTCGGCGGGGCGCGCACGTGGGGACCACAGGTGGGCGTCGGCAAGACGCTCGTCTCGTCCTCGATGATCGATCGCGTGGTCGCCGACCTCGATCGACGACTGGTGGAAGTCCCCGTCGGCTTCAAGTGGTTCGTGGACGGCCTCATCGACGGCTCCATCGGGTTCGGTGGCGAGGAGAGTGCCGGGGCGTCGTTCCTCCGCCGCGACGGGACGGTGTGGACGACGGACAAGGACGGGATCATCGCGGACCTGCTCGCGTGCGAGCTCACCGCCCGCACAGGTCATGACCCCGGACACGCCTACGCCGCCTTGACCGAGCGCTTCGGCGCACCCGCGTATCGGCGCATCGACGCGCCGGCGACGCCGGCCCAGAAGGCGGCCCTGGGGCGCCTGACGCCGGCCGACGTGACCGCCACCGCCCTGGCCGGCGACCCGATCACGGCGATCCTCACGAACGCACCCGGGAACGGCGCACCGATCGGCGGCCTCAAGGTGGTGACCGCCCAGGGCTGGTTCGCTGCCCGACCATCGGGCACGGAGGACGTGGCCAAGGTCTACGCGGAATCGTTCCGGGGCGAGGAACACCTGGCCCGGCTGCTGGAGGAGGCCCAGGCCCTGGTGGCGAGCGTCACCGGCGCGACCTAGACGCTCCCTGAACCGGTAGCCGACACGTACCTGTGATGCCGCCGGCCGAGGCGATGACCTCTCGTGCTCCCGTGCGGCCGGATGCTTGCCCGAACGACAGCATGGAGGGCATCCACGTGAGCGACGATCTGCGTGAGCGCGAACCGGACCGAGAGCAGACCGACTTCCCGCCCGGGGACGGCATCCGACGCGACGGGGCCGGGACCGGGGCAGGGGTCGTCGGGCCGGCTCCGGCCGGCGGCGACCCTGAACGCCTGGCCGAGGGTCCCGCCGGCGACCGCGAACCGGCGAGCGACATCGCCGAGACGGCGGGCGGTGCTGACGGGAGTGGCGCCTCCCGACCTGGCGCAGGTGGCAGCGCGGATGGCACACGGTCCGCCGGCGACGACGCCCAGACCGAATGGCTCCGCGGCGAGGATTCGCGCGCTTCCTGAGATCGCCGATCGCGCCGACGGCCGGCGAAGGGAGGAGGCACCCCCGCCGGCCGCGGCCTGGGCCCGGTCAACCCTTGACGGCACCCCCGGTGATCCCGCGGACGAAGTAGCGCTGGAGCGAGAGGAACACGATGATCGGCACGATCATCGAGATGAACGCGGCGGCGGTCAGGAACTGCCAGCCACCACCGAATGACGTCGTCAGGTTCGCCAGCACGACCGAGAGCGGATGGTTCTCGGACGCCCCGCCGAGGTAGACCAGCGCGACGAGCAGATCGTTCCAGACCCACAGGAACTGGAAGATGATCAGGGACGCCAGCGCGGGCACGCTCATCGGGATGGCGAGTCGGAAGAACGACGTGGATGGGCTCGCCCCATCGATCGCCGCCGATTCGAAGACTTCTCGCGGCAACGAGCCGAAGTAGTTGCGCAACAGGTAGATCGCGAACGGCAGCCCGTACCCGGTGTGCGCCAGCCAGACCGCCAGCATCGTCCCGTTGATCTCGAGCCCGGCCGGCTGGAAGTCGCGGAAGAAGGTCAGCACCGGGATCAGGGTGATCTGCAGGGGCACGACCAGGAGCCCCACCACCGTCACGAACAGGATGTTGCGGCCCGGGAACTCCATCCACGCGAATGCGTAGGCCGCGAACGCCGCGATCATCACGACCAGCACGGTCGCGGGGACCGTGATGATGAAGCTGTTGATGAACGCCTGGTCGATGCCGGCTCGGCCCAGGACGTACTCGTAGTTCTCGAGCGTGAACTCCCATGGCGGCGTGAACGCCGTCCACCAGCCACTCGTGTTGGTGGCGGCGGCCGGCCGGAACGAGGCGACCAGCAGGGCGATCGTGGGGATCGCCCAGATGGCCATCAGGATGAGCAGGGAGAGATGGAGGAAGCCGCGGCCCAGGCCGGGACCTCGCCGGGTCGTGGTCCGGGCCCGTGACACGGTGGTCGTGGGGGCATCCAGGGCCGGGATCGGGGCACCGACGGTCATCGGATGGCCTCCTGCTGGCGGAAGCGCTGGATGTTCACGTACATCACCGGGACGATGGCCAGGAACAGGATCACCGCGACCGCCGCCGCTCGACCCGGCTGACCGCCGACGAAGAGCGTCTGGTACATGAGGTTGGCGATGACGTTCGTGTTGAAGTTGCCGTTGGTCATCGTGTACACGACGTCGAAGGTCTTGAGCGCGTAGATGATGACCGTGGTCGCGACGACGGCGATCGTCGGGGCCAACAGGGGCAGCACGATCCGCCGGAACACCTGCAGCTCATTGGCGCCATCGACACGGGCTGCCTCGAGCAGTTCGGTGCTGATGCCCTTGAGGCCGGCAGAGAGGATGACCATCGCGAAGCCGGTCAGGAGCCAGACCCCCACGATGATCAGGAAGAAGTTGTTCCAGGGTTGCTCGATGAGCCAGGCGACGGGGTCGCCGCCCGCCGCCGTGACAACGGCGTTCAGGGTCCCGACATTCGGATCGAGCTCGTACATGAACCGCCAGATCACGGCCGCCGCCACGAAGCTGATCGCGAGCGGCAGGAACACCACCGACTTGACCGTGCTCTCGTAGCGGACGCGGTCGACCAGGATCGCGATGAGCAGGCCCAGGCCGACGACCAGCACCGGCAGGAGGACGACCCACAGGATGTTGTTCCGGAGTGCGATCAACGTATCGCTCTGGTCGAAGAACCACTGGTAGTTCTCCAATCCGACGAAGTCGTTCCCGCGCCGGTTCTGGAAGCTCCGGACGATCGTGGCGATCGTCGGGTAGACGAGGAAGACCCCGAGGAAGGTCAGTGCGGGGGCGAGCCACAGCCATGGCCGCAGACCGCGCGACATGCGGCGGGGGACGCGCCGGAGGATCGCCTCGATCAGCAGGATGTAGGCGATGAGCACGGCCGGGACCGCGACCACCACCACCGCTGCGGCCAGGAGCCGATTCTCAAGGAGTGCGTCGAACACGATCAACCCTCCCTACAGTGGCGCGGACGGTGGCCGGCCCCCCCGACGCCGGCCACCGTTCGCGTTGGCGCTACTGGCTCCTGGCGTCTACCGAGACGGCCTCCAGGTCGGCCAGGATCGTGTCGAGGTTCTCCGGGTTATCGACGTACTCGACGACACCGTCGAAGAAGGCCGCCGACAGGGCGCTCGGCATGAGGTCGCCCGCGTCGAACCTGAAGGTCTCGGCGTTGGCGAGGATCTCTGCCGACCGGCCCGACACCTCGTCGGGATAGGCATCGATGGGCACGTTCTTGTTGGCGGAGATGAAGCCGCCAAGCTCCACCCAGATCTGCTGAGCCTCCGGCGTCAACAGGTACTGGATCATCGACCGCGCCTGCGGCGTGTCGTTGAACATCCCGAACAGGTCGCCGCCGCCGGTCACGCCGGAGTTGGCCGGGTCGATGTCCGGGAACGGGAAGAAGTCGTACTGGTCCGGCGTGGCGCCGGCCTCCGACTCGAAGAACGTGGTGATGAAGCTCGCCTGATGGTGGAGCAGGCAGCCGGGTGGATCGGTGAACATCGGGTTGGCGGCCTTGCCGAAGGCGGTCGCGTTCACGAAGTCGGATCCGCCGTGCGCGTTCTGGACGGCGACCCCGAACTCCTCCCATGCCGCCTTGATGGCCGGATCGGTCCACGGCGTCGTGCCGGCGACCCACCCGTCATAGACCTCGGTCCCGGCCTGACGGAGGACGATGTCCTCGATCCAGTCCGTCCCCGGCCAGCCGGAGTCGCCACCGGATTCGAGGCCGATGCACCATGTCTGGGTGTCTCCGGTCGATGTAGCGGCCGCCTTGAGCTCGTCCCAGGTGGCCGGCGTGCCACCCTGCCAGACGCCGGTGTTGTACCAGATCAGGCCCTTCACGGCGCCCTTGGTGAAGATCCCGGCGAGCTTGCCGTCGGGCGCCTGGCCCAACGCCGCGAAGCCGGGTGGGGTGGCGGCTTCGTAGGCCGCGAAGTCGACGAAGTCGAGCGGGACGAGCACGCCGTCGGCGTACCACTGCTGCATCAGCCCGGGTCCGGGCAGGCCAGCGACATCGGGCAGGTTCCCGCCCGCGATCGCCGCGGTCAGGGCGCCGGCGAGGTCGCGCTGGCCGGTGTAGTTCATGGTCGCGCCGGTGCACTCCAGCCACGGCGCCATCATCGCGTCGAAGTTGTCCTGCTCGGCTCCGGTCCAGGTCGCATAGACCGTGACCTCGCCGCCGATGTTCTCGCACACGAAGCCCGTGTCGGCCGACGGCGCTTCGCCGCTGGCGGGCGGGGCCTCGCTGGCCGAGCCGTCAGTCGACGGTTCAGCGCTGCTCCCGCCACCGCCGCACGCGGCGGCGACGAGGGCGACCGCGACCAACGCCCCGGCGATCCGGCGCCATCTCAGTGTTCTCTCCTCCATCATCCGTCTCCTTTCCCGATCGTCGGCCTGGACACCCAAGCCGTTGCGTGGGCGGAATGGGACGCGCGGCCGGACCCTCCGGACCGCGCGAGGTCAGGGGCGCCGCGGCGGTGCCGTCGACGCCCGTACGATCAGCTCGGTCCCCAATAGCGTCCGTCCGGTCATCGCCGGATCGGCGATGCGTTCGAGGAGCGCACGCCCAGCTGCCTGCCCGAGCTCGAATGCCGGCAGCCGGACCGTGGTGAGAGGAGGATCGAAGTACCCGGCGAGCGGGATATCGTCGAAGGCGACGAGGCTCACGTCGCGCGGCACGTGGAGGCCAGCCTCGCGCAGGCCGCCGATCGCGCCGAGGGCGACGACGTCGCTGGCCACGAACACCGCGTCGAACGTGGCCCGTTCCAGCAGTCGGCGCATCGCCACATGACCACTGGGCGCGTCGAAGTCGCCCGGCTCGAAGAGGTCCGGGTCGAGCGGGATCCCCGCTGCGGCCAGGGCCGCCGCGTACCCCTCGAAGCGCTCCTGTGCGGCGGTGTACACGAGGGGGGCGTTGGTGATGCACGCGATGCGCCGGTGGCCGAGGGCGATGAGATGGTCCACCGCGCCGCGGGCGCCGAGGACGTTGTCGACGTCGACGCTGGCGACCTCGACATCGGCGAGCGCGCCCTGCAGGACGACCGGGAAGCCATCGCGGACGAGGGCGTGCAACCGCGGGTCGTCACTGCGCGGTCCGCTGATGATCAGACCATCGGCATGCTGCGCCCGCACCAGGGTCTCGTAGGTTTCGCCCGGATCGTCGGGCGCCAGCGGCTCCACCATGACCCGGAAGCCCTGCGTCCGCGCGGCGCTGGCCAGTCCGCGCAGCGTCTCGGCCAGGACCGCATCGCTGGCGATCTGTTCCGGGGTCTGGCGCAGGATGAGGGCCATGACGTGACTGCGTCCGCCGACGAGTCGGCGCGCCGATGCATTGGGGTGATAGCCCAGCCGTTCCGCCGCGCTCAGGACCCTCCGCCGCGTCTCATCGGGGATCTTCACGTCGGTGCGTCCGTTCATGACGAAGGACACGGTGGTCCGCGACACCCCCGCCTCGGTCGCGACATCCGCACTGGTCGGTCGACGGGCCATGCGGCGCGGCTCCTCCTGCTTGACGACGGCGCGGCGACGTGGTCGACTAACGCGTGTCAGTAACGCGTATCAATGCCCGTTTCTCGGAACATTGTCAAGACTTCACCGCTACCGTCACGTGACGAGCGAACGCAGCGACCTTGCAGGCTTGCGACAGGAGACCGCGGAGGACCGGAACGCGTGACCGGGGATCGATGGCAGGACCGCGCGCAGTTCGGCGCTGACTGGTGGCGTCGCGGGGTGATCTACCAGGTCTATCCGCGCAGCTTCGCCGACAGCGACGGCGACGGGACCGGCGATCTGCGTGGGATCATCGACCACCTCGATCACCTGGGTTCGGACGGCCTCGGAGTCGATGCGATCTGGCTGTCGCCGATCTACCCGTCACCCGGTCGGGACATCGGCTACGACGTCAGCGATCACACGGCGGTCGATCCACTCTTCGGCACCGAGCGGGACTTCGACGAGCTGGTCGCTGCCGCCCATGCCCGCGGCATCCGGGTCGTCCTCGATCTCGTCATGAACCACACCAGCGATGAGCATCCGTGGTTCATCGCCTCGCGACGACGCCAGGCACCCTACGAGGACTGGTACATCTGGCGCGATCCGGCCGGGTGGGATCGACGGGGTCGGCCGCAGCCGCCCAATGACTGGGTCTCGTGGTTCGGCGGGCCGGCCTGGACGTTCGATCCCGTCCGCGGCCAGTTCTTCCACCACACGTTCCTGCCCGAGCAGCCGGAGCTGGACTGGCGTGTGCCGGCGGTCGAGGCGGCGCAATGGTCGATGGTCCGCGGCTGGCTGGACCGTGGGGTCGACGGCTTCCGCCTCGATACGTTCAACGTCTTCCTCAAGCACCCCGAGATGCTGGCCAATCCGCGCCGGCGGGGGACGTCCGCCTGGACGCGCCAGGTCCACGTTCATGACTTCGATCAGCCCGAGCTGCCGGAGATCCTCGGACGGTTCCGAGCCCTCGTGGACGCGTACGCCGGGCGGATGAGCGTCGGCGAGCTGTTCGTGGGGACGACCGAGGGAGCGGCCGCGCTGACGACGGATCGGCACCTCGTCTTCGACTGGGAATTGCTGACCCGCCCGTGGAACGCGGACGCCATCCGCGCCGCGATCCGACGCCGCGAGCGTGCGTTCGGGGATGACGCCTGGCCGACCGTCGTCCTGTCGAACCACGACCAGTCGAGGCACGCGACGCGACTTGCCGATAGCGTGGGGGCGCGTGGTCCGCAACGCGAGGCGATCGCCAAGGCTGCGGCAGTGCTGACCCTGACCCTCCGCGGCACCCCGTTCCTGTACTACGGCGAGGAACTCGGGATGGAGGATGTCGACATCCCCGCGGACGAGAGCATCGATGCCCCCGCCAAGCGGGTCGCGGACGGCTTCTCGTGGTGGGACCGCTCTCGCGCGCGGACGCCGATGCCGTGGACGCCCGGACCAGGCGCCGGGTTCACCGGCGGCCGGCCGTGGTTGCGACTCGGCGAGGACGTGGCCACGCGCAATGTCCAGGTCCAGCGTGCCGACGCGGATTCCGTGCTCGCCTGCTACCGGCGCCTGCTGACCGCCCGTCACCGCCTGCGCTCGCTGCAAGATGGGAACCTGCGCTTCGTCCGCGGCAGCGATCCATGGATCGTGGCCTACCGGCGTTCCGGCCAGGGTCCGGACGCGCTCGTCGGGATCGATGTGGGCGGGAGCGGTGGCAACCTGCGCTTGCCGAGATTGCGCCGCGGGACCTGGCGATCGGTGGTCGGAACCCACGCGGACGTCCCGCACGTGGACGCCGGGGCGCAGGAGCTCCGCCTGCGGCCATCGGAAGGCGTGGTCCTCGAGGTCGCCGACGGCTGAGGGGCTCGGCTCGGGTGAGCGGTCCGATCGGTCTCAGCCGCGCCCATCCAGGGCGATCCGCTGGCCGTTGACCGCGGCGCCGGCGTCGGACACCAGGTAGCGGATCGTCGCGACGATCTCCTCGGGCGTCGTCCACCCCGCGTTCTTCGGTGACGGGGCGGTTTCGCGCTCATGCCTGGCGTCGATCGCCTTGACGGCGAGGGTGTTCACGGTGATGCCGTCGCCCGCAACCTCGCGGGCGAGCACCCGCAAGAGAGCTTCCTGCGCCGCCTTCGCCGCGACGTACGGAGCGACCTTGGGGCCCGGCGCAGCGGTGGCGCTCGACGTGACCGCGATGACCCTGCCCCAGCTCCGCGCCACCATGCCGGGGACCACCGCCTGGGCGACATGGAACGTGGACCAGACGTGCTGGCCCAGCATCCCGGCGAGGACCTCCGGGTCGAGTTCCGCGAGGGGGGTGCCGCCGGTCCAGCCGCCCACGAGATGGAGCAGGACATCGATCCGGCCGAACCGCGCCTCGACCAGCGCGACTGCCGCGCGAGCGGCGTCGCGATCCGTCAGATCCGCCACGGCCGGGACCCACGCGGTCTCCGCGAGCGCGAGCTCCCCGGCGAGCGCGCCGAGGCGTGCCGCATCGGTGCCGACGAGGCCGAGCCGGGCGCCGTCGGCGGCGAACGCGGCGGCCGCAGCCCGGCCGAGCGGACCGGTGGCCCCGGTGATGAGCACGACGCGATCGGGAGCTCCCATCGCTGCCATCCTCCCACACCGCACCGGACCGCACCCGACCCGGACGGACCGCCCGCCACCGGACGGTACCGCGGTCTGCCGCCACCGGGACCATCGCGCCGGTGACCGGACCGCACCGGACGCCTACGGTGAGGACCACACCAAACCCTTGCCGCCGCCCCAGCGGATGGCCCACACGAGACCACCGATCCCACATGTCCCGCTCGCTGCCCGCCCCCACCGGCCGACGGACTGCCGTCCTCATCGCGCTCCTGTTCGCCCTGACCTCGGCGGTCAGCCTGGTGCGGCCCACGCCCGCGTTCGCCTGGGATGCGGAGGCGTTCAGCGCCGCCGCGGAGAAGGAACTCGTCACTCTGACGAATCGGAGCCGGGCAGCCGCCGACCTCAAGTCGCTCAAGGTCGACTCCACGCTCACCTCGATCGCCCGCTGGCGCAGCAAGGACATGATCGAGCGCGACTACTTCAGCCACGACATCCCGGGCTACGGGAAGGTGTTCAAGAAGATGGACGCCGAGGGCTTCTGCTACAAGGTCGCCGGCGAGAACATCGGCTGGAACACCTACCCCGACGACGTGGCCACCAAGACCGTCCACGAGATGTTCATGGAGTCGTCTGGCCACCGCAAGAACATCCTGGGCAAGTCCTGGGACGTCATCGGGATCGGCGCCTACAAGGGCAGCGACGGCAAGAAGATGTGGACCGTCCTGTTCGCCGACAAGTGCGGCAGCGCCGCCACGCCTGAGCCGACGGCGAAGCCCACCCCGAAGCCGACCGCGAAGGCGACTCCCAAGCCGACCCCGAAACCGACCGCCAAGCCCAAGCCCAAGCCGACGCCGAAACCATCACCCAAGCCCAAGCCGACGGCCGAGTCCCGGGCGACGCCCGAGCCCACCCCGAAGCCGACACCCGAGCCGACCCCGACGCCGACACCCGAGCCGACCCCGACGCCGTCGCCGACACCGGTCAACCGCGGCGAGGAATCCGACGGGCCGGGCGGGAGCGTCCCGGCGGTCACGCCGTCGCCGGAGCCGTCCGAGCTCGGGACACCCCCGGCGAGCGGGCCCGCCGACGGGACCGGCACTCCCGCCGCATCCACGACGACCGGCCTGCGGATCCTGGCGGGACCGAGCGCCGGTGGCCTGCTCGAGACCATCGTGGGCGGTGTGACCGGACTGTTCCTGGGCGCGTAGACGTCGGCCGCACCGCGCGGTACTAGACCCGACCGGACCTTCGTGCCCTACACCGGTCGCACGCACACGCCTAGCGTGTCGACCAGACCGCACCGCTCCGCACCCGAGGACCCGATGACCGCCCTCCTGGACGCAGCCACCACCTCCGCCGACGACATCGCCGGCGACCACCGGCCGATCCTGCAGGCCCGTGACCTGACCAAGTCGTACCCGCTCGGCGAGACGACCGTGGATGCCTTGCGCGGCGTGTCGCTGTCCGTGCGCGCCGGCGAGTTCGTCGCGCTGATGGGCCCCTCCGGCAGCGGCAAGAGCACGCTCCTCCAGCTGCTCGGCGGCCTGGACCAACCCACGAGCGGGGAGGTGGAACTCGCCGGCGAGGTCATCAGCCACCTGTCGGACGACCGAGCGACCCGCCTGCGGCGCGACCGGACCGGGTTCGTCTTCCAGTCCTTCAACCTGATCCCGTTGCTGGACGTGACGGAGAACATCGCACTGCCGTTCACGATCTCCGGCCAGGACCACGGGCGAGGCGAGCTCGCCGAGCGGCTCCGCGATGTCATCGAGCTCGTCGACCTCACGGGCAAGGAGCACCACAAGCCCGACCAGCTCTCGTACGGCGAGCAGCAGCGCGTCGCGGTGGCCCGGGCCCTCGTCACGCGACCGGCCCTCCTGTTCGCCGATGAACCGACGGGCAATCTCGACTACACCACCGGGATGGAGATCCTCGACGCGCTGTGGCGGTCCTGCCACGAGCGAGGCCAGACGATCGTGCTCGTCACCCACGACGCGAAGGCCGCGGCGTATGCCGACCGCGTCCTCGTGGTCGGTGACGGGCGGATCCGCGACACGATCGAGCTCGGTCGTCGCGCCGACCACGATGCGAGCCCGTTGATCGGACGACTCGCGCAGCTCGGCCTGTAGGGCGACCCACGGCGATGCACGGTCTCAGCGCCCTGGCGTGGCGTGGTCTCCGGGCCCGACCGCTCCGCTCGCTGCTCACGATGTCCGGCGTCGCTCTGGGTGTCGCGGTGCTGTTCGCGGGCCTGGCCACCAACGCCGGGATCGATGCGTCAGTGGACCGGACGGTCGACGGCCTCGTGGGTCGCGCCGACCTGCGGGTTGCGACGTTCGGGGAGACCGGACTCTCGGGATCGACGCTGGAGGTCATCGCGGCCACCCCCGGCGTGGCTGTTGCCGCGCCGACATTCGAGCGCCGAACCTACCTCGGACTCGACCAGATCGGCCCCGGCGATTCCTTGCCGGCACCGGTCACCGTCGTCGGGATCGACCCCGTCGCCGAGCCACGGCTCCACGACCTGACGCTGCTCGACGGATCGCCGCTGGTCCGCCCCGACGATCGGAGCGCGCTCGTGAGCGCCACGCTCGCCCGCGAGGACGGGATCGCCGTCGGCTCCGACCTGACGATCCAGGGACCCGAGGCGCCGGTGACGGTCCGCGTCATCGGCCTCCTGGCCGGCGACGGGCCATGGGCCGGTCCCAGCGGCCGCGCCGTCGTGGTGCCACTGCCGGTGGCCCAGGCCGCGTTCGCCGAGTCGGGCCTCAGCCGCATCGACATCGGCGTCGCCGATGGCGCCACGCCCGCAACGGTCACCGCGACGCTCCAGGCCACCCTCCTCGCAGAGCCGTACGTCCTCTCCTCGCCGGGCGAGCTCGGTGCCGCCCTTCGCGCCTCGACCGGGGACTTCGCGGCGACGACCGCCCTCATCGCGGCGATCGCGCAGTTCGCCGGGGCGTTCCTCATCTTCAACACGCTCTCGATGACGGTCGTGGAACGCGTCCGCGAGCTGGGGCTGCTGCGCGCAGCGGGCGCGACGCGCGGCCAGGTGACCTCGTTCATCCTCGTCCAGGCCATCGCGATCGGAGCCGCGGGCGCCGTCATCGGGACCGGCCTGGGCGCGATCCTCGCGGTGGGCATGGCCGCCTGGGTCGGGCGTGTCGGGGATGTTCCCCTGCCGGGGCCGGTGGTGACCATCCAGAGTGCGGGGGCAGCGATCGCGATCGGCCTTGCCGTCACCCTGGCCGCCGCGCTCGAGCCGGCTCGCCGCGCGGGGCGTATCCCGCCGGTCGAGGCGCTCAAGGCCCGGATGGACCTGCCCGCGGCACGGCGCGCCCGGCTGGGATGGCTGGTCGCCGTCTTCGCCATCGTCGGTGTCGTGGGGCTCTTCGTCTGGCCGCGCTCGGCGAGCGAGGCGGCGCTGGTCCGCGCGTTCGCGGTCTACGCCACCTTGCTGATCGTCGCGCTGGCCGTCCCGTTCTTCCTGCCTGCCCTGACCCGGGTCGCCGGCGTCCCCTTCGCGCTCGTCGTGCGGTTCGAGGAGCGCCTCGCGCGGGCGTCCATCCTGCGCGATCGGGGCCGAGCGGCCCTGACCGTGGGCGCGCTCACGATCGGCCTGGCCATGATCGTGGCCCTCGGTGGGGTCGGACAGCACGCCCGCGCCGCGGCCGGGGCGTGGATCGCCGGCGTCGTCCCAGGCGATCTCATCGTGTCCTCGATCTTCCCGCGCCCCGCCGACGAGGGCCTCGACGAGACACTCAGCGACCTGCCGGGGCTCACGGCGATCAGCCCGCTCGCGACCTTCGACCTGGCGATCGACGGCGTCCGCGCCGACGGGGCCGCGATGGTCGGTGCCGATCTGGCGGCCGATGGGCGGTTCCGGTTCATCGATGGCGACCGCGTCGCGGCTCTCGCCGCCCTCGACGCCGGCGGCGCGGCCATCGTGCCCGCGGGGATCGCCGCGCGAGATGGCCTTGCGGTGGGCGACGTGATCGACGCCGCCGGGGCTGACGGATCGGTCGTGGCGCTGGTCGTCGTCGGTGTCGCCGAACGCACGCTCCCGGGACGGACCGGCGAGACGATCGTCGTCGGCTGGCCCGACGCGGACCGGCTCGGGGTGGCGGGTGCGGATGCCTTCGCGGTCCGCTTCGCGGCTGCTGCCAGCGCTGAAGAGCGTGCCCGGTTCACCGCCGAGGCCCAGGCGCTGGCGCTCGAACCGGTGACCCTCGGTAGGATCCAGGGTGCGATCGGCGAGGCGCTGGACCGCGTCTTCGGCCTGTTCGATGCGCTTGCGCTCGTCGCCGTCGTCGTGGCGGCGCTGGGGATCGTCAACACCCTGACGATGAACGTCCTGGAACGTGTCCGCGAGATCGGCGTGTTGCGCGCCGCGGGGATGACGCGCCGCCAGGTCTGGCGATCGGTCGTGGTGGAGGCGGGCATCACCGGGGCGATCGGCGCCCTCTGCGGGGTGGCCGCGGGCCTCCTCATCGGCGCCCTCATGGTCCTGTTCGCCGGTGGCCGTCCGGACGTCGCGCTGAGCGTGCCATGGCTCGCGGTCGCCGTCGCATTCGCCCTCGGGATCGTCCTGGCCATGCTGGCGGCCGCCTATCCGGCTCGCTTGGCCAGCCGTGTCTCGATCGTCCGTGCCGTGGGGTACGAGTAGGGACCAGCGACTCGTTGCCGGCGAGAGCTTCGCGCGCAGGCGCCCCGGCCCGGGTGCTAGACTCGCGCCGTCCGTCACCCCAAGCGGGCGCCCTGCCAACGGAGCCTCGATGACCATCGCCCTCCCGAGACTCGATCGCAGCACCGCTGCCGACCGCGGCCTGACCCTCGCGGACTTCCTCGTTCCCATCCGGCTCGCCGAACGCACCCCCACCCGCGTGCGCCACATCGTGCTCATCGTGCTGGGCGCGGCGGCCGTGGCCCTGACGGCCCAGATCTACATCCCGACGACCCCCGTGCCGTTCACGGGTCAGACGTTCGGTGTCCTCGTCGTCGGTGGCGCCCTGGGCTTCCGCCGGGGGGCGGCGGCCTTGTTGCTGTACCTCGCGATCGGGGCGCTGGGGGCCCCGGTCTACGCGGAAGGCGATTCGGGTGTTGCCACGCTCTTCGGGTTCACGGGCGGCTACCTCATCGGGTTCGTCGTCGCCGCGGCCGTGGTCGGGCGGCTGGCGGAGCTGGGCTGGGATCGGCGCTTCGGCGCTGCGCTCGCGACGATGCTCGTCGGGACCGCGATCATCTACGCCTTTGGTGTGCCGTGGCTGAAGGCCACGACCGGGATGACCTGGTCCATGGCCATCGCGGAGGGGATGACGCCGTTCCTCCTCTGGGACATGGCCAAGCTCGTCATCGCGGCCGCCATCTTCCCGACCGCGTGGTGGCTGATCGGGCGGAGGCCCGAGGACCGCTAATCCGAGAGCGCGCGGTCCAGGCTCCGATACGAATCACGCAGAAGGCTCGCCACTTCCGGCCAATAGGCTCGCCCGGGCCCCGTCGCGCCGTCGGGGTCATCGGCCGCACCCCGATCGCGGACCTCGGCCGCGCGTCCGCGCAGCCGCCCCGCCTCTGCGACCCGACTCGGATCGACGTCATAGATGGCCGCGTACAGTGACGTGATCGCGTCCCCCGCGGCGGCGCCCGCAGCGAGGCCGATCTCGCGGCGGACGACCCACCAGCGCAGTTCCCGCCGGGCCACCTCCTCGGCGTCGATCGAGGGGGGCAGCCCCAGGAGACGGTAGGCACGCGCGATGTCCGGTGCGAATCGTTCGTAATCCCCGTCGGCGCGGGCGAACCCGGCCGCCGCCCGCGTCAGCGCGAGGCTGGCGACCAGGGCCCGCGGCAGCGATACGTGGGCCTGGGCGCGGAGGGCGAGGATCAACCAGCCGAACAGCCGCGCGGGTTGTCGTCGGTAGTACGCCTTCCACATCCGTGTCTCGAGCCGGGCGAGCTCATCCGGGTCGAAGCCGGTCCCCCAACCATCGCCTGTGGCCGACATCCACGTCCCTCCTCGTATCCTGTGCCCGTGGATACGGTGTCCGTGTCGGGCAGGATGACACCCCGCGACGCCCCGGGCGCGACGCGCCGGGCGCCGGTCGCCGGCCAGCACGGCCCCGACCCGGGCCTCTTCGGCCCCGGGTCCGAGGCGTGGCGCCTCGACCGTGAGGCGATGCTCCTGCTGGGAGCCGGTCCTCGGGCCCTCTTGCTCCAGATCGCGCACCCGGCGGTCGCCGCGGGGGTCGCCGAGCATTCGGACTTTCGGACCGATCCCTGGCGTCGCCTGGACGGCACGCTGCGGAGCTACCTGCGGATCATCTACGGCTCGACCGCCGCGGCCCGCGGCGAGATCCGGCGACTCAACGAGCTGCATCGATCGGTGGTCGGGACCGGGTATCGGGCGCGCGATCCGGCGTTGTCGCTGTGGGTCCACGCGACGCTCGTCGAATCGACGATGGTCGCCGCCGATGCCTGGCTTGCACCACTGGGTCGCGACCGCGCCGCCCGGTTCTACGCGGAGACCGTGCCCATCGGTCGAGCGTTCGGCGTTCCGGCAGCGATGCTCCCCGCGGACCTCGCGGCGTTCGAGACGTACGTCGCCGAGCAACTCTCCCCGAGTGGGCCGGTCCATCCCGGTGCGACGGCGAGGGAGCTCGCGGCCGCGATCCTCCACCCGCCACTCCCCGGGGTACTGGGTGGGCTGGCGATCCCGTCGCGCCTGTACGACTGGACCCTCTGGCCGGCCATCGGGCTCTTGCCGCCGTCGGTGCGCGATGGATACGGGTTCGCCTGGGGCACGCGCGAACGGCTCGTGGCGGCCTGGCTCGTGGCGGGCTGGCGAGCGTGGCGGCCGCTCCTCCCGGCAGGTCTTCGGCACATGCCGCAGGCGCTCGCGGCCGACCGGCGGATGCGCGGCGCCTGACACGATCCGTCGTCGGCAGATGCCGCAGGCGCTCGCGGCCGACCGGCGGATGCGCGGCGCCTGACACGATCCGT
>CAYVJP010000042.1:0-15414 GCA_964451745.1 uncultured Anaerolineaceae bacterium | reverse complement strand
GCTGGGCGCCCTCGGGCGTTGGGAAGGTCGTCGCCGACTCGTAGACCATCGACGAGCTCACCACGATGATCCGCTGCAGGTGCCCGTCACGGTGGGCCGCGATCGCCGCATCGAACGTGGAGGCCAGGATCCGTTCGTTCTCGGCCATCAGGTCGTAGGCGAACTCGTGGAAGTAGCTGATGCCGCCGATCATCGCGGCCGATGCGACCACCTGATCCACGTCCGCAGCCAGGTCGCGCATCAGCGCCGTGTCCTTGGCATCACCCTCGACGAAGCGATAGCGGGGGTGGTCGTCGTACGACTTGGTCAAGCGGCCGTACTTGGAGAAATCGTCGAGCCCGATGACCTCGTGTCCCGCCTCGAGCAGCTCGGGGACCAGGTACCCGTTGATGAACCCGGCGGCCCCGGTGATGAGGATGCGCACTAGAGTCGGATGCCCCCGCCCAGGGCCCCCCACACATCGACCACGTCCTTGCCGCCGATGTGCAGGTTGCGGTAGGGCTTATGCGGCGCCCCGAGCACGAGGACGTCGCTCTCCTGGATCACGCACTCCATCGACACCAGCCGGTCGTCCCGAACGTACGGATCCGTGGCGAGCACGCGCGCCCCCGACCACGACAAGAGCTTGCGCAGCTTGTAGCTGAGCGAGGCGCGAGCGTCGTCTGATTCGGCCTTGAACGCCATCCCGAGGATGCCCACGGTCTTGCCCTGCAGGCCACCGTAGCGGCGCTCCAGCGCACTGACGATGTAGGCGGGCAGGCCCTCGTTGGCCTGCATCGCCGCCTGCCCCATCGGGAAGTGGTCCGCCGTGAAGGCGGACAGCTGCATCGTGTCCTTGAACAGGCATGGGCCGGCGGCGAACCCCGGGCCGGGAAGGTCGGCCGCCCGCGGGTAGTCCTCGCGGATGGCGCGCAGCACGTTCGTGTAGTCCACGCCGGCCTGGTCCGCGATCATGAAGAACTGGTTCGCGACGGCGAACTTCATGTACCGCCACGTGTTCGTGAACAGCTTCGCGAGCTCCGCCTCCTTCGAGGTCGTCCGGATCGTCTTGGCGACCAGCGGGGCGAACAGGGCGGTCGCCCGGTCGGCGGCCGTGTCATCGTCGGCCCCGATGATCTGCGGCAGCGACCGGAGCTCCTCGAGCGCGTGCCCCTCGGCGATCCGCTCCGGACAGAACGCGACGTCCACGCGGCACCCGGCGTCCGCGAGGTGTTGGGCGACATAGGCGGTCGTCCCCGGGTAGACCGTGCTGCGCATCACGACCAGCGCCCCGTCGCGCAGGTGCGGCGCGATCTGGTTGACGGCCTTCTCGAAGATCGTCATCGATGGACCCAGGAACTCGTCCACCGGCGTCCCGATGACCACGACGAGCGTGTCCGTGCGCTCGATCATGGAGGCGTCGGCGCTGAACGCCAGGCGTCCGGTCGGCAGCATCTCGGCCAGGAGCTCGTCGGCGCCCGTCTCCATGAACGGCATCGAGCCCGCGGCCAAGCCGTCGAGCGTTTCCTGATTGATGTCGTAGACGCCGACGCGCAGGCCGGCCTTGGCGAACGCGAGGCTCAGGGGCAGCCCGACATGCCCGCCGCCGCCGAGGACGACGACGTCGAGGTCAGGAGCACGATCGGTCATGGCTGCGAGTCTAGCGACCCGGTGCGCGGCGTCACCGTACCGATGGTCCTAGTTCGCGCTTGCTCCGGTCGGCTCAGGAGTGCGCCATCCACGCCCGCATAGCGCTCCACCCAGCCGGCCCCGAGGAGCCGATCGTGGAACGCGGCCTGCTCCGGTCCGACGGCGACGAACCGGACCCCCCAGGCCTCGAGCTGTATCTCCCACCCCTCGACGCCGGCACCCACGGCCTCGTAGGCATCCCAGGTCGCGGGTAGGAACAGCTCGATGCGCGAGTCGATCGCGACCGGGAGGTCCGGCAGGGCGTACTCGAACCATGACCCCCAGGTCTGCAGGTTGAAGACGTGGTCGCCGGGCACCGCCGCATCGCGGAGCGCGCCGGTCACGCCGGAGGGGGCATGCGTCAGGACGCCGCTCGGCGTGCCGGTCCCGGGATCGATCGGACGCCACACCGGCAGGAGCGCGACACCGGCCAGGACCAGTGCACCAGCGATCACGACGTTGAGGCGACGGATCGTCGGTGGGTCGGTGACCCCGTGGCTCGAGGGGGCCGTGGCGAGGGGTAGCATGCCCGCCACCGCCGGTACGGCCGCAAGCGGCCACCACGCGACCCCCCGCTGGGCGACGACACCGATCGCGAAGAAGACCCCCAGCCAGGCGAGGGTCGGCCACGATGTCGCCCGTCCACGGCGGGCGATGATCGCGGCGACCGCGAGCGCCGAGGCGAAGAACAGCAGCCCCGGCACCGATCGCAGCGACGTCGGCTGCCACTCCGTGATGCGGGCGGTGACCTCGGGGTTCGTGGACAGGCCGACGGCGTAGACCCAGACGGCCGGCCCGAACGGCGTGACGCAAGCGGCCACGGCGCTGACCGCCGCCACCACGAGCGTCCGATGCGGCGATGGCTCGCGGTCGTGGACGTCCTCCAGCCACGCGAGCCCCAGCACCAGCGGCCCCAGGAAGAAGCTGCCATGGAGGTTCGCCCACACCGCGACCACGACCGGGACGAGCCAGAGACCTCGTGGGCGGGCACGCCGATCGGCGACCAGCAGGAGGACCACCGTGAAGCAGGCCATCCCCAGCAGCTGTGGCCGCAACGCCATCGCCGGCGCGGCGACCAGGAACGCGACGAGGACCAGGAGCGCGGTCATCCGGGCATCGAGACCGCGTCGCCGGGCGATCACGACCAGGCATCCGAAGATCAAACCGCTCAGGATCGCGCGCAGGAGCGCGAGGCCCGTCCAGCCACCCAGCCGCTCCGCGAGGGTCAGGACGACCTGCGAGCCCCACTGCTGATCGACCCACGGGAGGCCGGCGGCCGTGAACGTCCATGTGTCCACGGACGGGATCGCGCCGGTGTCGAGGATCTCCGCACCAGCTCGCAGCTGGTACGTGAGATCCACCGTGGACATCGGGGCGAGCAGGGTCGCCAGCACCGGAAGCGCGACGGCAAGGAACAGCCAGAACCGCGAGAGCGACACGCTCGGCATGCTACCCGTCGTGGTGCGCGCCGGCACCATCCCGATGGTCCTACCGGCGCCCGATCCGTCAGGCGGTCGCGGCGATGACCTCGGAGGGGCGCACGGCTCGCGCCCCCTCGTCGTAGATGGTCTGGACCGCCGACACCATGAGCTCGATGCAGAAGCGGTCGTGGACGAGGTCGTGTCCGGCACGGCCGATCGTGTCCGCGTATGGATGGTCGGTGAGCAACCGGGTGATGGCAACGGCCAGCGCGTCGGGATCGTGCGGCGGGACGAGCAGGCCGGTCTTGCCGTCCGTGATCATCTCGGGGATCCCGCCGACGTTGCTCGCGACGACCGGGCGGGAGAGCGCCATCGCTTCGAGGACGGACAGACCCTGCGCCTCCCGGTACGAGGGGAGTACCGCGACATCGAGAGCGGCGGTCACCGCAGGCACGTCATCACGCCGACCCGTGAACACCACGCGATGGGCGATGCGCAGGTCCCGCGCCTGGGTCTCCAGCGCCTCGCGCCGCGACCCTTCGCCGACGAGCAGCAAGTAGGCACCGGGAACGGATCGCAACACCGTCGGCCACGCCTCGAGCAGGGTGGGATGCCCCTTCTCGGGCTCCAGCCGGGCGATGACGCCGACGATCTGCGAGCCCGGCTCCATGCCGTACTCCTCGGGAAGCGTGCAGCACGCCTCGGTATGGTCGTATCGGGACAGGTCCACGCCGTTGTAGATGAGCCGGACCGGCGCCTGGACGCGCTCCTCGTCCACGAGCTTGTGCTCGATGGCGCGCGAGACCGCGATGAGCTGGTCCATGTGCGGGGTCAGGTCGCGGAGGTGGTCGCGGTCCTCCCGCGATCGGATGCGACTCGAGTGGACGGTGGACACGACGTAGGGTCGGCGATGCCCGATCTCGGCGAGGGCCATGGCCGCCCGGGTCCCGACGGTCTCCGCGCGGAACATGTGGTTGTGGACCACATCCGCACGGATCTCCGAGAGGTGTGCAGCCAGGGCACCCACCGCGATGGCATCGTCAGGCTCTTCGATGACGAGGACGTCGAACCCGGCCCGCTGGAGCTTGCGGACCGCGCTCCCGCTGGACAGCGACACGATGGAGACGTCGTAGCGCTCCAGGTCCATCCGGGTGACCAGGGAGTAGAGGTGCTCCTGCGCGCCGCCGTTCGTCCCGGTCGCGAGGACCTGCACGACGCGGATGCGCCGACCACCGGCCAGCGATGGCCGATCCACGGGTTCCAGACAGGGGTCGAGCGGGCCCGGAGCACTCATGTCAGACGGTTCGTCGGAGGAGCAGCCGCTGGATGGGTTCGTCCACCGCGCCCCACTCGTACTTGTACGGCTCGTCGCCCCGAAGGAAGTCCATCCGGCGGATCCCGGCGGCCAGGGCGCGGGCCACGTAGGCGTGGATCATCACGACGCCCGGCGACAGGTCGCGCGCGTCCGGGTCGACGCCGGCGTTGTAGTAGAGGAGGGCGTCCGCCGTCTCGAAATGGATGCCGGCAGCGATCCGCCGCCCAGCGACCGAGAGGAACGACAGGCGGAGCGGGCCGTCCGCCCCGAACAGTTCGAACAAGCGCGCGAAGAGCACCCGGCTCTGCGCTCCGCCCGGCGTCGGCGGGAAGAGACCATCGGCCCCCCAGCGCTTCTGGTGGAGGTCGATGAACGCATCGAGGTCGGCGAGGGGGTCGGACGAATCGGTCAGGGCCACCTCGCCGACCGCCTCGGCGCGCCGGACCTTGCGCCGGATCTCGTGCCGCTCCTTCTTGCCCAGGGTCGCGAGATATGCCTCCATGTCGGCGCCGGGCGGGAACGTCACGACCGGGCACACGTCCTCGCGCTCCACGTTGAGGGTCCAGCCGTGGGAGATCTCGAGCGCCCCGAAGGCGGATGCCAATGCGGTCCCGACCGCGTCGGCGCAGCGGAGCCGGCGCAGATCCACGACATCCCAGTCGCCGCAATCGGGCCCGGCGAAGTATGCGGCCACGGCCTCGGCGACCGCCGCGAGGTCCGCCGGTTCGCACAGGATCGTGGCGTAATCCGCGTGGTACGAGGCACCGAAGAACACGGCCTTCGCCGTCGGCGGCACGGGGGTGAGCTCGAGGTCCGCGCCGTGGCGCATCGTCGTGTGCGTCAGGGCATCCGAGGGCTCCACCTGGTGGCGATGCATCAGCGGGACGATGGCGACCAGTGCCCCGGATGGGTCCACGACCGCCAGGGTCTCCTCGTGGGCGTTGGCCCCGTAGGCGTCCCACCAGGCGCGCTGGAAGGCCCACGACGAGAACGGCGTCGCGGCCGGATTCCGTTCGGCCAGCGCATCCCAGGTCGCGCGGGGGACGTCAGCGAACGGCCGCCGTTCGGCGCGCAGGGGCCTGGAGCCGGCGTCAGGGTGACGGATATCCGTCGGGGGATCGACGAAACCCGGACAGGCAGGCTCCGTGTCGAGGGCGAGGGCGGTCATCACGACCGATGATACGACCGCGCGACCGAATCTGGTTGCGGCGACAACCGGCTGACGCGACACGCGACCCTCGGGAACGCGCCGTTCATCGGTCGTCGATCCCGTCCGTCAGCCGGCGGATGAGGAAGTACTCCGGGCGCGGCAGATCGTCCGTGATGAGCGGGCCCTCGCCGACGTACCCGGCCACGGCGGCCGCATCCGGCAGCCACGTCTGCGCGGCGATGACGTCGACCCACCCGTCGATGGTGGTGGCAGGCGAGTCGTACGCGGTCGAGATGTCCTCCAGGACGCCCGGCCGGTCCAGGATCGCGCGGATGGCGCCAGGGTCCAGCGTGAGCGGGTCCGCCGAACCGAGCATGTACACGCCGTACCCGCCGGCGCCGCGCACCACCATCATGTGCGGGTAGACCTCCGCGAACGTCCGCAGGTGCTCCTGGAACTCGGCTTCGGGGGAACCACCGAGCGGGACCCACTGCATCATCACGCCGCCCGAGGCGAGATGGTCGCGCCCGGCCTCGTAGTACTCGAGCGACGAGATGACCGAGGCCCCGCTGCTCTCGATGGGTGGCGGCGGGTCGGTGACGATGATGTCGAACCGCTCGTCGCTGAGCTCCAGATGGTTGCGCCCGTCGGCGACCACCACGCGCCCGTCGGGGTCATCGAGGACCGCCTCCGCGTCGTCGTAGTAGAAGCCGAACATCTCCGGCACCGACGGCACGAGCTCGACCACGTCGGTCCGCAGGCCACCGACGAGGGCGGACCGGAACGCCGTCCCCATGCCGAAGGCGACGACGAGCGCGCGGTCCGCATCGGGCCGGGCGATGAGGGGCAGGATCGGCATCAACTTCGCGTCCACGGTGAGGAGGGTCATCGATGTCCCAGCGACCCACAACTCGGGCGTCGCGCGGACCTGGCCGGCCTGGACGGACGCGATCTCGTCCTCGGTGGAGTCGAAGATCGTCCCGCCGGCCGACTCGATCCACGCCTCATTGGGCTGGGCGACCGCGCCGGGTCGCGTCACGAGGATGCCGACGAGGGCGACGCCGACCAGACCGGCGACGACCGTACCGAGCCTGCGCGGCCGGGCGATGAGGGCCAGGCCGATCGCCACCGCCAGGTTGGTCGCTGCCAGCAGGACGACGATGGCCGGCGAACCGATGGTCGGCATGAGCAGGAACGGGATCACCAGGCTGCCCAGGATCGCGCCAGTGGTATTGACCGCCAGGAGCGAGCCGGACTCCGACCCGGCGGTCCCGGCGTTGTCGCGAAGGAGGGCCGACGCCGTGGGGAATGCGATCCCCAGCACGACGGTGACCGGCAGCACGACCAGGACGGCCGAGCCGAAGAGCGCCCTGAGGGTCTCGAGCGGGCGATTGGGGTCCAGCCGCTCGGGCTGCCCCAGGACGAACACCAGGCCCAGCACGGCGAGGACCGCGACGAGCGCCTGGGCCAGGGCGAGGACGCGCAGGGGTTCGCGGATGCGTCGCTCGATCAGGTTGTAGACGACCGCCCCGAGCGCGATCCCGGTCAGGAAGACCGCGAGGATGACGGTGAACACGTACGTCGTGTTGCCGGTCCCCGAGGCGAGCAGTCGCGTCCAGGTCACCTGGTACCCGAGCGAGGTGAGCCCGGACAGGAACGCGATCAGGAGGGCGAGCCGGACGTTGGTCGCGCTGTCGTGGGCCGTGCCGATCGGCACCGCTGGCGTCGGCCGCGCGGGCGCGGGCACCGCGTCGGGCACGGGCACCACGTCGGGCGCGGGCACGGCGTCGGCCGCGGGCGGCCCGTCCGTCCCGAGCGTCGGTTGCGACCGCGCCAGGGCCAGGGCCACGAGCCCGGCGATGAGTGAGCAGCCGGCCCCCACCGCGAGCGCCCCGGACAGCCCCAGGAGCTCGATCAGGACGAGCCCGGCGGCGAGCGTCCCGATGATCGCGCCGATCGTGTTCGCGGCGTACAACCGTCCGAAGACCCGTCGCAGCGCGGCGGAGCCCGTGAGGTAGCGCGCAAGGGCCGGGAAGGTCGCCCCCATCAGGATCGTCGCCGGGGCCAGCGCGAGCACCGCCAGCGCGAGCCGGACGAGCGCGAGCCACGGCGTTCCCTCGATGGACGGGTACACCCCGCGGTAGACCTCGTGGATGAGCCCGAACGTCAGCGGCGTGACGAGGACCACCGCCACGAGCACGAGCTCGAGGAGCCCGTACATCCGCAAGGGCGATCGGACCCGATCGGCGACGCGGCCGCCCAGCGCAGCCCCGATCGCCATCCCGCCGAAGAAGCCGGTAAGGATCGCGGACACCGCCTGCGTCGTGTTGCCGAACACGAGCACGAGTTGCCGCGACCAGACGATCTCGTAGACGAGACCCGCAGCTCCCGACAGGATGAAGATCCCGAAGACGAGCGGCGTCACGTACCTACGCAACGGACGGCGCCACCGGCGGTCGGGCACGGATGATGGGAACGGCGGCGATCAGCAAGCTCAACCCCGTGAACCACAGCGATGGCAGGGCGAGCGTGATGGCCCCGACCAGGACGATGTCCCCGCGCCACTCGTCGAGGCGCGAAGCGATGACGACGAGGATAGCGGCTGCGACCGCGCGGACCGGGAACGGGATCGCGATGAACGCCGACTGCTGCCCGGGATCCACGGTCCGGAGGAAGTCCACGTACTGGGCCCACGCCTCCGGGGACAGGACCACGCTGAGCGCGAGGATGCCGAGTCCCACGAGCGCGCTCACGACCGCGGGTCGCCAGCGGCCACGGAGCGCGAGGTACGGGATGCCGAGCCCGGGGGCGATCTTGATGGCCGCGCCGACCGCGAACGCGCCCGCCCAGCGCCGCAGGCCGAGGACCACGAGGACCGCCAGGAACAGGTGGACGTTCCGGAACCAGAACTCGACCGCGACGGGGAGGAACGCGACCAACGCCAGCGCCCGGATGACGTCACGTCCGGCCAGCCACCACAGCGCCACCCCCATGAGGACGATCCAACCGGCGCTGAACAACCACGACGGCACGACCGCGGCGATGGGCACGAGTGCCTGGGCCAGCGGCGGCGGGTACAGGTAGGCGTACGGCGTGATGATGGTGACGGTGGGGTCGTAGAGCGGCTGGCCCTCGATCAGGCGGCGCGCCGCGAGCCAGTACGCGTGCTCGTCCGCCGGTACGCCCCAGCGGTTGACGGCGACGATGACCAGCAGGCTCGCACCGATGCCCGCAGCGGCCAGGAGCCACCACGGCCTCGTCCGAACCAGCGTCACAGGCGAGACGCCCAGTACACGCCGAACGCCATGACGATGACCCCGAATGCGATCGCGACCTTCCAACCGACCCCGATGCGACCGCGATGGACCGCCGCAAGGCCGCATAACGCCATCACGAACGGCACCGAATCCAGGAAGTATCGATACCCGTACTGCAGCCACCCGCCACCGTAGTAGAGCAGGGTCGGGATCAATACCGCGATGGTCGCGCCGGCCATCCACCATGCGCGGCGCTGTCGCCAGTCGGCTCGCAGGGCGAAGAGGAGACCGGGGCTCGTGATGAGGACGGACATCCCGAAGCCGTCCGGCTTGAAGAAGGGGGGCTGACTGATCGGGATCGCGAGGTGCAGCAGGAAGTAGTCGATGTTCATGGGGACGTGGACCAGCCCGAACAGTCCCTTCTGGCGCTGGGCCTCGAGCCACTCGGGCAACGTCGCGAGCGCGTACCCGGATTCGAAGGGCGTATCGAAGCGCACCTGGTTGTAGAGGAAGAACGCCAGCAGCGACGGCAGGAAGCCGAGCGTCAGCAGGGTCCACGATCGCCACGGGATGGACGTTCGCGCCCGGGCGATGTACCCGCCGGCGACATCGGCCACGAGCTGCCGTCCGGACGGCTCGAGCAGCATGAACGCGTAGAACGGCATCGCGAACGCCAGCGGTGCCCGGGTCAGGAAGGCGAAGCCGCCCAACAGGCCGACCAACCACGCCCGGCGCTTGCCCCAGAGCTCGATCAGGCAGGCGAGCGTCAGGATCGTGGCGATCAGGTGCCCGGTGTGCCAGACACCGCCTCGCGTGGTGACCCACAGGATCTGCGTCGAGAACCCGAACAGGATGACCAGCCAGAGGCGGTCGATCAGGCGTGGGACGCCGATCCGCCCCAGCAGCCACCAGCACAGCCCCACACCACCGGCCGCCAGGAGCGCGTTGATGCCGGGCTCCAACTGGTCGGCCCGCAACGGGCCGAGGGCCGCGACGAGGGGCATGAACACGACCGCCGGGAAGGGTGCGAACGGCACGTAGTAGCGGCCATCCACCGGGATGACGTCCCAGGGGCCGAGCCGGACGTCCAGCCACGTCCGGCCGTGCAGGAAGGCATCTGCGAGGTAGAAGAAGTCGCCACGAGCGGCGTCGTAGGCGCGGTTGCAGATCCAGTACAGGACCAGCGAGACGGCGACCACGGCGAACCCGAGCAGGGTCGCGCGATCCGTTCGAGCGTTCACGCGGCGACGGCCTCACCCTCGCCGACGCCGGGGCCAGCTCCAGCGCTGTTGTCGAGCGCCGCCCGACCCACGAGGAAGGTGGCGACCATGGTGGACCAGAACACGACCGGGTAGACGATCGGTGGCGTGACGTCCACCAGGGGCCAGGCGGTCACGATCGGGATCGCGAGCGCCCACCAGCGGCCGGCTGACAGCAGGTACGCGACGGGGAGCAGCAGCAGCATCGCGTAATGGTCCCAGACGATGGGCGACACGAGCTGGCTCGCCACGACCGCCACGAGATACGACGCCTCGGGGGTGGACCAGCGGATCGCGGCAAGGAATACGGCGACGACCCCGATCGTGCTCGCGAGCTGCACGAACGAGGCGACCTCGGCCGGGATCCCCAGCTGATAGGCGACCGCGCCCGGCGTGAAGTTGTGGTCGGTCGTGATCGGGTCGCTGACGGTCCGCAGCAGTGTCAGGAAATCGGTCCAGGCGGACATCCCGGCGAGCACGGTCGCGAGGACCGCCAGTCCCACCAGGACGACCCCGCCCACGACGACCGCCCGGAACCGGCGCGTCAGCATGGCCCAGACGAGGATGAGTCCAGGCTGGAGCTTGACCGCGGCGCCCACGGCCCCGCTGGTGCCGAGGCGGATGGGGTCATCGATCCAGCGCCAGCCGATCGCGAACGTCAGGAACAGGATGGGCCCCACCTGGCCCAGCTTCACCGCGTAGACGAAGGGGAATGACCAACCCGCGAGCAGGACGATCCACCAGCGGATCGAACGCGAGACCGGGAGCACGCCCACACCGACGATGAAGGCGGCGAGCAGGCCCGCGATCCACGCCCACGTCGCCGTGGTGGCCGCCAGCAAGCCCAGCGGCAGGATGAACGGCGCGAACGTCGGCGGGTAGTAGAAGAGCCCGAAGCCACCGGTCTCCGTGAACGACATGTCGTAGAGCGGCTGCCCATCGAGCAGCCGCACGGCGGCCGCGTGATAGGCGAGGAAGTCGTAGCCGAGCGTGTCGCCCGCGGCTGCCAAGGTGGCCCCGACACCGGCCACGAACGAGAGGACGGCCAGGGTCGGCAGCGCCGCGCGACCCAGGCGGAGCAGGTCCTCGCGGTCCATCACGCGCGCTCCACAGCGCTCCGACCGCTCCTCCGATGGATGAGCGGGATCCGGAAGAGATCCCAGGCGACCCGCAGCGCGAGCCCCGGTCGGGCGCGCATCCGCGATCCGCGCTTGTCGTACCAGCGGATCGGGACGATGGCGATCCGGTACCCGCGCCGGCGGGCGAGATAGATGAGCTCCACGTCGAACACGATGCTGGTGACCCGTTGGCGCGCGAAGAGGTCCTGGGCGGCCTCGCGGGTGAACCCCTTGAACCCGCATTGCGTGTCCTGGACCGGCCCCACGACCCACAGGGATGCCAGCCCGTGGAAGACCTTGCCCATGAACCGTCGATAGCCTGGCTGCGTCGCGCGCATGTCCGAGCCGTCGGGCTGGATGCGCGACCCCAGCGCGACGTCATGCTCCGCCAGGGCCTCCACCAGCAAGGGGATCTGGTCCGGGGGCGTCGCCATGTCGGCATCGGCAAAGAGGACGAGCTCTCCGGCCGCGGCCAGCATCCCCGCTCGCACCGCAGCGCCCTTGCCTCCGTGCGGGACGCGCAGCACGTGCAGCGCCACGCCGTCGATGGCGCCGGCCGTCTCGGGTCTCGCCTCCACGCGAGCGACGGTGTCGTCGCTGGACCCATCGTCCACGACCAGGACCTCGATCGACGTCGGTAGCTCGCCGGCCCCGGGCGCTCCGTCGCGGGCGTGGTCGCCGCGCCGGCGCAGATAGCCGAACAACTCGTCGAGCGCGGGACCGATCCGCTCGGATTCGTTGAATGCGGGCAGGACCAGCGTAAGTCGAACGGTCGGGCCGGGCATCGCCGCAGTCTACCCAGCGCCGAGTGCGGATGGCCGGTCAGTCCTCGCGGACCCGCGGACGACGAGTCCCACCAGCACCAGCACGGCTCCCAGCGTCGGGAGCAGCCGGTTCACGATCCAGACCTGTTCGCCCAGCACGGCCTGTTCGCCGCCGAACATCAGCAGGTAGGCGAGGGCGATCCACCAGATGGGCGGCGCCGATCGGATCGCGAGGAGCATCGGCAGCACCAGGATCGCGAGGTAATGGTGGTACAGGGCGGGAGCGATGAGGACGGAGACCGCGACGGCGACCGCGAAGCTCACGGCCTCCGAGCGGCGCTGCGACGTCCACGCGACGATCGCGACCCCGATGCCCACGACGAGGAGACGCGCCACCGCCGGGGAGACGATGTTCGAGAGCCACACGATGGGAGCGACAGTGTCCCTCGTATCGGTGGGCGGCCCGAGATTCAGGAGCACCGTGGGGTAGTCGAGCCACGGCTGCAAACCGATGACCGGGAGCGTCGCGACGACCAAGACCGCCATCGCCGCCACGGCCGCGACCGCAGACGTCCAGCGACGGCGCAGCAGGAGCCACAGGATCAGGACCACGGGGAAGATCTTGATGAGTGTCGCGATGCCGATGAACACACCGGCGACGATGGCGGCCGACCGGCTGGGATCGGGTCGCCGCACGGCCAGCCACGATCCGGCGAGCAACGCCAGCAGCAGCAGGTGGACGTTCCCCATCACCAGTTCGCCCACGATCGGCGGGAACGCGAACGCCGCGCCCACGAGCAGCCAACCGTCACGCCCGCGCGTGATGCCCTCGCCTCGATCGACGAGGCGGACGGCGACGACGACGAGCACCGCGCCGATCGCCGCCCACGCCCAGTTGGCGACCCGATAGTCATCGAAGAGCGCCGCGAACGGCGTCATGGCGACCGCGAAGAACGGCGGGTACAGGTACAGGTACTGCTGCTGCGGCGAGTACGTTCCGGCGAGTTGCTCGGCCGAGTAGATCGGCGTGCCGTTCAGGACGTTGCCGGCGGCCGCCCAGTAGGCGGAGAAGTCGTAGCCCCACTGGATCTGGGTCGAGTAGACGATGACCTGCCCCAGGCGCACCGCGAGCACGATGGCGAGGACGGCGAAGATCGCGATCCGCTGGGTCCGGCGCTCGCCAAGCAGCCGCAGTCCGTAGACATGTTCCCATCGAGGGCGCGACCGGGACTGGCCTGGTGTCGACATCGGCAGGCCGAGTCTACGCGGACGCGCGATGGTGCCTGCATGCACCGAAGGTCATCCCCCGTCGTGGGATGACCGGCCAAAGGCAAGCGCGTGATCTCGCCGCTAGTGTTCGTGTTCATGGATGGACCAGAGGCCACTCCGAACCTGCGAGTTCCCGCCGCAACCAGCCGCTCGTCGGCTGAGGTGGCGACGACGATCGCCAAGCGCGGCAGGACGCTCGTCTCGACGACGCTCCGGATGGGGGCATCGCGGGCCCGCGGGCGAGTCATGCAAGCGACTGCAGAGCGTCAGCTTCGGGCCAAGCCGCGACCGCTGCGCTTGTGCCTGGGAAGTGGACATGCGCCCATCCCAGGCTGGGTGAATATCGATTTCGAACCTCCGGCTGACGTCCTGGTCGACCTTCGGTACGGTCTGCCGGTCGAAGATGGGAGCGTTCAGGCGATCTACTCCGAGCATCTGGTCGAGCACATGCCCGTGGAAGCCGGAATGAGGATGTACGAGGAGTGGCGGCGCGCGATCGCTCCCTCGGGGGTCGCGCGGATCGCCACGCCGGACCTCGAGCGCCTCATCACCGACTACCGGGGCGACTGGCGCGGACGCCATGAATGGATCCACTGGCCGGAATACGCCTTCATCGACTCGCCTGTGCGCATGATCAACGTGGCGATGCGAGCATGGGGGCACGAGTATCTGTACGACTTCGAGGAGCTGGCCTTCCGGCTTCGAGCGGCAGGGTTCTCGGATGTCCGTCGACTCTCCATCGGGCAAAGTGAAGATCCGACCCTTCGCGGCCTGGAGACGCGAGCGGATAGTTCCCTGGTTGTGGAGGCGCGACCGTGATCCCCATCACGCGACCCGAGCTTCCGCCTCTCGAGGAGTACACGGCGCTCCTTGAAGAGATCTGGGCAAGCAGGATGCTCTCGAACTTCGGGCCGATGGCCCAACAGCTCGAATCGATGACCGCTGACTACCTGGGAGTCCCGACCCGGGTCGTCGTCAGCGGGGACATCGGTCTGACGCTGGCGATCGCAGCGATGAACATCCCCAAGGGTTCGGCATGTCTCGTCCCTTCGTTCACGTTCAACTCGACCATCAATGCCGTGAGCTGGAATGGGCTTCGGCCGATCTTCGTGGACATCGACCCCGAGACATTCAACATGGACCCAGTCGACGCCCGTGCGGCTGCCGAGTCAGCAGGGGATGTCCGGCTCGTCGTCGCGACCCATGTCTTCGGCAACCCGGCTGACGCCGATGGCTTGCGTTCGGTCGCGGACGCCTACGGCGCGAGACTGCTCGTCGACGCGGCGCACGGGTATGGAGCGTCACGCGACGGGGTCAAAGTGGGCGCACTCGGCGATGCCGAAGTCTTCTCGCTGTCCGGGACCAAGCCCGTGACCTCGGCGGAAGGCGGCCTCATCTCATCCCGGGACCCCGAACTCCTGGAGCGCATCACGTTGCTGCGCGGATACGGGTTCTACGGCGACTACAACTCCAAGCTCGTCGGAATGAACGGGAAGATGTCCGAACTGCATGCCGGGCTCGGCCTGCTGACGCTCCGCCGTATCGACGACGCATTGGCCATCCGCGATGCCCACATCTCGCAGTACCGCTCGACCTTGAACGGGATCCGGGGTATCGGTTTCCAGCGCGTGCGCGATGAGGACCGCTCGACTCACAAGGACCTTGCGGTGGTGTTCGACGACGCCCCTTTGAGCAGCGAGGTGGAGTCCGCTCTGGAGACGGCGGGGATCCAAACCAAGCGCTACTTCAGGCCGTGCCATCGAATGGACGCGTTCACCTCGCCGAGCGTCCGCCCCCTCCCTGTCACCGAGGCGCTCTACGCGCGGACACTCTGTATCCCCCTGTTCGAGTCGATGACGCTCGAGAACATCGGACTGGTCAGCGCGACGATCGCGAACACCGTCGGAGCAGCCACGTGAGCGACAGGCCGATCGTGATTCTCGGGGCTGGGGGGTTCGCTCGGGAGGTCCTTGACGTCATCGAGGCGATCAGCGCAACCGGCGATACCATCGAGGCCGCCGGGTTCATCGTCGATACCGCGTATCTGGCGAGGGCGACGACGGTGAACGGGCTCCCGGTCCTTGGCGATTTCGACTGGCTGGATGCTCATGCCAGCGATGTCCGAGTCCTGTGCGGCGTCGGCGACCCGTCCATCCGTCGGCGCATGGTGGAGCGTGCGACCCGCTCCGGAAC
>CAYVJP010000041.1:0-15446 GCA_964451745.1 uncultured Anaerolineaceae bacterium | reverse complement strand
TCACGACGCCGGCGGCCGTCGGTGCCGTCGACGCCGCGGCGTCCGTCGGTGGAGCGCCCCTCGCACCGGCGCTCACCATCCCGATGACCCCGATCGCGATCAACACGATCCCGATCACCAGCAGCGCGATCCCGGAGCGTCGTCGAGTGTCCACGTGGTCCGTCCGCGCCGGACGATACCGCCATCCCGTTCGCGCGGGAAGCCCTTCAGGCGGGCTCGCCGGGCTCGTCTCCGGTGGCGATCGGCAAGACGTGCTGGGTCCAGTCGCTGTACGAGCCGACGTACAGCAGCGGGTCGGCGAGGCCGGCGGCGCGCATGGCCAGCGCGTTGTGACACGCCGCGACCCCGCTGCCGCACGAGGTCACGACCTCGGCGTCGATCCCATCGGCACCGAGCGCCCGGAACCGATCGCCAAGCACGGCGGCGCCGAGGAATCGGCCGTCCGCTCCCAGGTTGCCGTCGGTCGGGGCGTGGACCGCGGTGGGGATATGCCCCGGGACCGCGTCGATCGGCTCCACCTCGCCGCGATAGCGGGGCGCACCGCGGGCGTCCAGGAGCCGGACGGTGCCCAGCCGGGCGCGCAGCGCGTCGCGGTCGATGGTGCGCGTCCAGTGATCGGCGAGCCGCAGGTGCCCGGGGACGAACGACGGCGCGTCGGTCGTGAGCGGGTGACCGGCGGCCGTCCACGCACCGATCCCGCCATCGAGCACGGCGACGCGCTCGTGCCCCAGGTCGTCGAGCATCCACCACAGGCGAGCCGCGACCCACCCACCGACATCGTCATACGCGACGACGAGGTGCTCGTTCCCGATCCCCAGGGCCGCCATCCGCGCCGCGAACTCGATCGGATCGGGGAGGGGATGGCGGCCGGGGCCGTCGAGGACGGTGAGGTCCGTGTCGACATCGGCGTGCACCGCACCGGGGAGGTGCCCGGCGTCGTAGGCGACCCGTCCCTCGCCCGGGCGCCCCAGGTACCAGCGGCAATCGACGATCCGCAGGGTCGGGTCGGCGAGCCGAGTGACGAGGTCCTCGACGGTGATGAGCGGGTGGATGGCCACGCCCGGAGTATGCCAGCGGGCCTTACAGGTCGATGTACGTCTGCAGGTACACGGGCGACGCGCCGTGGTCGACCATCGCGTCGTAGAACTCGCGCGTCGTCATGACGCCGTTGCGATTGGCCTCTACCAGCGATCGCAGCGCGGCGAAGAACGCCGTCGAACCCATGCGGCCCCGGAGCGCATCGAGGAACCGAGCCGCCTTGAAGTACACGGTCTGGTGGTAGCTGTGCGGGTCCTTCGAGGTCAGGGGCCCGGGCACGTTCGGGAACGCGGTCGTGGGCGTATTGACCGGTCGATCCGAGATGAACGCCTCGAAGTCGCCGAAGAAGTAGCTCGCGCTGAATTCGGCCAGTCCCTCGTCGAGCCACGGTTCGCGGATCTGCTCGTTGCCGACGATGGCGTACCACCACTGGTGGGCGACCTCGTGGGCGACCACCTCCTTGTTCCCGAACAGCGGGCCGCCGAGGAAGATGATCCCCGGGTACTCGTTCCCCGACCCCGAGCGACCGGTCTGGGCGATCACGAGACGGGGCCATCCGTATTGGCCGTAGACGGACTCGTAGCGCACGAGGGCCGCCTTCGCCGTCGCGATCGCGGTCAGCCCGGCGCCGGTCGTGGCGTAACTCACGATCTTGACGCCCGCTGCCGACCCACCGTTCGTGCGGTAGTTGGGACTGGCCCCGAACGCGAAGTCGCGCGCGTTGGTCAGCTCGTAGACGTGCTTCCTGCCCGACGAGAGGACGACGCGGCCCGGCGCCGCGATCTTGACCTTGGACGAGTCGGTCGTGAGCTCGAGTCGGATCTTCGTCGCGGCACGGGTGTACTGCGAGTCGCCGGGATAGCGCATCCCGTGCCCGCTGCTGATGATCGGGAACCAGTGGGCCACCTGCATGATCCCGTTCGCCTTGGACAGCCTGCCCTCGAGCGACGTTCCGATCGTGGCGGTCGCCTTGACCTTGAACGAAAGGCGCACGACGGCAGTCTCATCGTCGGCGACGTTGCGGCCCAGCTGGAGCTCCAGGTTGGCGTTGTTCGTCCACTTGGCGGCGACGGGCTTGCCGTCGACCGTGTAGCCACCGATCGACACCAATTCGCCGAACGCCCGCGGCAGGACGGAGAGGTTGAGCTTGCTGATGGTCGACCCGGAGACGTTCTTGAGGGTGATCGTCTCCTTGACCGAGATCGTCCCGGCGGCGTAGCTGAGGTTCGCCTTGAGGAGGTACGTGGTCTTGAGCAGCATCGAGGCGACATTCACCGGGGTCGCCGCTGCGGCACCGGAGGTGAGGCCAGCGAGGGCGATCGCGACGACCAGTGGGGCGGTGAGCAGTGAGCGGCGGTGCATCGTCTTGTCCTGTGTGGGGTTGACCACACAACAGTCCCCCGATGGGCACCGCGGGCGAATGGACGAGCGGAGTCATCCAAGTCGGTGAATGACCTCGATCGATGTCGTCGCGCGGACGTGCGCGGGGCCGACATTCGACGAGGCGGCGACGGCGGAGCGACGACCTCCGACGGCGCGGGATCGAGACCCGGGACCTGCCAGTCGGGCCGAGTCGCGTCAGCCGGCGCCGTCACGCAAGGCCCAGCGGTCCGCGGTCAGGCCGATCGGCAGATCGACAAGATCGGCGGTCGCCGTGGCGTGATCGTCCGCGCGGCGCAGCCGCCCGGTCATCCAGTCGCGGTACCAGGGCGACCAGGTGCGGGCTGCCGGGCGGCCGTCGACGCCGTCGTGATACGCGGCGTAGGACGCCCCGAAGGGCGGTTCGTCCGCGGATCGCGTCGAGGTGTAGGTGCCGGCATCGTGGAGCGGCGGGAGTTCCGCCTCACCCAGCCCGAGCGATCGGTAGAGCGCCTCGACCTGGTGCAGCCACTCGTGGACGTAGCCCTGGGCGGGATCGGGGTCGGTGGCGAGCGATCGCCAGTGGTCGGTGGAGATCGAGCTGAACCCCGCCCCGAACGTCGCATCCGACGGCCCCAGCGTGCAGCCCCAGCCACATTGCGGGATCTCGGGGTCGCCCGGCCAGAGCGCGAACACGGAATCGTACGAGGCCCCCGTGGCCGCGACCTCCTCCAGTTCGGGTCGGACTTCGCGCGGTCCCACCCACCAACGGCCGCCGCCGCTCGACGAGAGCGAGCCGATCGGGCGCCGGGGCACGATGAGGTCGAACGGTTCCAGGGTCGCGGCGCCCTCGCTCCACGCGCTGACGGTGGCCGGCAGGGTCGCGAGGACGGTGTCGATCGCGGTGCGTTCGTCGCGACTCATCACCCGCTGGGCGCGGCGGCGCGACAGACCGGAACCCATCCGGGCGTTCAGCACGGGGTAGAGGAGGACCAGGGTCCGCCACGCTCGCGTCACGTTGCGAGGGTACCGCCTGCTAGCATCGGGCCGTGGACACCCAGACCTTCTACACGACGGTCAGCGCCATCAGTTTCACGCTGCTGGGCCTGTGGTGGGTCGTCGTCCAGAGCCACGATGCGTGGCGCGCCAACCCGGCTCGTCGGCGCATGGCCTACGCGGTGTCGCTCCACTTCCTGCTCCCGGGCGCGATGTCCATCCTCGCGCTCGTCGCCCCCGACGCGGCGTGGATGTGGCGCGTCACGTTCGCCACGGCCGGGATCCTGGGCGTCATCGGGGCGATCACGGTGGTGCGGACGCTGCGTGAGGAGTACGACACCCCGCGGATCGCCCGACTGCTCGAGTGGGTCGCGATCCCGGTGTACGCCGTGGTGGCGATCGTCGCGTTCTTCCCCGAACTCGTGGCGAACCTGGGCCTCGGGCTCACGCCGCTGCAGGTGGAAGGCTTCACGCTCGCCGTGCTCATCTTCCTGGGCGTGCAGGTGGCCTGGATCCTCATGGTGGAACCCACCCGCGAGCCGCCAGCCTAGGTCGGGGCGGGCCGGTCCCGGTCTCTCGCGCCCTCGTGCTATCCTTCGCCGCGCGCGCCTCTGCGGAGGCGTCCCGCGGGTCGCCGCGATGGCGATCCGACCCGTTCCGGCGTAGCTCAGTGGTAGAGCGGGCGGCTGTTAACCGCTTGGTCGTAAGTTCGAATCTTACCGCCGGAGCCACTCCCTCCTGCCTGCTGACCGGCTCGTCGGATCGTCGTCGGCGGCCTCCTCCGATCTGCTTGGCCAACGGTCACCCCATGATCGAACCAACCGACGAACCGACCGGGCGGCGGTGCATCTGGCCGCCCCCGGTCGGTTCGATCACCCAGTGACCGTCGCGACCGGTGAGCGAGCCTCGCGGCGGCCGGCCGAGGGTTCCTCGGTCCGTTCGATCGCCCGGTGATCGGCGCCGACGCTCAGGCCGCGCGGAGCCGCTCCAGGCCGTCGAGGATCAGGTCGAGCGCGAAGCGGAACTCGAGGTCGTCGTCGCAGCCGCCCAGGCCGCCCGCATGGCTGGCCGCGAGGGCGATCGCGCCGACCGACGGGAACGTCTTCGCGAGCTCGCGTGCGTAGGCGGCGGCCATCTCAGGGTCCACCTCGGCCTTGTCATCGAACAGGTCCTGGCTGAAACCCAGCACGCGGCTGCCGAGGACGTGCAGGGCGTGGTGGGCGAGATCGGCGCTGAATCCACCCTCGAGCAGGACCGCCGCGACGGCGTCCATGTACCCGATCGTCGCGGGACCCGGTTGCTCACTCGCCTCGATGACGCGGGCCGCCCAAGGATGGCGGAGCATCCCCGCGCGGGCGCCGAGGATCATCGCCCGAAGGGCGGTCCGCCAGTCCTCCGCGACGCGCTCGACCGGCACCTGCGCGACCACGCCGTCGGCCATGGCGGCCAGGAGGTCGTCCTTGCCCTTGACGTGGGTGTACAGCGACATCGCCTCCACGCCGAGCTCCTGGCCGAGCCGGCGCATGCTCACCGCGTCGATGCCTTCGCGGTCGGCGAGCTCGATGGCGGCGTCGACCACGCGCGCGCGTGTCAGCGTCGTGCGTCGATCGCCGTTCGTCGAGACCTGGTCACCGATCGCCATGCGTCGCGGAACCTCTTGACATCCTTACGGTGTATGGACTACTGTTCTGAGCAACCCGACCCTTACACCGTAATGGCGCCGGCAGCGTACCACAGGATCCAGGAGGACCAGCCATGACCACGACCCCGACCGCCGGCACCAAGCGTGCACCCCGCCTCCCGCCGCGCTGGGTCGTGCGCAGCGCCTGGCTCCTCCACCGCGCCATGTATCGGGTCACCGGTGGACGGCGCGGCCTGTGGAAGCCCAAGACCGGTCGGTGGGGGACGATGCTCCTCACGACGGTGGGGCGCAAGACAGGCAAGGAGCGGGTGGCGATCCTCGGGTACTACGAGGACGGCCCGAATCTCGTGACGATGGCCATGAACGGCTGGGCCGAGGGTGAGCCGGCCTGGTGGCTCAACCTGTTGGCCCATCCGGACGCGACCGTCCGTCTCAAGGACGGGACGCGCGCCGTTCGTGCCCGGGCGGCAACGGCCGGCGAGGAACACGATCGACTCTGGGCGCACTGGCGTGATCTCGGTGACGACGTCGATGGCTACGCCGTCCGCCGGACGTCGACCGCGGTCGTCATCCTGGAGCCGAGGGCCGACGCCGCGGGTTGACGCCGTGGCCTATTCCGGAGCGGCCTGCTCCGGGAGGCTCGGTCAGCGCGGCCTGATCAGCGCGGCCCGAACGGAAAGACCGGGTCGCTGGTCGTCGGGTGGACGTTGTCGTCCTCGACGCTCCAGGTGACCGCGCAGACCACGTCCACGATGCCGGGAACCGTGCGGACGGCTCGCTCGATCATATCGGCGGTGGAGCGGCGATCGACGCGCCCAGCGATCGTCGCGACGCCGTTCTCGACGTCGACGTCGAACGTGGACGGATCGAGCCACAGCACCCGCAGCAGGACGTCGTGACGGATCGTCTCGGCGAGCTGCACGTCGGTGCGGACGAACGCCCGTACGAGATCGGCACGCGACACGATCCCGACGAGCGCGCCACCGTCCACGACGGGCAATCGGTTCACGTCGCGATCCACCATCAGCGTGGCGGCCGCGGTCGTGGACCGACCCGCCTCGATCGTCGCGGCCGGGCTGGTCATCGCCGCACCGGCGGTGATGGCGCCGATCTTGGCCTGGCGCGTCCGACTCTCCCGCGTCTCGCCGAGGAAGCGGCCGAACCAACGACGGCGGGCGATGTCGTGGCCGCCTTCCTTGAGGAGGAGATCGGCCTCGGACACGACGCCGACGACGACGCCGCGCTCATCGACGACGGGGACACCGCTGATGCGGTGCTCGACGAGCAGGCGGGCGACGTCCTTGAGCGGTGTCGAGGGAGTCACGGAGAACACGGGCGCGGTCATCACGTCCCGTACGGTCATCGTCATGGGTGGGCCACCTTTCCGGTTCAGGGTCGGCCCGGTTCGGTCGTGGCAATAGGGTCAAAGGTCACGTCGTGGGGCCCATCCGGCCGGGTCATCCGCGCCGGGGTCATCCAGCGAGGTGGCAGGCCTCGTTCCAGGTCTCGATGACCGGGTTGGCGCGATCCCAGCCCAGGATCCCGATCGTGGCGGTCCCGAGGGCGAACAGCGACCCTGAGGTCGGCGGCTGGCGAAGCCAGCGGGCGGCGAGGACGCGGAGCAGGTGGCCGTGCGCGAACAGGAGGATGTCGCCATCCACGCGTGGGTCCAGGCACCGTTCCAGGACGCGGTCCGCGCGCGCGGCGACGACGTCGATGTCCTCGCCCGCGGGCCACGGCCCGGTCCAGATCGTCCAATCGTCGAGCTCGGCACGGATCTCGGCCGTGGTCCGGCCCTCCAGCGCGCCGTAGTCCCATTCCTCCAGGTCTGGATCGCGGGTCGCATCGGGGTAGCCGGCGATGGCGGCCGTCTCCGCGGCGCGCGACAGCGGGCTGGTTCGTACCATCGCGAACCGGTGGCCGGCCAGACGCCGACCGAGGGCGACTGCCTGCTCCCGCCCGGTGTCGGTCAGCGGGATGTCGGTGCGCCCGGTGTGCCGGCCCAGGCGCGCCCAATCGGTCTCGCCGTGGCGCACGAGGTAGATCTGGCGCTCGGGTGCCGGGTCGCTCACAGGGCCGTCTCCGGCGGGGTCGCGGTGGCGGGCTCGGCCGCGAAGAACTCGCGTGGCGTCCAGCCGAAGACCCACGCGAGCGCGTTCGTCGGGACCGTCGAGATCCTGGTGTTGTACCGGTAGACCTGGTCGTTGTAGAGCTCCCGACGGTCGGCGATCATCGATTCGAGGCGTTCGATCTCGTCCTGCAGATCGAGCACGTTCTGGTGCGAGGTCAGGTCCGGGTAGGCCTCGACGACCGCGAGGAGGGAGCGAACGGCCGCCGTCGTCGCGTCGGCATGCGCGGCCATCTCGGGGATGGGCTCGGTGGGGGAGTAGGCCGCCCGGGCACGGGTCACCTCGCCCAGCACGTCCTGCTCGAACGACATGAGGCCGCGCACCGCCGACACCAGGGCGGGAAGCTGATCGTGGCGCTGCTTGAGCGCGACATCGATGTTGGCCCAGGCCTTGTCGATCCGCTGCCGGAGTGCCATGACAGCGTTGTAGCTTGTTACCACGATGAACGCGAGGATGGCGATGAGCAGCCCGACCGCGAACGCCGCGGCATATGACTCCGGCGTCACGTCCTGAACCCTCCTCCGAGCGTGATGGCGAGGACGATCGCGGACACGATCGCGATGACCGCCCCCAGGAGCCCCGTGATGAACCTGTCCTGATGCCGCTCGACCGCGGCGCCTGGGGCTCCGTGGACGATGAGGAGTGGGACGTCGGGCGCGGCCGCGATCACGAGCGTCTCGGGGGCGATGGTGAAGGTGCGCTCCACGTGGGCGGCTTCGTCGCTCGTCGCCAGGGCCGGGCGGTGCGCAGCGGGATCGAGCTCCGGTTCGCGGGTCGGCCGTCCGATCCCGAATCCTGGGATGGCGGCGTTGCCCCATGCCTCGTCCGGGTCGGCCAGCAGGATCCCCGCGGCGCGCGCCTCGGCGATGTTGGCCGTGACCTCGGGATCGTCGGGGGCGAGGTCGGAACCCAGCGCGACATCGGCTTCGGCGGGATCCGCCAGATCCGAGAACGGCATCGCCCGACCGACCACGGTCACGGCGTCCCCGACCTCGAGGCGTGCCTCCTCGTACCGTCGTCCGCCGCGATGCGCGCTCGTCCGCAGCAAGGGGTGGATCCCGTCGGGTGCGACCGGCCGAAGCGAGAGCAGGGCGGCGATGGCCGCTTCCCGATCGGGCTCTGCCGTGGCGACCGCGCTGCCCGTCCGGATCGCCAGTCCGGGCGGCTCGTCCCCGAAGGACCCGGTCCGGTCACGGAAACGGACCGGTGCATCCCAGCGTGCGCCACGGGGAAAGACGCGGATGTCGCCGCCGGCGTCGCGCACGCGGAACCCGACCGCCCGTTCCTCGGAGAGGTCGGCCGTCGCGGCCGTCATGTCGTCGTCGCCGCGGATCGTGGAGCGGTAGTAGACGCACGGCGCGCTCTGGAGCGGCGAGATGAGGGTCACGTCCGCCGGTTCGACGACACCGCTGACGCGGACCTCACCGGCCGCCAGCGACGCGATCGCGGAGGTGCTCGTGTCGCCGATCCGGGTGGCCGTCCGGAACCCACCCATGCCCCGAACGAGCAGCCACAGGCCGACCGCGATGCCGAAGCCGGCGAGCACCGCGACCTGCGGGACGATGGTCGCATCCATCGGTGCATCGTAGGGGTGGGACACGCCCACCGCGCAGCCTCCGTGCCGGGAACGCCCGTGTGCTAGCCTCGCGGAAGTGTCGCGAGGCACCCAGAGCCTCGCGCCCACGAGGATGATGAGATGCGCCTCAGCGATTGGCGAGGACGAACGCCGCACCGCGACTCGATGACCTCCAAGGTGGTCGCCGTGATCGAGCCGCTCGTGACGGCCATGGGTGCCTCCGACGACCCCATGTGCTGGGTGATCTGGGGCGACGACCCGTCGATGCGCTACGTGATCCTCGTCCCCACCGAGGCCGGACTCCTCCAGGTCAACGTGCGCGTCAACGTCCCCCAGGAAGGTCCCCGCGCATCCGGCAAGCTCGTGCGCTGGAACCGGGTCCAGGTCGGCGAGCTCGCGATGGAGGTGGCCAGTGGCCATCGCCTGCTGAGCTTCCAGGTCGAGAACCAGATCCTCAAGGGTTCCGATGCGGACGCGGACGCGATCGCCGCGTTCGCGCTCGAGCTCTTCGCCGCGATCGATGGTCGGACCGTGGTCGTGGCCCGTTCGACGGGCCGATCGACCCGGGCGAAAGCGAGGGCCAAGGCGCCCGCTCGCAAGGCACCGGCGCCGGTGCCGCAGCTGCCACCACCACCGGGGACCTGACCTGGACGGGCCGGTCATCTTCGATCTCGACGGCGTGCTCGTGGACTCGGAGATCTGGTGGGACGAGGTGCGTCGCGAGTTCGCCACGGACCACGGTCGGACCTGGGACACGGGCGATCGTGCGGCCGTGATGGGTGCCAACTCAGCCGCCTGGTCGAGGATCATGCGCGACCGGCTCGACCTCGACCTCCCACCCGAAGCGATCGAGCGCGCGATCGTCGACGGCGTCGTCGAGCGGTATCGACGCGAGGGCGCCCCGGTCATCGAGGGCGCGACCGACGCCGCGCAGCGCATCGCCCAGTCCCGGCGGGTGGCCGTCGCGTCGTCGGCGCACCACGATGTCATCGCCGCCTCCCTGGCCGCGACGGGTCTCACGGACATCTTCGACGTCGTGGTCTCGTCCGACGAGGTCGCCCACGGGAAGCCGGCGCCGGACGTCTACCTCGAGGCGGCTCGGCGGCTGGGCGTCGATCCGACGACGTGCCTGGTCGTGGAGGACTCGCACAACGGGGTGCGCGCCGGACGCGCGGCCGGCATGACGGTCATCCTCGTGCCGAACGCGGCCGTCCCACCGGCCCCGGGCACCCACGAGCTCGCCGATCTCGTCCTGGACCGCCTGGCCGATCTCGACCCGGCCGCCGTGTCGCCCCGACCGTCCGGGGAGCCGGCGCGTTGACCAAGGCTCGCGCCGTCGCACGACGAGTGCTGCCCGGGCCGCCCATCCACCCGCTCCGACGCACGTTCCGGTACTGGCTGTCCCGGATCGTCGTCTTCGCACTCACCAGGGCCTGGGTCCGCGTGCGCTTCGAGGGTCGCGAGCACCTCCCGCCCGGTCCGGCCATCTACTGCTTCAACCACCTCTCGTGGGCCGATCCATTCGTGCTCATGGCCATCCTGCCGTTCCGCCCGCGGCTGTTCTTCTTCGGCCCGAAGGAAGAGGACATGGGCGTCGGAGGGCGCAACCGGCTGATGCACTGGACGGGGACCACCATCCCGTACAAGCCCGGCAAGAACGATCTCATCGAAGCGACCCGGCACGTTGCTGCCGTGCTCGACACCGGCGGCGTCGTCGCGATCGCTGGCGAGGGTCGCATCGGACCGCTCGAGTCGGCGCTCCAGCCCCTCAACGAAGGCCCGGCGTACTTCGCGCTCCGATCGCGCGTCCCGCTCGTGCCGATCGCGATCAACGGCACGAGCTGGCTCCGGTTCGGTGGCCGGGTCCGCGTGCGGGTCGGGGCACCGATCGTGGGGGAGGGCAGGCCCGATCGCGCCGCCATCGGGGCGACCTCGGAGACGTTGCGCGCCGCCCTCCTCGCGCTCATCGCCGATGCCCCGGCGGTCGCGCCGCCGGGGCGGGTCGGTCGATGGCTGACCGAGCGCTTCAACGACTGGCCCGAAGGGTCCCGGGAGGCCGCGACCGCCGCCGCGCTGGCCGCGTCCACGCCGGCCCCCGATGCCGCCGCCGACCCGCCGACCGGCGCCTGACCGCAGCGGTCTGGCATACTCGGACCGACGTCATCACAGCAGGAGGGACCGTGGCAGGCACCGGTCTGTCGGCCGACCCGGCGGAGTACAGGGCGCGCCTCGGCGAGCAGAGCGACGAGCAGATCGACGCGTGGGCTGCCGAGCTGATGCGCGACGTGGCCAAGCGTCGGGGGGTGACCCGGGTCATCGACGATCTCCGGGCATCCGCCAAGCTGAGCGAGCGCGATTTCGAACGGGTGTTCGCATCCGGCGGCGGGCCGCCGGCCATCGTCGGGCGCGACGCCACGGGCAAGCTCATCGTGCCGGCCGTCGCCCTCCACGCGCTCGTCCCGGGCCTCCGGACGACGTCACCCGATGGTCGCCAGGACCTGATCGACTACCTCGTGGCCAACTTCGGGGAACTCGTCTACGTCTGATGGGGCGGGAGACCGCCTGATCGGCCTGGTCCGCCTCGTCCACCCGTTCCCGTCGGTCCTCGATGGGCTCGTCGTCGCCGGCACCGCGCTCGTAGCCGGCGCGGATCCCGCGACAGCGGCTCGACTCGGGCTCTCCATGACCGCCCTCCAGGCGTCCATCGGCGCCCTCAACGACCTCCGCGACGCCCCGATCGACGCCGGGTGGAAGCCCGCCAAGCCCATCCCGGCCGGGTTGGTCCGGCCCGCTACGGCGCGGCTGGTGGTCGTCGTCGCCGCGGTGGTCGGGCTCGCGTTGGCGGCTCCCAGCGGCGTCGGCCTGGTCGTGCTGGCGGCCATCGGGCTCGCCATCGGCTACGCCTACGACCTCCTGGCCAAGGGAACCCCGTGGTCGTGGGTGCCGTTCGCCCTCGGGATCCCGCTCCTGCCGGTGTTCGGCTGGTACGGCGCCGCCGGAACCGTTCCCGACTGGTTCGTCGCCCTCGTGCCGATGGCGGCCGTCGCCGGGGGAGCCGTGGCCGTCGGGAATGCCTTGGCGGACCTCCCCCAGGACATCGATTCCGGCACTACGACCGTCGCCACGGCTCTGGGCGCCCGCCGGGCGTGGTGGACGCTGATCGCCCTGTGGTCGCTCACGGCGGCCCTGGCCCTGGGCTCGCTCGTCGTGCTGGGTGGGGATGGTGCGACCCCCGGGTCGGCGGTCGGCGTCGTGGCCCTCGGGCTCGGGATCATCGCGGCCGGCACCGCCTTGGCCCGACCGACCGTCCGCCGCGTCTCCGGGCGCGCGTGGGAGATCCAGGCGGTGGGCGCCGGCCTCGCCGCGATCGGCTGGCTCGCGGCGGTCGCCTGACGCGGGTCGTCAGTCGCCGGGATCGCCGGACCGGACGATCGCGATCGCGTTCTCCAGCCGAAGCTTGGCGATCGTCAGGTATTTGGCGAGGTTCGAGCGGTCGACGTCCGGGATGGCCCGGACGACGTCGGGACTGCGCAGCACACCCACGAGGTCATCGAGGGCCTCGGCGAGGGCGTCCTTGGCATTGATCAACGAATCGTCGGTCAGGTCGCGGGTGGCGATGCCCGGCGTCGAGGGGGGCGTTGCGGCGACCTCCTGGGCCTGGGCCTCGGGCTCGACCGATCCCTCGCCGTCGTCCGATGGCTCGGCAACGGTCCCTTGGTCCGCCTTGGGCGTCCGCGTCCGACGGCCCTCGATCTTGTCGCGGAGCTTGATGAGGGTGAGCTCGCCATTCGCCACCTGCTCCGCGAGCCGCCGTCGCTTGCGCGGGTCCTCGACCTTCATGAGCTCGTAGGCATGCGACAGCGTGTCTTTGCGCAAGGACACCAGCTCACGGACCTCCGGAGGAGCATCCGCGAGGCGAAGGCGGTTCTCGAGGTAGCCCTTGTCCTTGCCCAGCTTGTCCGCGAGCTTCCGGATGCTGTACCCGTGGTCACGCACCATCCGGTCGTACATCGCGGCTTCGTCCAGCGGTGAGATGTCCTCGCGCTGGAGGTTCTCGATGATGGAGATCTCGAGCGCCGTGTCGTCGTCGATATCCTCGATCAGCGCCGGGATCGATTCGAGGCCAGCCTGGCGGGACGCGCGCCAGCGCCGCTCCCCGGCGACCAGCTGATAGCGGTTCGGCCCGATGGGTCGAACGAGGATCGGTTGAAGGACGCCGTGCTCGCGCACCGACGCGGTGAGCTCATCGAGCGTGTCCTGATTGAAGGCGAGCCTGGGCTGCTGCGGATTCGACTCGATATGGTCGACCGGCACGATGCGGACGCCGACGCTGCGCGTGGGACTGTCGGGCGAGAGCAGGCTGACGATCGCGGGGGAGAGCTCGCGCTCCTCGGACAGGCGGCGCGCGGCCGCGGCCCGGAAATCAGTTCGCGCCAAGTTCCACCACCTCCCGGGCCAGCTCGCGATACGTCCGCGCGGCCTCGGTGTTGCTGGCATACGACGTGATCGGCCGACCGACCAGTGGGGCCTCGCCGAGCTTCACGGTATTGCGCACGATGCTGCTGAACACGTGGTGATCGCCGACCACGCGCAACTCGTCGAGCATGTCCTTGGCCAGGTTCGTCCGCCCGTCGTAGAACGTGGGCAGGAGTCCAAGGATCTTGAGGTCGCGATTGAGCTTGAGCCGGATCGCGTTGATGACCTTGACGAGGTTCGTCAGGCCCTTCATGGCGTAGTACTGCGTCTGCACCGGGATGATCACGCCGGTCGCGGCGACGAGACCGTTGACGGTCAGCAACCCGAGGTTTGGCGGGCAGTCGATGATCACGTAGTCGTAGCCGTCGATCTCGTTCTCGAGCGCCTCGCGCAGGATCTGCTCCCGGCCGAGGGCGGTGAACAACTCGCCTTCCGTCGATGCGAGATCGATATGGGCGGGGGCGACATCGATGCCCTCGCTCTCGGTCTTGATGATGACCTCGCTCAGCGAGGACCGCCCGTCCGCGAGGACGTCGGCCATCGAGCGATCGACCGTGTTGAGGTTGATCCCAAGGCCGGCGGTCAGATTCGCCTGCGGATCCATGTCGATGCACAGAACGCGAAGGCCGTTCTCGGCGAGGGCGCCCGCCAGGTTGATCGCCGTCGTCGTCTTGCCGACGCCGCCCTTCTGGTTGGCGATCGCGATCACATTGGTCACCTGGGCATCACCTCGAATCGTGGCCGGACGCGGGAAGTGCGGGTCATGCTACTCCAGCCGCAACCATCGCGGACACCCGGGTTATCCACAGCAGACGGGAGTTGTTCACCGTTTTTGTGGATATCCAGCGACGGTCGGCGTCGGGTCGGGGACGTCCTTCGGCCCGCCCGAACCATGCCAGCGGACCCTTGGATGCCCGACGGGCGCGTCTATGATGGTTGCTGTCCTTGCGCAAAGACGCGTCACGGGAGGAACCTGCGGTTGCCCACGAATGAGGAGCGCCTGGCTCGACTGGAGCGCATGCGCGAAGAATCGTTCCTCGGTGGCGGTCCGGTTCGCGTGGAACGACAGCACACCTGGGGCAAGTTGACGGCGCGCGAGCGCCTCGATCTCCTCCTCGACCCGGGCTCCTTCGTGGAGATGGATGCCTTCGTCACGCATCGGTCGACCGAGTTCGGCCTTGGTGAGCAGCACGTCCTCGGTGACGGCGTCGTCACCGGGCACGGCACGATCGATGGCCGTCTGGTGTTCGTCTTCAGCCAGGATTTCACCGTCTTCGGCGGATCGCTGTCCGAGGCCTACGCCGAGAAGATCTGCAAGATCATGGATCTGGCGATGAAGGTCGGTGCCCCGGTCATCGGGCTCAACGACTCCGGCGGCGCCCGGATCCAGGAGGGCGTCGAGTCGCTCGGCGGCTATGCCGACATCTTCCTGCGCAACGTCCTGGCATCCGGCGTCATCCCGCAGATCTCGGTGATCATGGGTCCCTGCGCCGGGGGAGCGGTGTATTCGCCGGCGATGACCGACTTCACGATCATGGTGGAGCGCTCGAGCTACATGTTCGTCACCGGCCCCAATGTGGTGAAGGCCGTCACCCACGAAGCGGTCGATTCGGAGTTCCTTGGCGGAGCGGTCACGCATACGACGAAGAGCGGTGTCGCGCATCTGGCCGCCCGTGACGAGTCGGATGCCCTCGACGGGGTGCGCCGGATCCTCGCCCATCTCCCACAGAACAACCTGGCCGACGCCCCCAGGGTGGCAGCGCGCGATCCAGCGGACCGGATGGATGTCGAACTGGATCACGTCGTGCCCGACGATCCATCGCGCCCGTACGACATGCATGACGTGATCAAGCGAGTCACCGACGACGGGGCGTTCCTAGAGATCCAGCCGGGCTGGGCGTCGAACATCATCATCGGATTTGCGCGACTCGGCGGTCGCAGCGTCGGGATCGTCGCGCAGCAACCGGCGGTCCTGGCCGGCGCCCTGGACATCGACGCATCGGTCAAGGCCGCCCGCTTCGTGCGCACCTGCGACTGCTTCAACGTGCCCTTGGTCACGTTCGTCGACGTTCCCGGGTTCCTCCCCGGCGTCAGCCAGGAGCATGGCGGGATCATCAAGCACGGCGCCAAGCTGCTGTATGCCTATTGCGAGGCGACGGTCCCAAAGATCACGGTCATCACGCGCAAGGCCTACGGCGGCGCCTACGACGTCATGAGCAGCAAGCACATC